>NZ_CP118605.1:1800000-2100000 GCF_029869925.1 Microbulbifer bruguierae | reverse complement strand
GGCCGTATGAACTTTCGTGCCCGCGATGGCCTGATTATTCCCAACCTGCTTACCATCCCGCGGGAACGTGTGGCGAATATGAAAAACCTGCCGGCGGTGATACTGCCTCATGGCGGCCCCGCATCCTATGACCAGATGCGTTTTGACTGGCTGGCCCAATCCCTGGCCAGTCGCGGCTATCTGGTGGTGCAACCCCAGTTCCGCGGCTCAAGCGGCTTTGGTATCGAGCATGAAAAGGCTGGTCGCGGTGAGTGGGGTGGAAAGATGCAGGATGATCTCACCGATGCCGTGGGCGTGCTGGTGAAAAAAGGCATTGTCGATCCGCAACGGATCTGTATCGTCGGCGCGAGTTACGGCGGCTATGCAGCGCTCGCTGGTGGCGCATTTACTCCGGAACTTTATCGCTGCGTGGTTTCCATCAATGGCGTTGCCGACCTGGAAGACATGATCGAATATGAAGAGCGAGAGCATGGCGACGACCACTGGATCGTAGCCTACTGGCAGAAGAATATCGGCAATGGAGAAGCATCGGATAAAGATCTTAAGGCCATATCACCGGCGAACTTTGCCAAAAATTTCGTGGCTCCCGTATTGTTGATTCACGGTGAAGATGATCTCAATGTGCCCTTCAAGCAGTCGAATACTATGTACAAGCAGCTGCGACGGGCAGAAAAGGACGTGAAACTGATCGAGCTGAAAGGGGAGACACATAACCTGATGCAGAGCGAGACCCGCCTGGAAGCCGTGGAGGCGATGGTGGCGTTTGTGGATAAATATCTACAGCCTGCCGATACCCAGTAACCGGAAAAATCACACCCGCGACAACGGATCAGTAACCGGGGGGGGTAAAAGTACGGTGTTTAAAAAAAGGCCCGTGCAAACGGGCCAGAGACACAGTGACGACGTCAACGCCCTGTGGAGAAGAGACGTTTACCCGTCGCAGTGACCATTTCAGGCGGTGGCCACCCGCTGTGTGGATTTGGCGCGGCGGTCGTAGAGCCACACCGCGCCGAAGATCAGCAGCAGCGCCAGCGGCAACAGCGCCACCAGAGCGAAAGACTCCGCCGCCGCCAGCCCCTCAATGTCCGCCAGTGCTGTTGTCGACAGTTGCGCAAGCCCGTCGCTGCCGCCGGCCAGTTCCTGCTTTACCTGATCGTAGAAGGCGCCCAGCATGGGCAGTACAAAGTAGATGGACGCCGCACCGGCGGAGCCTACCAGACCGATCATCAGTGAGCCGCCGCGGGGATAGCGTTCGGATACGCTGGCGAGCATGGTCGGCCACATAAAGCACACGCCGATACCCCATACGGTTGCCGCAACCAGCGCGGTTACCGCACCGTCTGCGCGGGACAGCAGGAACAGGCCGATGGCCGCCAGCAGGCTGGATATCCACAGCAGCCCGGCATTGGACAGGCGGTGCGCGAGTGGTCCGGCAAAGTGGCGCATCACAAACATCAGGCCGCTCACATATACCAGTAACAGAATACCGCGGAAGCCCACTTTCTGGGTCAGTGCCAGGTCCACCCACTGGCCGGGAGCCAGCTCGGAGGCGGCGGTGAGAAACATTGCCGCGAACCACAGTAGAAAACTCGGGCGGCGCAGAATTTCCAGAAACATTTCCTTCATGCTGATGCCGCTGGCGGCGCGCTCGGTGGGCGGGAATTCGATGCCGATGGACAGGACCACCACCGCCAGTGCCGGCAGCAACACCAGCGCGAGGGCGAACTGCCAGGGCACATCAAACGCGCCCATGGCGACTCCGGCTACGCCACCGAAAATCATGCCTGCCGGCCACCAGGCGTGGACCACGTTCAGGCGGTGGGTTTTATCTTCCGGATACAGCGCGGTGGTCATGGGATTCACAGAGCCTTCGGCGCAGCCCCAGCCGATGCCGCACAGCAGCATGCCGCTCCACACCAGCCAGTAGGCATCCATGCCGTCCACAAGTGGTGCGCAGATGGTGAGCAGGGTGCCGCCGCCCAGACACAGCCCCGAGGCCATCACTACCCGGCGCATGCCGAGCAGGTCCAGTAGCGGGCTGACGATAAACAGGGTGAAGGCGAAGCCGAGAAATGCCACCCCGAGAGATTCCGCAATCAGTGTGGCAGAGTGTGCGAGGTCGATGGTGTCGAACAGCTCGCCCTTGATATCCCCGGCCACAGTGGCGCGCAGGGAAGCGCTCATGGCGGCGGCAACCAGGGCGAGTACCCCGATCAGAAAGAGGCGGCTGTTGCGGTATTGTGTGGGGTACTGCTTTGGGTCGGACTTATTCATTTTATTTTCTCCCATCGCGATCATTTTTGTTGTTCGAGACCGGTAGGTTGGGTAAAGCGCAGCGTGCCCAACGTTATTCGGTACCAAGGTCTTTGATGGGCACACTGTGCTTTGCCCATCCTACGAGTTAGTCGCCAATACCAAGAATCCGCGCATTGCGCGCACTATCACTGGCGCCGCCGGCAAAATCGTCGAAGGCTTTGTCCGCGCGGCGGATCAGGTGCTCGCGTACAAACTGCGCGCCCTCCCGCGCGCCATCTTCCGGGTGCTTGAGGCAGCACTCCCACTCCACCACCGCCCAGCCGTCAAATCCGTACTGGGTGAGCTTGCTGAAAATACCTCTGAAATCTACCTGGCCGTCACCCAGGGAGCGGAAACGCCCGGGGCGCTCGGTCCAGCCCTGATAGCCGCCGTAGACACCGGCACGGCCATCGGGACGGAACTCCGCATCCTTCACATGAAACATGCCGATGCGCGCATGGTAGCGATCGATGAAGTCCAGATAGTCCAGTTGCTGCAGCACAAAGTGGCTTGGATCGTAGAGAATTTTTGCCCTTGGGTGCTGATCCACTGCGCGCAGGAACTGTTCGAAGGAGGCGCCGTCGTGGAGGTCTTCACCGGGGTGGATTTCATAGCAGACGTCCACGCCGGCCTCGTCGAAGGCGTCGAGAATCGGCCGCCAGCGCCGCGCCAGTTCCGCAAAACCCTGCTCTACCAGTCCTGCGGGTCTCTGCGGCCAGGGGTACACCAGGTGCCACAGCAAGGCGCCGGAAAATGTCGCGTGGGCGCTGAGGCCGAGGCGCTGACTGGCCCTGGCCGCGAGCAGCAGTTGTTCCACCGCCCAGTCGGTGCGCGCGCGGGGATTGCCGCGTAGTTCCGCCGGGGCGAAGTTGTCGAACAGCTCGTCATAGGCCGGGTGCACGGCCACCAGTTGTCCCTGCAGGTGGGTGGACAGTTCCGTGATTTCTACTCCCGCCTGGGCACAGGTCCCGCGCAGTTCATCGCAATAGTCCTGGCTTTCCGCGGCCAGTCTCAGGTTCATACAGCGGGCGTCGTTGCTCGGAATCTGCACACCACGGTAGCCGAGAGAGGCGGCCCAGCGGCAGATATCGGCAAGATTGTCGAAGGGCGGTTGTTCACCCATGAACTGCGCAAGAAACAGCGCGGGTCCTTTTATCTGAGCTATCTGGGCTTTCTGCGCAGTTGGTTTTCCGGTTTCGTTCATGCCTTTACCCCTGTGGTGTGCGGTTCAGTGGAGGGTATTTCCAGTTCGGTCCAGTGGCCGCCACTGCGGAGCATGGCGTCGATAAATGCCATGCCGCGCAGACCGTTGTCGATACCGGGTATCGCGCAGGGGGTTCCGTCAAGAATGGCGCTGGCGAAATCCCGGTAAAGGTTGGCCATGGCTTCGAGATAGCCTTCCGGGTGCCCGGCGGGCAGGCGCAGGCTGTGGCGGGTGGTCGGCAGCAGGTATTCACGATCGGTGCCGGCGCGCAGCAGGTGGATATCGCCATTGGCTCTGCGGTGAACCAGGGTGTCTGGCTGCATCTGGTGCCACTCGAGGCCGCCGTGTTCGCCGTAGATGCGCAGGGTCAGGTCGTTTTCCTCGCCGGCACACACCTGGCTGGCGGTCAGTACGCCGCTGGCGCCGCCATCGGTGCGAAACAGCGCGGAGCCATCGTCGTCCAGCTGGCGGCCATCGATATGGGAGTGCAGTTCTGCGCACAGTCGGGTGATTTTGTGGCCGCTGACAAATTCGGCGAGCCCGAAGGTGTGGGTGCCGATATCCGCCATGCAGCCACTGGCCCCGGCCTGGGAAGGATCAGTGCGCCAGCCCGCCTGTTTGTTGCCGCTGTATTCCAGTCCGCCGGCGAGCCAGCCCTGGCGGTAGTCCGCATAAATTTTGCGTATCTGACCCAGTTTGCCATTGCGCACCATGTGCCGCGCCTGATGGACCAGTGGGTAGCCAAGGTAGGTATGGGCCAGACCGTAGTGGCGGTCACTGGCGGCGAGCCGGCGCTGCAGTCTGGTGACTTCCGCGAGGGTGATGCCGGCGGGTTTTTCACAGAATACGTGGAAGCCAGCATCCAGTGCGGCTTCGGTAATGGGGACATGCAATTGATTGGGGGTGACGATACTGAGCGCCTGCATACGCTCGCTTTCAGGCAGGGCGGCTTCGGCGCGGATCATGCTCGGCCAATCCGGATACACGCGGTTGGCGGTGAGGCCCAGGCTGGCGCCGGTGCGCTGGTTGTTGTCGGGCTCGCGGCTGAAGTTGCCACACACCAGCCGGATGCGTCCGTCGAGATTGGCCGCGGCCCGGTGTACCGCGCCGATAAACGCGCCCTCACCGCCGCCAACCATTCCCAGGCGCAGCTTGTTGTCGGGCTGCCTCACTTTATTCTCCTTATCGTCGCGTGCAGAGCTGTTTTTTATGCGTCGCTTATCGCGTTATTTATTTTTTTCGTATTGTCCCGCGATTACTCATCGCGGACTGTGCCAGCGTGTTGCCCACCTCGGGGTTGCCGATCGCGCGGTAAATGACGATGGCGCTGGTAATTGTGCGCTCTTGTAAAGTGCAATGTAACGGGTTACATTTTTTCCTGTCAAGATGCCCACGGATACTTCCGGCGTGGGATTTGCCATAGATTGATGAATCCATCGAAGAAAGCGACCAGCGCAGCGGTAAAACCCTGTCTGGCTAGCGGGCGGAAGTGCCCCTTGGGAATAGTTGAAAAGAGAGCTGAGCGTCTATGTCGAATATCCGTACCGTGGCCAGGTTGGCGGGAGTTTCTGTGGCCACGGTTTCCCGTACCCTGGCGAAACCGGATCTGGTATCTCCGCGCACCCGCAAGAAGGTCCTCGCCGCCGTGGACGAGGCGGGCTACAAACCCAACCTGATGGCGGTGCAGTTCCGCTCCCGCCGCACTCACAATCTGGTGGTACTGGTGCCCACCATTGCCAACCCGTTCTTTTCGCGGGTGATTACCGGAATTCAGGAGCGCGCGCGGGAGGCTGGCTATCAGGTGCTGCTGTGCAACACCCTGGGGCGTGAGGAAATCGAGCGCGATTACGCGCGTATGGTGCAGAATTTCCAGGCGGATGGAGTGATTCAGTTGCGCGCATTCGATCCCTTTTCCGGGCTGGATGAGGCCGAAAAAGGAGAGGGGAAAGTAAAAGGGAAGGGCAAGGTGAGGGGTAAAGCCGGGGACCAGTTGCCGCCCATGGTTAATGCCTGTGAAGTGATGCGTGATTGCGGTTATCCGTCGGTACAACTGAATAACCGCGCGGCCGCCCGCGCCATCACCGATCATCTGGTGCGCCTCGGTCACCGGCGTATCGGACTGATCAAGGGCCCCCAGCGCAGCCCGCTGACCCTCGAGCGGGTTGCCGGTTACCGCGAGGCGCTGGAGGCGGCCGGTATCGCTTTTGATGACTCCCTGCTGTGTCCGGGTGACTTCACCCTGCAGTCCGGCCACCGCGCCGCCGGTACCCTGATCACCCGCGACAACCCGCCCACCGCCATTTTTTGCGAGAACGACGAAATGGCGCTGGGCGCAATGCAGCGGATCAAACAGGCGGGGCTGCGGGTGCCGCAAGACATCTCTGTGGCCGGGTTCGACGATATTGCCTATGCGTCTTATAGCGACCCGGCCCTGACCACAATCGCCCAGCCGGCGGAGGAGTTCGGAGCGACCGCGGCGCAGCTGTTGATTGATCAACTGGAAACTGCCAGCAGTGGTGAGCCCGCCCAGGTGGTGCTGCCTTACGATCTCAAGGTACGCGACAGCACCGGGCCGGCGCCCTGAGCCTTGGGGGCAGTTTTCCCTGTGACAGTTTTCCGGGGACAGTCTGCCGGGGACAGTCTGCCGGGGATTAGCGGCCCTGAGTTTCCCCGGCTTTTCGCGCAGGCGTCACACTGGCGCTGTATGCCTCAAGGCAGGGCTTGCGGGGATCCCTGAAACCGGTTACATTTTTTTCGAGTTGCCCGCCGTGGATATTTCCCCGGCACAATAATAATTTCCCGGGCGCAATCGGGGCCTACACCGGATTCGACGTAAGACCGTCGCCAATAACCGGTGTTAATAAATCGCCTCAGTCCGGGTCGAAAATAAAAATAAATAGCGATGACCGCCATGAGCACAAAGAGCACAAACCGTGCCTGCGGTGCCCGTCTGTGCCGCGCCGATTTTTCCGATCTTCACTTTTGCCTGGGCAATTCTGTGCTGCCCGCAAATTCCAACCTATTTCCGGCTGGCGGTAACACGTGTGCCGGATTGTGTGCGGGCGTTTGCCTGCACCCGATCTTCCCAGGAGCAAAACCATGAACAGATCCATCAATCGCCGGGAGTTTCTCGCCATGACCTGTGCCGCCCTCGCCGCCACCGCAGCTGGCCTTACCCAAGCAGGCTCGCCGATGCAGGCCCAGGTGCGAGGAGTGCAGCTGTACACCGTACGCGCCCTGATGGAGAAAAGTGTTTCGGCCACATTAAAGGCGCTGGCGGGAATCGGTTATCAGCAGGTGGAGTTTGCCGGTTACTTTGAAGAAAAGCCCGCGGAACTGCGCAAAATTCTCCTGGGAGAAGGGCTGATTTCTCCGGCTGCACACCTGCAACTGTCGCAGTTACGGGAAGGGCTCCAGCAGCATTTGGATGCGGCGGCAGAAGTGGGGCATCAGTTCCTGGTATTACCGTGGATCGGAGAAAGTGAGCGTAGCGAAGATGGTTACAAGCGCCTGGCGGACGATCTCAACCGCTGGGGCGAACTGTGCCGCAGCGCGGGTCTGCGTATGGCTTATCACAATCACGATTTCGAATTTGTCACCAGCAATGATTTCGAGCCGTATCAGTGGCTGCTGGATAACACCGACCCGGCGCTGGTGAGTTTTGAGATGGATCTGTTCTGGCTGCGCAAGGCGCAGCGGGATCCACTGGATTATTTCCGTAAACATCCGGGCCGTTTCCCGCTCTGGCACGTCAAAGATATGGACGTTGCCGGAAATATGGTGGATGTCGGTGCGGGAATCATTGATTTCAAGCAGTTCCTTGCCGCAGCAGATCAATCCGGCTATCGGTTTGGTTTTGTGGAACATGATCAACCCAAGGATCCACTGGCCTCCGTCACCGCAAGTTTCACTACAGCGCGGAGTTGGAACAGGGGGTGATGCCCCGAATACCCGCAACCTAAGGGGCATCATTTAGCCAAATAAATAATAAAAACGGGCAATGCGATGAACAGAAGAACCCTACTCAAACAACTGGCACTGGCCACCGGCGGTCTCGCTCTGTTACCGGTTGGCGAATTCGCCCAGGCGCGTGTGCTCGCGGCCTACGACGAATTACAGGTGACTGCCAGCCAGCAGATGTTGCTAAAAAAACTCGTGGATACCCTGATTCCATCCACAGAGCTGAACGGCGAATGGCTCAAGGGCGCAGCCGAGCTGGATGTGCAGGATTTCGTGCTGGTGATGGCTAACGACTGCCTGAGCCGTGTCGATCAGATTAAGTTTATCGCCGGAATGCGATTGTTCGATGACTTTCCCTCTGGCGTTGGCCGCACTGGAGCAGGGCGGCCGCGCTTCAGCGAGCTGGACCGCGCCAACAGCGAGCGTGCACTGGCAGATATCTGGGGTCACAGCGACCCAGAAAATCAGGCAGTGCAGGTGGTGCAGTATTTTCTCAACACCAGCAAGTGGTACACGATACAGGGATACCTCAACTCCGAATACGTCATGACTGAACTGATGCCCTACCAGCTGGTCCCGGGGCCGGTGTTCGATGGCGATAAAAAAATTGATCCGGACGCGAAGGTGAATATCCATGGCTGACCTGAATATCAAAAGCGTACATAGCAACAGCTACGGCGCCATCGTGATTGGCTCGGGAATGAGTGGCGGTTATGCGGCAAAAGACCTGTGTGAAAAAGGGGTAAAAACGCTGGTACTGGAGCGGGGGCGCAGCGTTGTCCACAACCGGGATTACCCCACTACGACCATGATGCCGTGGGAGTTCAAGCATCGCGGCGAAATACCCGAAGATATTCAACGGGAAAATCCCATTGCCAGTCGCTGTTACGCGTTCAAGGAAGACGCTGCGCACTTTTTCGTGAAGGATAATGAGCACCCGTATATTCAGGAAAAACCCTTCGACTGGATTCGTGGCTACCAGACCGGAGGCAAATCCCTGATGTGGGCGCGGCAGGTACAGCGCTGGAGCGATCTCGATTTCGAGGGCCCGGCGCGGGACGGCTTTGCGGTGGACTGGCCCATCCGCTACAAGGATCTGGCCCCCTGGTACAGCAAGGTGGAACAGTTTGTCGGTGTGGCCGGTTTTCGCGATGGTATTCCCCACCTGCCGGACGGTGAATTCCTGCCGGGCATCGAGCTGACCGCAGCGGAAAAGCATTTCAAATCCGTGGTAGAAGGCAAATACGAAAACCGTTATGTGATCAGCGGGCGCTGCGCGCACATCACCGGCAATAGGGAATATTACGCAAAGCAGGGCCGTACCATCTGCCAGCAGCGGGTTATGTGCCAGCGGGGTTGCCCGTTCGGAGGCTATTTCAGCGCGAACTCGGCAACGCTGCCCTGGGCCGCGCGCACCGGCAATCTCACCCTCCGAAATGATTCCGTGGTCCACTCGATTATTTACGATGAGAAAAAACAGAAAGCCACCGGTGTGCGCGTCATCGACGCCCGCAGTAAGGAGATGAGCGAATACTACGCGCCGCTGATCTTCGTCAACGCCAGCGCGCTGAATACCAACCTGATCCTTCTCAACTCCACTTCATCCCGTTTTCCCGATGGCCTCGGCAACGACAACGGCCTGCTCGGGAAATATGTAAGCTTCCACAACTACCGCGGCCGGATGACCGCAGAATACGATGGCCTCAAGGCATTCAAAACCCACGGTCGCCGCCCCACCAGTGGCTATATCCCACGCTTTCGCAACCTGCACAAACAGGAAACCGATTTCCTGCGCGGCTACGCTGCCGGTGTCGACAGCACCCGGCCGGTAGATGTCAATTACGATGGCGTGGGCGAACAGCTCGTTGCCAATATGATGAACCCGTCCTACGGGCCGTGGCACATCAACTCCCATATGATGGGCGAATGCATTCCCCGCGAGCACAACCAGGTCACCCTAGATTCTCAACAGAAGGACGAATGGGGCATGCCAATTCTTCGGGTAAATGTGGGCTACGACGATAACGATGAAAAAATGATTCGTGACTATCAACAGCAGGTCGCGGAAATGTTCGACGCTGCCGGCTTTACCAATATCCAGGTAGACGATGACCACCGCGCACCCGGCCTCGATATTCACGAAATGGGCGGCGTACGCATGGGGCACGACCCGAAAACCTCCCTGCTCAATAAACACAACCAGCTCCACGCCTGTAAAAACGTCTACGTCACTGACGGCGCCTGCATGACCTCCACGGGTACCCAGAATCCGTCATTGACCTATATGGTGTTCGCGGCACGGGCAGTGGACCATGCATTGTCACAGTTGAGCTGACGTTTTCTGTTTCAAAGGAATACAAAATTTTTAGTGAGGGACTTTCTATGAATGTGAATATGTGGACTTTTTTGACGATATGCGTGGTGGTGTCAACGGTGTTTGCTATGTTTGTGATCTATCTGGGCCACAAAAGAGCCATGAAACAGCTGGAAATAGAGGCGCTGAAGCAGGGTAAGTGTGAGCCTACCTGAGTGATTCTGTTGCGCTAAAGCCAGTGGGTCAGGGAGCGCTGGGTTGGCCATCTTGAGCGCAACCCTTGTCCCCATCCGCCAGCGGCATGACCTGGATTTCGGCGATTTCCAGCTCCAGACTGCCTGTAGTGCCGATGGAGAACGGCGAGATTATTTTTGAAAGATCTGCGCCGCTCTGGCTCAGGCAGTTCAGCGGCACCGGCAACAGGAACCACTGGTCGAGTGGGGCCTTGTTGAGGATGTGGCCTATCTGAACCTCGCCGCCGCAATTCTCGCCACAGTTCATGGCGAGCTTGACTTCACTTTTGCTGCGCTTTTTGACTTTCAGTGCCACGGACAGCTCCGCGGCATTTTCATATCCGGACAGGTCTATCTCGCGTCCGCTGATGGCTGCGCTGCCCCAGGAAGAATTTTTACTCCACTGGATATTTACCGCGTCGTTTTCGCTCTGGAAGCTGGTGGGTACTATGCGGATCTTTTTCTGTGCAGACTGGCCGTCATTGCCGGCCAGGGGCTGCCACCAGTTGTCCGGGTCGCTCAATACCCAGGCCCATTTTTCCGGTGTGTCGCCCGCGCTGAAATAGACGTAGTTGGGGTTGGGCGTTTCCGCGGCTAGCGTGAGAGCGGGAGTAAGCAGTAGGGCTGCGATCAGCATAAGCTGCTTGCTGCGTGGGTGACGTTCAGAGGTGTTGTAGAGTTGGCTCGTCATGGTTTTTATCCGTTTTATAATTTTTCCAGAGAAAAGGGTAATGCCGGCAGGTTGGCCGAGTTGTACAGGTTGACTTCCGGATAATCCGCCCAGGCATATTTGATTGCGCTGGGCTTTGCTATATCGTCGTGCCATACCACGACGGTGCTGCCCTCAATTTTCGCGTTTGCGAGCCGGTAGTTGCCCTGGCTGTCCGCAAGAATAAATCCTTTTACCGATTCACCATCTTTGAGTCGCAGTCCCTCACCGGTATGTGCAAACCGGATAATTACACGGTTGTTTTTCAACTGGTGTGACTGGTAGGTAGGGCCACGGCTGAGAATGTCTTCACCGTAGCTCACGCGTTTTGCCTCGCCCCACAGACGCGCCGCCACATCCTGCTTGTTGCGCGGGTGAATGTCGTAGATATCGCCGATATCGATGGCGGTGGCCATGCCGGTTTTGGGCAACGTCAGGGTACGGCTCTGCATCTCCCGTAGCAGTGCCCAGTTGCTGTCCGGTTGCGGGTTTTTCGGTTGCAGAAACGCGGCCAGTTGTACGAACAGGAAGGGCAACTCCTGTTGCCACTGGTTGCGCCAGTCCTGAATCAGGGCACTGAACAGGTCGTGGTACTGCGCGGCTTCGCCCACATTGCTTTCACCCTGGTACCAGATGGCTCCGCGAATACCGTAGCCCTGGATCGGGTGGATCATGCTGTTGTACAGGAAGGTGGGTTTGTGTTCGTAGCGGATATGTTCCGGTATTGGCGCTTCCACCTGGTTGCTGTACTGCCAGCCGCTGCTCAGGTCCAGTCTGGTGTCGCCGAGTTGTAGCCAGAGTTGATCCGGACGGCCCACATAGGGTTTGTTGTGCCAGCTGTTGCCGACGCGCAGCGCGATCAGGTTGCGGCCTTTTTTCAGCAGGTCAGCCGGAATTTCATAGCGGGCGCCCTGGGCCTGGGAATCTTCCTCCGCCAGTAAATGTTCATTGATCCAGACGAACGCCTCCTGCTGCAGGTCGCCGAGCTCCAGTACGGCCTTGCTGGGTATTTCATTGAGATCGAATTCATGGCGCAACCAGGCCAGATGCTCGAATTCCGCAGGCAGTGTCTGTTCGCTCCAGCTGGCGGTGGAGTAGTCGAAACGGTAGGCGCCCGCCTTCAGCGCATCTTGTTTGCTGGTGAGCCGCTGGTATTTTTCTTCGGCGTTGCGCTGGTTGCGGTTAAAACGCGCGGGCCAGTCGGTACCCGGCTGAAACAGTGCCTCGGTGCGTTCGCGATAGGCGGGCAACTGCAACAGTGCCTCTTTGCTCATCCAGGCTTCCGCCGGTGTGCCGCCCCAGTTGTTGTCAATGATACCGACCGCAACGTCTTTCTCCAGATGATTTTTCTGTGCGAACAGGTAGGCGACCGCGGAAAATTCCGCGGCGTTTTCCGGGGTGGCTTTTTTCCATTCGCCGCCATTCAACGTCGCTTGCGGTGTCGCGGCGATTTCACTGGGCACATCGAAGAACCGGATTAGAGGATAATCGGCGGAAGCAATGATCTTGTCGGAATCATTGATCTTCCAGCTCAGTTTCCACTCCATATTGGACTGGCCGCCGGCGAGCCACACATCGCCGAAGTAGACATCGCGAATCGCCGCCTCGCCGTCGCCACTCAGGGAGAGCGTATAGGGGCCGCCGGCCTTTTGCGCGGGAATGGTTATCCGCCACTGGCCATCGCTGTCGCTGCGTACGGTATAGCGGTGGTCGTTCAGCGCCAGATGAATATCGGTATCCGCATAGGCGGTTCCCCAGATGGCAACCGGCTGATTCCGTTGCAGTACCATGTGGTCGGAGAAAATTTTGGCCGGCTGGATCTCGGCGATTGCACCGAAGCTGAGGATCAGCAGCACAAAAGCTGTCAATGCGGAAACGGCGATGGAGGGGCGGGCTGTTGTCACGGTTGGTTTTTTCCGGTGAGTTTGAGTTATCACACCTGAGCGGCGCCATTCTGTGTGCGTTCCAGATCCGGCATCCGCTCCGCCTGTGCGGCAACGAAGCGCAAAATATCCTGGAAGAATTCGATCTGCTGTGTATCCGGCACCAGGTCGGCCAGTGGATGGTAGCTCTCGGGCATCAATCCACAGCCGGCAAACAGTGCCTGCCAGGCGGGTTCGTCGAAAGGTTCGTGTTCCTCCAGCGGAATATTTCCACGGGTTTTGAACAGATCGATCTTGTCGGCGAGGGGTTGCGGAATTGGTGCCCCGGCGCAGTGGCGCCAGAAGGGTTCGGGGCGCTGGTTCAGCAGATAGCCCGCCAGCTGGAAATCCCGCAGTCGCTCCACATGGCTGTAGAGCCGGGAGTTGTAGAGTTCGCGTTCGATTTCATAATCCTGATTGCCATGGGCCGGGAACAGGGAGAGCAGATAGGAAAGCGAAGTGTGCAGCACCTGCATCTGCAATCCCTGTAGCGGGTCCAGACTCGCTGCCGATGTGCCCACCGCGACACAATTGCCACGCCACGGCTTTGATCGCACACCGATGTTGAGTGTGCGTATCTGCGGTTGGATTAATTTTCTGGCGGTCATGCGTTGAACGGTCTGCAATATCTGCTCGGAACTCGCGGATTGTGAGTCGAATGGCACCAGTACTCCGGTGCGCGCAGCGAGCGGATAGAGTCCCATCCAGCCACAGGAAAGCGCGACAATCTGGTTGAGCGCCGGTTGGGGGCGCAGGCGCGGCATGGAGGCGACCAGTGCGCGGTCACAGGGAAACCAGTTATTCCAGGATTCGAAATTGTCCTGGTCCAGGCTGCCCTTGCTCAATCTGTCGATCAGCTCGCCAGTTCCGCTGGCATCGATAAACAGGTCGGCGTGTATCGATTCCCCGTTGTCGAGTAGCACGGATTGAATGCCGCCATCGCCGATACTGGCGGTCTTCACCTCAGAGATCCGGTGCGTCACGCCGGCATCCAGTGCGAGCCGCGCGATTCCTTTTACGTAGGCCGGTGCTGACAGGTTGTAGGCGTAAGTGGTGCCACTGAACGCGCCACCGGCAAAGTGGTGGATATCGTTGTTCAGTCGCAGCATCTTGCCCCTTCGCGCAGCGGCAGCGGCGAGCGAAAACTCGTCCAGATCGGTATTGAGCCCGCGCTGGCGCGCGCGATTCCAGTAGTGAAAAAAGGGCAGGCGATCGATACTGGCACCGGTATTGTCGTACAGCTGGAAACGGCCGGAATTGTGATCTCTCCAGCCGGCATAGAAGTAGCCCAGAGAGGGGGTTCCGCCGCTACTTTCAACAACATTGCTTTCTGACAAACCCAGTAATTGATGCAGCAATCGTTGCGTGGGCAGGGTAGTGATGACGTCCTGGGGCAGGGTATGGGAGGGCAGTTCCACCAGTGTTATCGTCAGTGGTTGCTCGCCGTTTTCCAGGTACTGTTTTCCCAGCGCTTTTCGCAATAGCAGCGCAGTTAGCCAGGCATCGCTGTCGCGGCCGATGATGGCAACGGATCGGATAGGGGAGGACTGGCTCATGCGTGCATCTCCTCCGCCGGCATCGAATTCAATTGCTGCACAAATTCTGCGCTTGATGGCATGGCCGCGATCTGTCGGCGAATGGTCTGCTCCAGCGAGCTCAGGGTCTGCGCGGCTTTGTGCGGATCGACCTGGTTGGCGAGTGGTTCGACCTGCCGGGGTTTAAGGCCCTGGCCCATGAATACACTCAGCCAGCTCGGTGGCGCAAACAGACCGTGCCGGTACTGTTCGATAAAGCCGCGCTTGCGGAAGGCTTCGATGCGCAGGCGCAGCTCATCGGGTATCGACATCGACTGGCAATGGCGCCACAGTTCCGAGTCTGTACGCGGGTTTAAATGATAATGGAGAATAATAAAATCCCGCGCGCGCTCGTATTCCAGATTCAGCAAGCGGTTGAATTCACGCGCCAGTTGCGGCTGTAGCGATTTTCCTGGCAAAAGTTTCAGGAAATTCACGATCGCTGCCTGAATTAAATAAATACTGGTGGATTCCAGTGGTTCCAGAAAACCCGCAGCAAGCCCGACGGCGATACAGTTTTTATGCCAGGAACAGGCGCGCTTGCCCGCCTCGAAACGGATAATGCGCGGGTCGCCAATGGCCGGTGTCTTTAGGCTGGAAGCCAGGGAGTCCGCCGCCTCGTCGTCGCCAATCAGGCTGCTCTGGTACACAAAGCCGTTGCCGCAGCGGTGTTGCAGCGGAATACGCCACTGCCAGCCCGCGGGCTGCGCGGTGGAGCGGGTCACCGGCGGCAGGTCTGCGTCGCGTGCGCTGGGCATGGCGACGGCGCTGTCGCAGGGCAGCCAGTGCTTCCAGCTCTGATAGGCGACGCCGAGTGTCTGTCCAAGCAGCAGGGAGCGGAAGCCGGAGCAGTCGATAAAATAATCGGCGCTGATCTGCTGGCCGGACTCGAGGTGCAGCGTCTGTATATCACCGCTGTGCGGATCTTGACTGACGTTGTGAATACGCCCCTCGATACGCCGTACGCCACGCTGCTCGGCATAGTCGCGCAGATAGCGCGCATAGAGCCCGGCGTCGAAATGATAGGCGTAGGCGTAACTGGATTCGATGGGATCAAGCGCAGATCCGGCACTGGCCTTTGGATAGTCAAATTTTCCCGCGCGGCACATCTGCACCGCCAGGGAGTACGCTTCCAGCGGGGGTAATTGCTGCGACAACCCCGCATTTTCCCGCAACGCAGAATCGGAAAAAAATCGCAGCCACTGCTGATGGAAGTCCGTGCCGGCGATGGGCTGACCGAAGGTGCCGAACGGATGAATGTAGGAGGTACCTGGTTTGCCCCAGCCCTGAAACTCGATACCGAGTTTGAAGGTCGCCCGGGTCTGTTGCAGCATTTCCGTTTCCGGGATGCCGAGCCGATCGTTGAATTCCTTGATGGCCGGAATCGTGGCTTCACCGACACCCACGGTACCGATGGCTTCCGATTCCACAAGGATCAGTTCACAGATTTTATCTGTGGCGATGCCCGCCAGTGCAGCGGCGGTCATCCAGCCGGCGGTACCGCCGCCGACAATGGCTATTTTTATTTTGTCTGCCATTTTTTCGTTTCGTGTTTTATTTACTGCGTTTTTATCACAAAAAATACTGAGCCGCGAAAACGCCACAGCTCAGCATTTTTATGTCCGGGCGCGGCAGCGGAACGGCCTGCCTGCGGTGCCGGTGATCAGAACTGGAAGCGCAGTCCCAGCGTATAGCGGCGGTCGTTGATGAACCAGGAGTTCGGCATCCGGGTACCGCCATCCTCCACATTGGAAACCTGCTGGGTCATCACGGTTTCCTCGTTCAGGAGGTTGCTGGCCTGGAAGGCAATATCCAGGTTGTCGGTAAGGCTGTACGCGACGGAACCGTCCAGTGATCCGAAGGCTTCCGTCCATACCGGGTAGGCCACACAGCAATCGATGGCAGTGACCATATACTCGTCGCGCCAGCTGTAAGCCAAACGCGCCTGCCAGTCGCCATATTCGTACATGCCCACCAGGTTGTACGCATTGTCACTGAGCCCTTCCAGGCGGTTGACGCTGATGGTATCCGGAGCCTGGGCGGTAACCGTGGTGCTTTCCGCACCCTGCGCCTGCACACCGGTATTGGTGATACCCTGGTTGTCGATAAAGGTATAGTTGGCCTGTACGCCGAGACCATTAAACGGTTCCGGCAGGAAGTCGAAGAAACGCTGGAAGGCAAATTCGAAGCCTTTGATCTCAGCGCCATCGCCGTTCAGTGGTCGGTTGACTTCTACCGTGCGGGTTACCCCGTTGTTGGTGAATTCGACATTCTGATTGCCGATCTGGATGTAGTTGTCGAACTGTTTGTGGAACAGGGTAAGGGTCATGGAACCCACGTCGGCAAAGTAGTACTCCAGCGCCAGGTCAAACTGGGTCGCCTCGATGGGGGAAAGATACGGATTCTGCGCGCCGCTGGTGTAGCGCACATTGGCACCGACAATTTCTCCTTCGGCATTTTTCACCCACAGAGGGTCACCGGGATTATCGGTATCCGGCAGGGTTTCACCGATGCCGGTGTAGTAGCGCAGGTTGCCGATATCCGGCCGCGCCATGGCTTTGGAGGCGGCGAAGCGCAGCAGGACTTCTTCCGTCAGGTCGAACTTGATATTGAAGCTCGGCAGCAGATTGTGGTGGGTTTTCTTGCTGCTACCGGTCTGGCTGGCGCCATTCATGAAGGCGACATCGTCCATGGACAGGTAACAACCCAACGTGAAGGGAATTGGCGGTTGTGGCTGTCCCTCAGGTGCGGTTACCGGGGCGCAGCCCAGGTTCTGGCGAGTCGGGTCGGAAATGCGCTCGCCGGTTTCTGGATCGAGGGTGAAAAAGTATTCATCACCCAGGCGCGCATAGTCGGTACCACCGTCTGCACTATTGATGGTTTTCACGTAGCGCAGACCAAAGTTACCGGAGACCGGTACGCCAAACAGCTCGGCGTCTGAGCCACCAAAGTTGAACTGGATATAGGCGGCCTGGGTTTCCTCGTTGACGTCAGCAATTTCCGAGGGGGTAAAGCAGGTTCCCTCGACTTCGCCGCTGCGATCGCCGGTATTGGAACAGATCGGGTCCCAGCCGACGCCGCCGGTCAGACCGAGCGCGCCGGCACCGAGCGCATTGGCCATGGCCTGTCGATTGGAGATCAGATCCATATTGGCAAAAACGAACTGGTTGAAATTGATATCGTGATAATTCGACGTGCCCAGAGAGCGTACGCCGTAGAAGTCCAGCGGATAGCCGGTGAAACCAGGTTGACCGCCGGCACCATTGGCGGGTTCGTGCCGGTCGAGGTTGTAATAGGCCGACTGGTTGTTGGTCCAGTCGTTGGCAACGTTCTGCCAGTTATACCCACTCCAGCGCACCTGCTGGTCGCGCTCCGCCCAGCGCACGCCGGTTTTGATGGATTCCATCCAGCCGTTGTCGATATCAAACTCAAAGTCACCGCGCAGCGCGAGCTGGTCGCCCTCGCTGTCTTCCACATGGTCCATGATGGAGTGGATACGGTAGTTGTTGGGATTGGCCCAGTTGCCCTCGGAAAGATTGACGTTGGTGGGATCGAGCAGCTGTATCGCCGGGCGTTTGCCGGTCAGGTCCAGGGCGAGATCCGCGTAAGACGCAAAGCCGGTTTCGATATCGTAGTTTTCTACCTTGGAGTCCACGTACTGTATGTCGAATTGCGAGCGCACGCGGTCGGTGATGGCCCATTTGACGTTGGTGGCAAAGTCCTGGGTCATGTTCTTGTTAATGCTGTAGCGCGTGCCGGTATTCATGTTGATGCCCCGCTGGTCGGCGGGCGTACAGCCGGCCCAGTCGTAGCAGGGGTTCACCAATGGTTGCCCGGCTGCGTTGGTGGCATAACCCATGGCCTCGGCATCATTGCCGCCCCACCAGCCGAGGCCGGTAACCATGGTGCCCTGCTGGAACAGACCATTTGAATCGAAGGTGAATGCTTCGGTACCCGGCGCAGGCCGCGGTATACCGCTATTGCCGGCGTCGACTTCGAACAGCACACTCTGGGAATAGGACAAATCCGCCGGTGAAGCCTGGACGATATATTCCTCCATGGCATTTTCATACTCGGAGCGGTTGTACTGGGTGGTGACCACCACGGTCTCATCGAGATTCTGGAACTGGAATGCCAGTGCGCCGCCTTGACGTTCGCGGTCGTAACTGGTTTCCCGCATGTTGATACCGGCAGGGATGTAGTAGAGGCTGTCCTCTTCGTAGACATCGCGGAAGCGGTTCATGCGGAACAGCTGGTTGCCCTCGGTATTGGTGTGGACGTCAGAATAGGCAACATTGGCGAGAACACCAAATTCCCCAACTCCGGTCTGCCAGCGGGTGCTGTACAGGCCCGAGGCCTCGGGAGTCACATCGCCGGAGAGGTCGCCGTAGTTGCTGCTTACGGTAAACGCAACCAGGTCGTCGTCCTGGTCGAAGGGGACCCGGGTGCGCAAATTCACGGTGCCGGCAATACCACCTTCGACCAGTTCCGCCATCTGGTTTTTATAGGTGTCCACGCCGCCCATCAGTTCCGGTGATACATCGCCCCAACTGAGACCGCGCGAGGAGTTGGCGCTGAAAGAGTCGCGCCCGTTCAATTCGTTGCGCACCTGGTTCAGTCCGCGCACCACCACGCCAGAAGGTTCCGCGGAGAAGTGTGCGGTATCCGAAGAGGCGGCAAATCGGTTCACGGTAATACCGGCCACCCGCTGCAGCGCTTCCGCCACGGATTTATCCGGGAAGGAGCCCAGGTCCTTGGCGGTGATAGAGTCCACCACCGTCGGGGCGTGGCGCTTGATGTCCTGGGCGTTTTCCAGGGACATGCGCATGCCCTGAACCACCACTTCCTCAATGGCTGCGTTTTCCTCTTCCGGTTTTTCTGTCGACTGACTTTCCTGTGCACTCGCCATTACGCTACTCAACACCAGTAGTGGGGAGGCGAATGAAATAAGTCCGGCCCTTGTGCCGGGCAAACGGATACGTTTCATGTTATTGATCCTCTCATCTTATTGTTGGTACTACCCGGTTTTCCCACCCGGGTTGCGAAACAACCGTGTGGAAGTCGTTGTTGCTGACCGCAACGAAATTTGAACGAGCGCGGATTCGCGTAATTAACGGATATCGGGAAAAGACACAGGAAAAGGCGCGGGAAAGAATGCAGGGATGATATGGGTGCGGCCGCACCGAAGCGGTTGTGGGGCACGTCGGTGCACACGCGGCTGCGCGCAGGATGCACGGCTGCTGGCTGGGTGGCATTCATCGCTAAACGGCTCGTTATTGTTATTGGTGTTGTTCATCAACGTGTTGTAGTAGCAAGCGTTAGAACGATTGTTACTACAACACGTTTTTATCTCGTCGCTGGCTTCGCCTTACCCTGAACCGGGATTTTCTTTACGGAGCCGGAGGGCCCAGCGAGCACTTGTTATGTTGTTTTTGCAAATGTAACCGGTTTCAATTTTAATTGACAAGGCCCCGAAGAAGTTTTGGCATCAATATAATCGGGCGTTCAGGGCAGTTTTTTCTGTATTTGCAGTAAAGTCCGCATGTGAGCGGATTTGAGGCCATTGCCGGTAAGGGCGCGCTCACAAGTGATTTTTTTCAGCTCGCTGTAACCCGTTACATTTGCTGTCGTTCCTGTATCCGGATTTTTTCTCCGGACTCGGCATACATCCCGACAACTGCTCCAACAAAGCCACCGGCCGCCGCTGTGGTCAGCACCCGGGCATCGTTATTTTCCACCAGGGGGGTGTAGTGTTCGGCATCCAGGCTGTAGGAGAAATCCAGTTCGGATTTGTCGATCTTCATACGCAGGTAAACCGGTTGCCCCTGTAGCAGTGGTATCGGCGTCTCGGCAATCACCTGACCCTGAATTTCGCCACCGTTCCCCGCTTTCCGGCGTACCCGCAGTACCGCCTTACCGGCGCTGTTACGCCCGAGGCCCAAGGCGTAGAAAAAGTCATCGCTCTGCAGTGCCAGTAATCCGGCCTCGTCGTCTGTTGCTTGTGGTGTGAATTTCAGCGCGGTAGTCATTTCCGCACGCATATGGGCGAGGCGGCGGCCGACAAAGGATGGCTGGCCGTCGCGGTCGCCGATGGCAACCGGGCGGGCCTGTAAAGACAGTCCTTCGTCGCCGGTTGCCCACCAGGGACTGTCCGGGGTACGGATAAACAGCCAGTGGGGGGCGAGCTTATCGGAGACAAATACTTCGCGCTCGGAAAAGTTACCGGTAGTGTGCCGCGGCGCGGGCTGGTCCTCTGGAAGGCGTGGCCGGTTCACCGCGTAAGGCAAAGCGCGGCCCGCTTCCAGAATGATTGGCCAACCGTCTTTCCACTGTACCGGGAGCATGAAGGTCTCGCGGCCAGTGTGAAAATTGCCGGGGTCCTGCGGGGCGGTGGCCAGATCGTAAACCCGGGTACCGAGAAACACCGCCCACCAGTCGCCGTTGCTGTCTTCAAACAGATCCGCATGGCCGGTGGCGGTAACCGGGTTGGGGCGGTCGTCCGGCAGCCCGAATTGGGTCAGTACCGGATTGTTCGGGTTGGCGGTATAGGGGCCGAATACGTTGTCCGCCCTGAACAGCAGCTGCTGGTGAAAATAGCCGGTACCGCCACCGGGGGCGGAGAGGTAGTAGGTACCGTCGACGTTGTAGAGGTGCGGGCCTTCCAGATAGTCGGTATTCCACTGGGGCACTGCACCGCCGTCCACCAGCAGTACATCGTCTGATTTTGCTTGAAACGTTTCCGGATCCACTTCCATCACGCGGATAGCGGTGTGTGCCGGGTAGCGTTTTTTATCCGGTTCGGCGTGGTGCACGATGTAGGTTTTGCCGTTGTCGTCGAAAAAAATCGACGGATCTATACCGTCGAGTTCGGGCAGCCAGATGGGATCAGACCAGGGCCCCGCGGGATTTTTCGCCGTGACCACAAAGTTGCCGCCGCAGCCGATGCAGGTATTGATCACATAAAAAGTGCCATCGCGATATTCGATGGCCGGCGCATAGACGCCGGCATTGGTCAGTGGCAGGCCGTTGAAGTTCACCTGGCCGGGCCTGTGCAGGGCATTGCCGATCTGGGTCCAGTTCACCAGATCGCGGCTGTGGAAAACGGGAATGCCGGGAAAGAAACCGAAGGTGGAGTTGACCAGATAATAGTCCTTGTCGACGCGCACGATACTCGGATCCGGATGAAACCCGGCGAGGATCGGATTGCGATACTCGTTTTCTTTCAGCGGCAGGTTGAATACTTCGTCATTGCCGTTGTATTCGAACCAGGAAAAGCGGGCAATTTTTTCTGAGGCGTCAGCGGGTGAAATCGCGGTCACCAAGGCAATCCCCAGAGCACTTATCTGTTGTTTGATTTTCACCGAATGCATATCGCCTCTGTTTTATTTGACGTAGCGCGCGAGCAAGCGAATGTACGCGGTCTGGTAGCCGTTGGAATTCTCGGTTACCGACCAGGAGTTGAGCGGCCAGCTGTTATTGAAATCCGTATAGGATTTCTGTGCCGGCTGGCCGTAAGGCGGCTGCGGTTGCGCGCTGCCGCACAGACTGGATACACCGGGGCAGCGCTCATCCCAGTCGTAGGATGGGTTGGGCCCGCCGACGAGAAATCCCGGAGGCGGGCCGTAGGCTGAGTTACTGACACTGTCCCAGAGCGCGCTGCCGTGGGCAAACCAGGTGTGGTAGAACTGGTCCACGGAGTTTTCCGCACCGAAGTCTCCCATATTCGACAGGTACACTTTGCCGAGCGGATTGACCCCATGCAGGTAATGCAGGTAGCCGGCAGCGGCGTTGCGGATTTGTGCCGTATCGCGCTGCCCCAGGTTGTAGGTTTGCTGGTCTGCGAACATACCGCCGGCGAGAGACGTCACCGCGTTGCTGCCCCAGGTGTAATCGCTGATAAAGGCTCCGTAGGGATCGCGGCGGTTGGTGGCTGCACCCCAGCCATCGTCGCCTTCCCACAATTCCACATAGCGATTGCGAATAGCGTCGGCGGTGGCGGCAGTGGCATCGTCCAGCGCGGTGTAATACAGCAGCGGGCGTTGAATACTGGCGCGGAACGGCGACAGCCACCAATTGGCAAACATTGGTGCAGTCTGGTAATTGGCATCGACGTAATCGCGATAGCTGATGTCACCAGTGAGATCGTAGAGATAGATCGCGGCAACCAAGCGCTTGAAACCGCGCTCGGTGTCGTCCACTTCCTGCTGGCCTGCCCCCAGTCCGGCGGTGCCCGCCGCTTCGTCGTTGTTGCGGAAAATCACCGCCGGGTTGGCGTTGGCCCAGTTCCAGGCCCGCAGCGCGCGCGTCCTGAGGTCAGCGGCATAGCTGTTGAATTCGGGTGTACTCAGGGCAGCAAAAACCTTTGCACCATAGGCAAACGCTGCGGCACTGGAGAGCGTGGCAGAAGTGCTGGCATCGCCGTAGAGACTCGCTCCGGTGGCGCTGGACGGCGGGCTGGCGGAAGCGAGGCCGACGATGGACAGCACTGAGCCATCGGCGTTTTGCATCCGTATCAGGGAATCCAGTCCCCATTTCACTTCGTCCAGCAGGTCCGGTACGCCGTTGCCGGACTCCGGAATATTGAAGTCATCGGTCCACACATGCGTATTTTCACGGTACGCATGTAACAGGTCGACGATATAACTCGCGGTCCAGTTGGTGTATTTGTTGTAGTCGCCGGCGTCGTACCAGCCACCGTGCAAATCCCGTTCACTGCCTTCGTCGTCGGGGCTATTGTAGCGCCGCGCGTTGGCATCCTGCAGTGGTCCCATATGACTTGCATCATCGGCCCAGCTGGCACCGGCAAATTGTTCCGTCTTGGTGTGGCCGGCGCGCTGGTAAAAAAACGTGCGCACCGCCTGTACCAGTACTTCACGGTAGACGTTGTCGTTAATCGCAAAGGCGGGGGAGCGAAGGTCCTGTTCGGTGTCGACGATCTGATAGTTGCCGGTGGCGGTTACGCTGCTGAAGTCAAACAGCCAGATGCGATCGCCGGAGGTGGCCGCGATTTCGCCATCCAGCCACGGCGTTGCGGAACCGGAAAACACCACGGAATTATCCAGCGTGTTCACCACCTGCAGACTGGCGCCCGGGGTGTAGGTATCTTCGCTGTCGAAGCCGGTAACCGGATCGCGCAACACCGCGATTTTTTTTGCATCCGGCAGGTAGCCGAACTGATCCACCACAATAAATGGCCCCTCACCGACGACGGTTACCGGTGGTTCTGGTTCGGGCTCGGGTTGCGGTTGTGGTATTGGTGTCGGAGCGGTATTTGAGCTGCCTCCACCGCCCCCGCAGGACACTAGTCCGGTAAGAATCAACAGGCACATGGCTGTGCGAAAGAAACCGGCAAACATTGCAAAACTCCATTTGTCTTTCTTGTTTTCCCCGCAAACCCGCGAGATGTGTTTGTGCTTTTATCGCCCGTATCCCAGGCGCTGCAGGAACGCGACTTTCGCCTGCAGGTTGTTTTCACCGCTATAGGCGATAGCCCGCCATTGCTCACTCGCGGACATCGTCTCGCCCGGTGCGAGTTGTACGTAAGGGCCGTGCACCTCCAGCTCCAACAGGCCGGCGGCGGGATTTTCTGGGTCGTAATCCAGATACAGTTCTACCTGTCCCTGCGCCGGGTGGATGGCGCTGCGCGGCTGCAGGGGAAATTCGATGATGAAAACCTGGTCCGCAGCAAACGCCGCGAGCCAGCCCGCCGCCGGTTGAATAAAAGCCTTGGCCTTGCTTTTACCGGTGCGCTTAAAATCGAAAAAGCCCATTTTCTGGACCTGCTGATCAGGCGCGGGGTTGCCGTCGAACTGTGCGATTCGCACATCGCCGCTGAAGTCTTTTACCGGAACCAGAACCTGTGTATTCGAGGCGACCCGGGAGTTGAACCAGATATCCCAGGCTACGGAGTTGTCGCGGGTATTGCTGGCGGTGACGGTATGCACAAGCCTGTCACCATCGAGCTTTGCATGCCGGGTCAGCTGCAGCCCGGTAACCGGGCTGGGGGTGGATGACAAAACCGCATGGGAGGGCGACTCCCAGTGCAGCGTATTTTCACCCAGCACGGTGTAGGGATCCGGTGGCCAGTCCGCGCGGCTGTCGCGGCGCGATGTATTTACCGATTGAAAACGCCACCAGTTTTGTTGCGGGCCTATCCAGACGATATGACCGAGGTAGCCAAAATTCTCACCCTCTGCAGTAACCGGCGGAATGGGCTGTGCCAAAAGCTGTTCATCCACTTTCAGCAGGTTGGGATACCCGGGTATCGAGAACGCGAGGCCGCGGCCGCCGATATCCGCGGTAAATTCGTAGCGCAGATAATCATTGGCGAGCCGCTGGCGCGCGGGCAGGTCGGCGGCAGCACAGTTGGTACTGTATGCACTGCTGCATAACAACAGCGCCGCCATCAAGGCACGGTAATCGCGCACGGGATTACCACCAGGTGGCGTAGAGCGCGATCAGAATGAGGGTGACACCGACCGCTGCGAGGTTGAAAGAACTCCCGGTGGCGAAATTAATTTCACCGAGCGAGACCACCTCACCACCGGGCAGGGCTTCCCGATTGCGCTGTTCCCACAGGGAAATGATCACCGCAACACTCAGGCAGACCAGGAATACAATGCCGACGCGATCCATAAACGGCAACTCCGGCCACCAGAGTTTTAAAACCAGTGACAGCACCGCAGAACCGATCGCCGCGACCAGTGCGGAATTGGCGGTGGCCAGTGGCCAGAATACACCGAGCAGGAACAGAACAGTAATACCGGGAGTGAAGAAGCCGGTAAATTCCTGAATGTACTGGAACGCCTGATCAAACTGGCCTAGTAGCGGTTGTGCGCAGACCATACCCAGCACCAGCGAGACCAGCGCCACAACACGACCCACCCGCACATAGTGTTTTTCACTGCGTCCGGGCTGGTAGCGGGAGTAGATGTCCATGGTGAAGATGGTGGAAATACTGTTGGTCATCGATGCCAGCGAAGACACGATGGCGGCTACCAGTGCTGCGAAAATCAGTCCCTTGAAGCCGACCGGCATCAGGTTCATGAGTTGCGGATAGGCTTGGTCCGGGCGTTCCAGCTGGGGCAGTAATACCACCGCGGCGATGCCCGGCAGAACCACAATCACTGGCATCAGCAGCTTGAGGTAGGCGGCGAAGGCGATGCCCTTCTGGCCTTCCTCGATACTCTTGGCCCCCAGAGCGCGCTGGATGATGTACTGGTTGAAGCCCCAGTAGGCGAAATTCACCACCCACATGCCGCCAAGCAATACGGAAAGTCCCGGCAGGCTCATATAGTGGGGGTTGTCCTTCGAAAGGATCATGTCGAATTTTTCCGGTGCGACCCGGGTCAGCTCGCTGAAACCGGCCAGCACGCCGCCGCCATTCTGTTTACCGATCAGGTCTAGCGCCAGATACGACAGCATCAGGCCGCCAATGACCAGCAAAACGACCTGAATGATATCTGTCAGCGCCACCGCCTTGAGGCCTCCATACAGGGAGTAAGCCGCCGAGAAAATACCCAGGAACAGGAGGCCGAACAGCAGCTCTACCCCGGCAATCGCGTTGATGGCGAGAGCACCCAGCCACAGCACCGACGTCAGGTTTACAAATACATAAACCCCCAGCCAGAAAATGGCGAGCACGATTTTCACCCGGCTGTCGTAACGCTGCTCAAGAAACTGCGGCATGGTGTAGATGCCCTTGCGTACGAATACCGGCAGAAAATATTTGCCGACCAAAATGAGCGTGATGGCCGCCATCCATTCATAGGAGGCGATTGCGAGGCCGATGGCGTAACCGGAACCGGACATGCCGATGATCTGTTCTGCGGAGATATTCGCCGCGATCAGCGATGCGCCCACCGCCCACCAGGGCAGTCCCTTGCCGGCGAGAAAATAATCGCTGGTATTCTTTTCATGCCCTGCTTTTTCCCGTGATACCAGGTATCCAATGGTGATCAGCATGGCTACATAAGCAATGAAGATTGCCAGGTCGGTCGCTGCCAGTTGCATGGTGTTTGCCTCTCATCTGCTGTTTTTTATTGGTCTTAAGGTTGGTCTTTAGGTCAGTTTTGATTGTCGTTGTCGTATTGGTAATTGGCTGTTTATTTGATCCAGCGTTTTGTGTATTTTCCTCGGCTGTCGAAAATCTAAGAACTGGGTTGTGGTATCGGTGACATGGGACGATCGCTACAGGTGAAATCCCGGGATTCCTTCTCATCGGCACTCGCACAGATTTTTGCCACACCGTGTACGACCGCATACGCTGCGTCCAGGGCGCGCTGTTCCAGGCCGAAATGTGCGGCGGCCTGTTGATACAGCGTTACAAGCTGCTTGTCGCCCACTAGCAGGATTTCCCCCTCTGCGGCAAACAGCTGCTGGCCGTGGATAAACTCACTGCCGATCAGGATGCCGGACAGGTACGCTGACATGGACTGGCCAGTGACGTCTTCGCACAGGGTGCGGGAGCGTGCGGTAAATACCTGATTCAGCAAACCACCGAGACCGATGCTCTCCGTAAGGCCCCGCTGAAAGCTTGCCCGGTTGTGACCTTCCTGTTTTAGTACCGCACCAATCGAGCTGTGGCTGTGCAATAACGCGTACATCTCACCGGTAAAGAATGTGGCGAAGTCGTAGATCCTGCCGTCTCTCACCCGCACCCATTTACTGTGGGTTCCGGGGAGAATGACCAGCGCATTTTGGATATTGCCCTGGGCGATCACACCCAGTACCTGAGATTCCTCCCCGCGCATGACGTCGGGACTTCCCGCCGGCGTGATGCAGCGAACGCCGGGAACTACGAATACGTTGTTTTCTCCGGGCACCGGTACCAACCCGCGATACAGCGCTTCGGGGCGCGCGGGGCTGCCTACATAGGGCGCTTCAACCCACCCGGTACGGCTGCCAATCATGCCGCAGAGATATACCGGAATGCCCGGCCAGCGGATTTGCCAATCGCCGCAGTATTCCCGCAGTACGTCACTGAAGTTGCCATCGCAGTTGTGTACCCCGCGCGGTGCGTTGCGGCTTCCGGCGATGCCGCCATCGCTATCAACGAGGTGGGCGCGGATATTGGTTGTGCCCCAGTCCACTACGATCCGCTGCATCAACGACGCTCCCTGCCAATCAACTGCGCCCTGGCGAGACCGGTAGGCTCATTATCGGCAACGTTAATGAACTCGTTGTGGTGCAGGTATAGGAAACTCGCGGTATTCACGTTTTTGGCTCTCATAGGTTTTCCGCTTCACTCCGTTTCCGCGCAGGCTTCCTGCGGTTGCAAAAATGCTTGTCGCAGGAAGGTGTGATGCGGCGGCGCGTGGGTTGCCGCTGTGGCAATGGCATGGCGCATATTTTCCATCGCCCGAATTACTTGTTTGTTGTCCAGCTTGTCGACCTCCGCCAGGTAATTCCGTGGACGGAATTGAAAACCGTCGTAAATGGCCAGCCAGCTCGCCTCCTGAAAGGACTCCTGCTCGAAACTGAGCAGGCGACCATCCTCGGTAAACGCATCCATCTTCTGCTGCAAGGTGTCCGGTACTGCCATGTCGCGCATATCGCGCCAGAACTGTGTGTCATCGCGGCCGTTGAGTTTGTAGTGCAGGATGATGAAGTCGCGCACCCGTTCGTATTCCTGGCGGTTCAGACGGTTCGCCTCGTCGATATTTTTTTGTTCTGGTATCAGGTCCGGTAAAAATTTCAGAATTTTTTCGACACCTGTCTGGATCAGGGAAATACTGGTACTTTCCAGTGGCTCGATAAAACCGGATGCGAGCCCCAGGGCCACGCAGTTCCTGTTCCAGAATTTTTTGCGCATGCCAGCGGCAAACCGGATGACCCTCTGTTCGCCCAGTGCACTGCCTTCGAGATTTTTCAGAAGCTCAGTACTCGCCTGTTCGGTGGTCATATGCGCACTGGAAAAAACATGGCCATTGCCATTGCGGTGCTGCAGGGGAATGCGCCAGCGCCATCCGGCAGCGGTCGCCGTCGCGCGGGTATAGGGCGGCGCAGGGCCAGCGCGTTCGCTCTGTACTGCTACAGCGGTATCTACCGGTAACCAGTGACGCCAATCTTCATAGCCGGTAGCCAGCGCCTGCTCGATCAACAGGCCGCGGAAACCGGAACAGTCGATATACAGATCTCCGTGCAGGATCTCACCGCTTTGCAGGTGCAGGCTGCGGATATCGCCGTTACTGCTATCGAGTCTGACCTCAACGATTTTCCCCTCGATGCGCCGCACGCCGTGTGACTCTGCTATGCGTCGCAACAAGGCGGCATAGCGGCTGGCGTCGAAGTGATAGGCGTAGTTGTAGAGTGCGAGAGGATTTTGGGTATCCGGGTCCGGCTGTGCGAAGCGTCCACCTTTCGCAAGTGCGGTAGCGAGGCTGTACTCCGAAAGCGGCGCGGCGTTACCGAGTTTGTACTGCTTCAGCCAACAGGGATAAAAAGGTATCCCGCCCAGGGGGGCGCCAAAGTCTGCAAATGGATGGAAGAAGCTCTCCCCGGCGGTGTACCAGTCGGAAAATTCAATGCCGAGTTTAAAGGTGGCACCGGTAGCGGCGATAAAGTCCCGTTCACGGATGCCGAGGTAGCGGTTCAGGTTGAGAATGCTCGGTACCGTGGCTTCGCCCACACCGATGGTGCCGATCTGCTCGGATTCCACCAGCCGGATCGACAGGTCGTGACCGCGAAAGTGGCGGGCCAGTGTGGCCGCCGCCATCCAGCCCGCAGTACCGCCGCCGACAATATTGATGACTTTGATCGGGCTTTTAGGGTCTTTAGCTCCTTGCTGCATGGGTTAAAACCTCAGTACCACGCCGCCGTTGGCGGCCATGGTAATAGTGAGCGACTCGCTGGATTCCAGTTTCAGCTTGCGCGCAGCAAATGGTTCGTGGCTGTCGTCGTGCAGCATTAGCGCACTGTCGGCGAGGCCGCCGAGTTGGCTGATATTCAGCTGCAGGGTTTTTGCTTCCGCCTCACCATTGATACCGGCGATATACCAGCGCCTGCCACTACGCCGGGCAATGACCGCGTGCTCGCCGGGATAACCTGCGAGCAGGTGGGTTTCATCCCAGGTGCTGGGCAGGTGGCGCAGGTAGTCGCGGTAGTCATCGGGCAGATTCAACAGGCTTTCGGTACTGTCGCCGATATGCTGGATACCAGTTTCAAACAGCACTAGCAGCGCCGCTTCATGGGCGCTGGTGGTCTTGCGTCCCGCCAGAGGCTGGGAGAAATATCCGGGGGTGTAATCCATCGGGCCGATGACATTGCGGGCGAAGGGCAGGATGCTGTTTTGCCGCGGCGCCTGATCGTCGTAGTCGGTCTCCGCCTGGAAGGTGTAGAACTCGCCTCCGCGCACTGCTTCCATGGAAATCAGGTTTGGCCAGGTGCGGCGCCAGCCGCGGGGAATGGTACTGCCGTGAAAGTTGACCAGCAGCTGGAAGTCCGCGGCGTCCGCGAGAATTTCCTGGTACAGGCGAATAATGTCCTGTTTGTCGCTCTGAAAGAAATCCACCTTGATACCGGCGACGCCGAGCCTGTGCAGGCGGGCGAACTCCGCGCGACGTTTCTCGCGCTCGGTAATGCGGTTGCGCGGTTGCTCGGTGATAAAGTTGTGGCGACCGCCAGAGTTGTACCAGAACAGCAGCCGCACATTTTTCTTTTCGGCGTGGGCCAGCAGCTGCTCCATGGCGTCGTCGGCAATGGTGTTCCAGTTGGCGTCGATCAGGGAATAGCGCCAGCCCATTGCCGCGGCGGTGTCGATAAACTTCTTCAGGGTGTCGAGGTTGCGGCTGCTGTCGTGATCCGACAACCAGCTCCACGACGAAATGCCAGGCTCAATCCAGTCGGTGTTTTCGATGCGGGCGGGTGGTGCGAGGTGGGTGGTGAGGTTGCTTTCAACCACCTCGGCCAGCGCCTCACCGGTAATCACAAATCGCCAGGGCATCTGCCAGGGCAGCGTGGAAGCGGCGATGTTCATCCCGTGACCGAGTGCGGTGCCGGCAGAGGGTGGCGCTATCCGGTAGTTGCCGCCTTCTGCCTCGGGCTGCAGGTGCGAGCCGTGAAAACTTTCATCCAGGCCTGCCTCATGCAGCAGCGCCCAGGCGCCATCTTTTTCGATCAGAGAGGGGAATCCCCAGCCGACACCGAGATTTTGCGGTGCCGCGCTGCCGCTTGGAAGTTGCAGCCAGGCGGTTTCGTAAGAGGGGTGGAAGGCGGTGGTGAAGTCGTAGGGTTGTCCCCAGAAGGTCGCGCCCTGTCCCACATTGAACGCGGTTGTTTCGGAAACCATCTGGTAGTGGCGATCGCTTGTTTCCGGCAAAACATAACGGAAGGCGAGACCATCGTTGTAGGCGCGCAGTTCCAGATCAAGATGCATTGCAGTTTCCATATCACTGAAGGACAGGGTCAATGCGCGATACGCAGCGATGTTATGTTTGCGTTTGCCGGTTGTCAGGGTGTACTCGTCTTTACCCTGTGCGTTTTTTTCGCCGAGAAATTTTACCGTAGTGGAAAAATCGCTGATTTCCGCTTCGAGCGGATTCTGGCTTAGCTGGAAGCCCTGGATTACCGGGCCAAGGTGTGACCAGCCGAGAATTTCCCGTTGGTTTTTGCCATGTAGAAGAATGCGGTATTCGAGGCCTTTGGTGCTGTTCTGGCGTACCTGAATTTCGCGGGTAGCGTCGGGCGACATTACTGACCAGTTGGCAAGGGCCGGGCTGGCAATGAACAGTAGCAGGGCTGTGGCTATGGGGCGTTTCATGGTTGGCCTTTTTATTTTGTATTTTTATTTATTATTTTATGGGCACCGGCAAGGCGGGCGTCGCCGAGCTGGGGCTCGGCGTTCCCGCGGGTACCGGCGTCAGCCGCGTTTCAGGGTGATCGGGGTACCACTGTATTGCAGGGATAGATCCGCGGTGCCGTTCAGGTCCGCAGGTTTGTCGCCCTGGTCAATCCAGCGCACACTGATTGCCCGCTGTTTGGCCATGCCATCGAAACTACCAGTGCGTTCACCGATGGTGAGTTCGCCGCTGGCTTCGTTGTAGCTGACCGGAATTCGCGACCACTGGCCTTTTTCATAGCCGTAGCTTTTGCCATCGTCCTCGTAGATTTCGAAACGGCCGTCGGCGCCGGTAAATACGTTCAGGGTCAGCGGGGTGTTGATGCTTTCCGCGGTGCTCTGGATTTCCGGGCCGGTGGGCAGGATGCTGCCGGCTTTTACGAACAATGGCATCTGCGTATAGGGTGCCGCTGCGTCGATGGTCTGTCCGCCGCTGTATTTCTCGCCGCTGTTAAAGTCGTACCAGTCGGTACCTGCGGGCAGGTAGACATCTCTTGAACGTGCGCCGAACTCGGTGATCGGATTCACTAGGAGCGAGGGGCCGAACATGTACTGGGTATTGATATCGCGTACTTTCGGGTCCGCGCCAAAATCCATCGCCAGGCCGCGCATCATGGTGCCATCCTTGTGGTGGGCGTCTCCGGCCAGAGTGTAGATATAGGGCATTAATCGGTAACGCAGCTTGGTGTAGTCCACCATGCTGTTGTAGGTGTCGCTGCCCTCGTCCGCCAGATTGTAAATCTCGCGGTAGGGGTTCTGGCCGTGGGCGCGGAACAGTGGCGTGAAGGCGCCGAACTGGAACCAGCGCAGGTTCAGTTCCTGCCACTCCTGCTGTTCGCTTTGGGCCATTTCCTTGTAGTTACCCACCACCACATCGCCGTTGTAGCGGTAGCGGTCCTCGGGAGTAAAACCGCCGATATCGAAGGTCCAGTAAGGCATGCCCGCCATACCCACGCCAATACCCGCGGCAATCTGCTCTTCCAGGTTGGACCAGCGGGACACCACATCGCCACTCCAGATCGCCGACGCGGTGCGCTGGATGCCACCGAAACCGGAACGGGTGAGGATAAATGCGCGCTTGTCACCATCGGTTTTGCGCTCGCCCTGGTACACGGTTTCCGCGTGGGGCAGGGCATAGGCGTTGAACACTTCCGCACCGGTTCCCATGGCGTTCGGAGTAATCAGATCCTTGCGGTGTTTGAAACTCAGGTTGGAGTGGATGTCCGGTTCCACCGCGTCCAGCCACCAGGCATCAAAGCCGACGGTGTTGAGCTTGTCGCGGATCTGGCTCCAGTAAATTTCCCGGCACTCGGGGTTATAGGCATCGTAGAAGGCATTCAGGTAACCGGCGCCGATCCAGTCCAGATTCTTCTCTTCGATGTTCTTGTTGAACATACAGCCCTTGGCATTGAGCTCGGCGTAGTTGTCGGTGGTGGGATAAAACTTCGGCCACACCGAAATCATGATGTTGGCATCCAGTTCGTGTACCCGCTCCACCATGGCTTTGGCATCGGGGAAGTGGGCTTTGTCAAAGTCGTGGCTGCCCCAGGCGTCTTGCGGCCAGTAGGACCAGTCCAGCACGATATTGTCGATGGGAATTTTGCGCTCGCGATACTCCTCAAGCGCGCCCAGCAGTTCGTCCTGGGACTTGTAGCGCTCGCGGCTCTGCCAGAAACCGAAGGCCCACTTGGGCAGCATGGTGGCCTTGCCGGTGAGTTCGCGGTAACCGGCGACCACGTCGTCCTGGTTGTCGCCGGCGACGAAGTAGTAATCCACCGCCTTGCCGGTGTCCGCGGTAAAGGACAGTTGCTGTTGCTCAATCGCCGGTAGCGGACCGTGTTGCAACAGTCGCATATAACCGCCCTGGGGTTGCCAGTCGAGGCTCAGCGCGTATTTTTCACCGGCTTTCAGATCCACTTCCGCATTGTGGTACCAGGGGTTCCAGTTCATGCGCCAGCGGTTCAGCAGCTCTTCGCCGTCAAGGGAGAGGCTGGCATAGCCGCTGGAATACATTTTGAATTCGTGTTCACCGGAAACTGTGGGTTCGATGCTGCCGATCCACTGGATGCGCAGGTCCTGGGCATTCGCGACTTCTTCCGGCAGCGGGATTTCACGCACGCTGGCGTGGGACAGGAACTGGTAATTCAGGTCTGCTTCGGAGCGCTCCAGTTTCAGTTCATCGCCGTCGTAATAGCGCGCGGTGAGGCCGCCGGGTTCCCCGTTGGCATCGTACAGTTTGAAGCCTTCCGGCAGCGGCTGCGGCGGCAGCGGGTCGCCGAGGCGGCTGACCCCGGCGTTGTTCCACAACAGGCCGTAGTTGTGGCTGGAAACCAGGTAGGGAATGGTGATTTCCATGTTGTAGGTGGTGAGCTCGATATTTTCACCGCGGTAGTTGACCCGCCCGTCCTGTTGCTGGCCGAGGCCATAAAACGCTTCATCGGATTGCGGCTGAAAGCGCTGGCGGAACGAGTGGGAGTCCGCATCGATGGGACCCGGTTCATCCATCACGCGCGCCATGCTGCGGTCCGCCTCGCTGAGCAAAACCTGGCCCGCCGCGTTTTTGAATTCCACCACGCCACTGGCTAGAGAAATTTCTGCAGATATTTCCGCGGTTTTGACGATCAGTTCGCCGTTCTCTTCGGTGATGGAAAAAGCGACGTCCTGTGGTTGCGCGGTGACCATCAGGGTATCCGGAAGATTGCTGAAATCCTCCTGCGGCGTGGCGGTGACACGGATAATATCTTCATCGATTACCTGCACGCGGACTTTCTTGAAATCGCTGTTCTGCAGGGAGACAACCGCACCGTGGGCTGTTTTTTGCCAGCTCGTAGTCTGGGTATTCTGCTGTCCATCGCAGGCGTAGAGTGTCGGAAAGAGGGCAAGTGCCAGGAGCGTGCTTTGGGGCTTGAAGTTTTTCATGGTCTTGTCCGTATTTATTGTGTGTTATGCCGATCGTGATTCTTATTTTTGTAGGTTGGGCAAAGGCGCGTAGTGCCGTGCCCAACGGAGGTTTGTTGGGCACGCTGCGCTTTGCCCAACCTACCGTGCTACCGTACCTGTAGGAGCCTGCCTGCAGGCGAATGGCCCGAAGTGCAGTAATGTTCGCCTGCAGGCAGGCTCCTACAGGGGTCAATTGGTTTTGTAGGTGGCCAGTTTTACCTTGAGCACATGGGGGCGATAGATAAAATTTAGTCCCCAGTCCGTCTGGTCGCCATTCCACACCCGCTCAAATACCCACTCGCCATTTTCAAAATGTCCTTCCTCTACCCGCTCGAAGGTGAACTGCTCGTCTTGCAATTCCTTGCTGGGTGAAAAGCTGACTCGCGCGTGATAGCCCACAACAAGAAATTCATCCCTGCTCAATTCCGCGATGACTGCGCCACCGGACGCCGGGTTGTTGCCCTTGGGGGGATCTATCCAGAACGCCGGGCGGCCGTAGGTGATTTCTGCGGTCCAGTCGCCGAGGTCCTGGCGCTGGGTAAAGTCTTCCGGCCCCCTCTGCTCCTTCACCTCCTGATCACTGCCCTTGGCATTCCACAGTTCCTTGTCCGGGGAATAGGTATCCACCGGCTCGGAAAAACCCCAGGTGCGGTTGTTCAGGCTGATTTCGGCCCACTCGGAATCCATCGCCCCGAACACCCGGTACAAATCCGCGAAAGGCTTGATCACCTTTTCATCCATGGTTTCCGCACCCAGCGGGTAGTTGGAGTACTTGGTGTTGTCCATACCAAAAGGCGCGAAGCCGAGAGCGCCGTGGCCAATGGCATCGAAGAAATAGCGCACGTAGGGCTGGTCATTGCCGATCTCGGCGATATACAGCGGGTTATCGTTGCGGGTGTACAGTTCCATGACCCGGGTAGCGGTCTTGTGGTCGCGGAAATAGATGTCCGGCGCGATCAGGTCGATATTGGGTGCCGCGGATTTCCAGATATGAATTACATTGTCGGTAGCGCCGCCGCTGGAGTACTGGCCCGGTTCACCGGGATGGTAGGGGTTGCGCAGGGCCACGTTCACATACATGGGCAGGGGATATTCCCGTTTGCCCGCCTCGGTAATTTCATCCACAAAGCGGCCGATGTGCCAGGCATGGAAAAATTCATCGGCGTCTTTGCCGAAGACTTCACTCCAGCTACCGGATTTTTTACCTACGTCCGCCAGCAGTTTCTGCGGAACCGCTTGCTGGAAAATTTCTTCTGCGTGCGCGGAATAGTCCCGGGCGGAGCCGTAAGTGCCCACCTCATTCTGCACCTGCACCATGATCACCGTTTTCTGCCTGTCGACTTTTTTCAGGTGACGCATCAGTTGCACAAAGGCTTTCTTGTCCGCCTCCAGGGTGCTGCGGTGATGGGGTGAAAGGGAATTCAGGGTTTTGCCGTCGCGGGTTTTTACCCGTGGGAAACGCTGGTTATCCAGCTTCACCCAGGCGGGCGCATAGTGCGGTGCATTGTTTTTCCAGGTGGCAAACCACAGCAACACCAGACGCACCTGTTTTTCCCGCGCCTGTGCAATCAGTGTGTCCACAAAGGAAAAATCGAATTTTCCTTCATCGGGTTCTACCTGTTCCCAGGCCACCGGAATGACCAGGGTATTCGCGTGCATCTGCTCCACCACCGGCCACACGTCGGGCAGGGCTGCGGGGTAATTGGCGGAATTGTTGGTCTGGGCGGCAAGCAGCAGGTAGGGTTTGCTGTCTACCAGCAGTGCATAGCGGCCGTTGTTGGAAATGATCTGTGGGAAATCGTCATCGACCTTGGCGGACGCCATGCCGCTCACGGAAGACAGAAAAATAAGAACAATGACGCTGAGTGACAACTTTTTCATAGTCGATTTTTCTAGTTGGCAAAGTGGGGCGGGGCTCTTGGGAGCCCCGCCAGGTACAGTGCGGATCAGAAGGTGATACGAACACTGGCCGCGTAGCGCACATCCTGGGAGTAGGTGTATGCGTGACGCTTGCCGATTTCACCCTGGTCCATCAGACCAACGGTCTCCTCCCTGGTGAGGTTGGCGGCCTCGAAGTTGACGGAAATGTTGTCGGTAATGTTGTAGCCCATGGACAGGTCCAGTTGGCCGTAGTCGTCGTTGTACACCGGCAACCGCCAGTTGACGTTATTGTTGGAACCATTCCAGCCGTTGGCTCCCACGGCCACCAGGTACTCGCTGCGCCAGTTCCAGGCCAGGCGGGTGTAGAAACCATGCTTCTCGTACATCCCCACCAGGTTGTAGGCATTTTGGGAGATACCTTCTGCGGGCAGGTCGCCGTAGCCGGAACCGTCGGTGTTGGTACCTTGCGGCCCTTCCAGGCTGCTGTCGATATAGGTGTAGTTGGCCTGCACGCCGAAGCCGTTCCAGGGTTCCGGGAGGAAATCGAAGAATTTCGTTACCCCGATTTCGGCCCCCTGAATACGAGCCTCACCGTCGTTACCGACCCAGGTACTGACGGTATCGAACCCTTCGACCTCCGCGTTTTCCACCACGGTGGTGAAGTAGTCTGAGATGTCCTTGCGGAAGATACTCAGGTGCGCCATCCCGCCGTTTTCATCAAAGTACCACTCTGTGGACAGGTCGTATTGGTTGGCCAGCATCGGCTCCAGGAACGGATTGGTGTCATTGGAGCTGAGGTTGAACTGGAGTTTGTCCTGCAGAGACTCCAGGGTGATGTCATCCGGGTTGCCATCGAGAGTGACGCCGTCCTTGAGTCCTGCAGAGAGATTCAGGTACGCCTTCATGCGCCAGAACTCCGGTCGCCAGATGGCTTTGGACGCGGCAAAGCGCACTACAACATCTTCCGATGCCGCCATCCGCAGGTTCAGACTTGGCAGCAGGTGGTCATAGTCATTCTTCGCCGGGAAATCATAGGTTTGCGCCGGCAGCACCACGATGGTTCGGGAATTGCCTTCTTCTTCAGAGCCCACGGTGATGGTGGACTGCTGCATATTGAAGCGGCCCTGCGCGGTATTTTCCGTATGTATGTAGCGCAGACCCAGGTTGCCGTCCACAGGCATGGCGAGGTCATCGAATGCAAAGTTGACCTTGGCATAGACCGCCTGGGTGGTTTCCTCCTGGCTGTTCAAATTGGCCGGGTTGGAGAGATCCAGGGCATTCCAGTCCGGTCCACAGCAACCGGCGGAGTTCGCGACGATGCGATCCGTGGTGCCCCTGAAATCCCGCAGTAATGCCGGGTCCAGCAGATAGGCGGTGAGCGGAACATCGGTATTGCCGCGCTGGAAATCATTGAACGAGAATTCGACCAGATCGCTTTCCGCAGCACCGGGGAAGGGGTACAACCAGTTGGTCCAGGGCTGGTAGCGCGCGGACCAGTGATTGGCACTGCGATTGGTCGCGGATTTCTCGCTGTAGCGGGCGCCGGCCTGTACCGAACGGATCAGGCTGTTTTCGAATTCGTACTCCAGGTCCAGCCGCGCGCTGGTAGAGTCGCCTTTGTTGTCTGAAGGCATCGACATCATCTGGCCGTAGCTGTAGGCCGCGGGATTTGCCAGGTCGGTTTCGTGCTGGTCGAATACGCCGATTACCTCGTCACTGACCTGTGCACTGCTGATGCCGAGACTGGGTTTGCCGTTGAGGTTGCCAACGCTGACCGAGGAGGGAAGCGCAACCAGACCGAGGGTGTAATCCTCGGTAGCGGACTCGGATTCGACACGCTGCAAGTCGGCCTTGATGCTCAGGCGCTCGGTGGCCTGCCAGTTCATCCCGAGGGAGAAATCGGTGGTCTCTGAAACATTTTGGGAGTAACGGGTACTGGTGCCGAACGGCATCCCCCACCACTCTCCGGTTTTGGTTTCGTTTACGCCGTCGCCGTCCAGGTCTACCCAGGACTCGTTGATTTTACCGGTGAGGGTACCCGACACCAGCGCCCCGTTATCGTCGAACACCCAGTCGTTGTTGGGTGAGGCGATGGAGTAAACGTCCAGCGCATCGTTAAAGAAAGCGGCTTCGTCCCAGCGCTGTTCGTGTTTGGAGCGAAAGGCGGTGGCATAGACTTCCATCGCGTCATTAGGGGCCCACTGCAGAGCGAGGTATTGGCCGTCCCGTTCACGCTGGTAGTCGTTGCGGCGCCAGTCGACACCCCGCGGCACCCATACGGTGGAATCTTCCTGAACGTCGTCGCGCGGGAAAAATGCACGGGTATAAATATTGTCTGCGCGGCTGGAAAGGTCGGAGGTGGACAGATTCACCAGCACGCCGAATTCGCCAATGCCGGTATCCCAGCGATCGCTGAATAGCGCTGAATATTCGCCATTGGTTTCTTTGATCTGGTCGCCGTAGTTGCCTTTTACCGTGGCGCTGAACAACTGGCCATCGCTGTCGAATGGCATACGGGTGCGCAGATTGACCACACCGCCGAGACCGCCTTCAATCATATCGGCGGTCGGGCTTTTGTAGGTATCGACACCGGCCATCAATTCTGCGGGTACATCGTCAAAGCTCAGGCTGCGGCCGCCGTTTGCCGCGAATACATCGCGACCGTTGAGCTCGCTTCGCACCTGACTCAGGCCGCGCACGGCGACCCCGGCACCTTCGCCGGCAAAGTGTTCCGGGTCTCCCATATTGTCGTAGCGGGTTACCGTTACGCCGGGCACCCGTTGTAGCGCTTCGGTGATGCTGCGATCCGGAAGTTTGCCGATATCCGAGGCGACGATAGAGTCTACGATCTGGCTGGCATCGCGCTTGATGTCCTGTGCAGACAGGATACTGGCGCGCTGTCCGGTGACCGTGACCTCCTCCATACTTTCCGTTTCGTTACTCTCGTCTTTGGCTTCTTCCTGAGCCCAGGCTACAGATCCCAGTGCCATCAGGGAAACCCCGGAGGCGACGCGGATGTAGTGGGACAGGCGGCTTCTGACAAATGTTTTTTTATTGTTATACATCTCTCTCTTCTCCCATCATTTATGGTGAATTGTTATGTGCACTACTTAAGACGTTTTACTGCTGCTAGAACTATCTCCCTGCCATTCCGGATTGCGGTACTGCATTGCGGGTCAGGAGGTAGCCGTTTCCGGCCCGGGCGGAGAAACTACGGCGTTTGCCTTTTCCGTTGAGCGCGAGACTTTTGTCACTGCCGGTTTCGCGCAGGGTGTAGTCACCCTCTGCCGGCAGTTGAATTTCAATGATCCTGTCGATACCACTGGTCAGTCGAGCGGTGTCCAACCGGTTTGCACGCCACTGCAAATCCACGGTGACGTCGCCGCGGGCGCGCAGGCCGCTGATGCTGCCATCTGTCCAGGTGCTGGGCAGGGCGGGTAACAACTGGATGCTGTGGTCGTCGGATTGGATCAGCATCTCGGCGATGGCCGCGGTCGCGCCAAAGTTGCCGTCGATCTGGAAGGGTGGATGGGTGCTCCACAAATTGGGGTGGGTGCTGTCTTTCAATTGGGCGGCGAGAATTTTGTGCGCGCGGTCGCCGTCGTTCAGGTGTGCCCAGAGTGCGGCTTTCCAGGCGCGGCTCCAGCCGGTACCGGCATCGCCGCGGGCTTCCAGTGAGGTGCGCGCAGCATCCAGCAGGTCGGGCGTGTGCGGACCGATTTCATCGCCGGGAAACAGCGCGTAGAGCTGGGAAACATGGCGGTGCTGATTGTGTGAATCATCGAGGTCTTGTTTCCATTCCTGCAGCTGCCCCCAGCTGCCGATGCGCAAACCGGGATCGAGATTTTCCAGCGAGGCGTTGAGCGTGTTTGCGAATTCGGTATCGCCGAGCAGGCTGGCGGTATCGCGGGTATTTTTGAAAAGCTCGTGCACCAGTTGCTGGGACATGGCGGCGCCGATGGTGAAGTCGCCGTGTTCCGGGGAATAGCTGGGAGATACTACCAGTTTGCCGTCCCGAGGGTCTTTCACCAGCGCGTCCAGCCAGGTTTGCGCAGCGCCTTTCATGATCGGGTAAGCGCGCTCGCGCAGGAATTCTTTGTCGTTACTGAAACGGTAGTGTTCGTAATAGTGGTCCGCGAGCCAGGCCCCGGCTTCCGGTTGCCAGAAGGCGGTGGGCCAGTCGATAACGCCGGTAAATCCCCAGATGTTGGTGTTCAGGAACAGCGTCCAGCCGCGGGCACCGAGGAGTTTCTCTGCAGCGATGGCGCCGGGTTTCTGCAGCCCATCCACAAAGTCGAACAGCGGGCCGGTGGTTTCGGCCAGGTTGGTGACTTCCGCCGGCCAGTAATTCATCTGCAGGTTGATATTGACGTGGTAGTCGGCATTCCACGGTGGGGTGGCGGAATTATTCCAGACACCTTGAAGATTGGCGGGTAGCGAACCTGCGCGGGAGCTGCTGATCAGCAGGTAGCGGCCGTATTGAAAATAGAGGGCTTCCAGGGCGCGGTCTGCCTGAGCATCGCCGCGGCCGTATTGTTTCAGCCACTGGTCTATGGGGGGAGTGTGTTTTGTAGGAGCCTGCCTGCAGGCGAATTCATTGTTCACTGATTCTGACGGTTCGCCTGCAGGCAGGCTCCTACAGGATGAGGGGGCAGACGAGGGAGCAGGAGAGGGCTTTAAGGAAAAATTCACGCGGGTGAAGAGCGCGCGGTAGTCGGCGATGTGGGCAGCGCGCAGGACCGGGTAGCCGCCAGTGCGCACTTTGCGACTGGCCCGGTCCAGGCGTGCCTGCACCATCCTGTGAGGATTTTGTCCGCGATACTGCGGGTACTCCAGGGCGTAATTGGTGCCTGCTGCAATCAGCAGGGTGGCGCTGTCGGCGCCGGTGACGGTAAGTGCGTTTTCGTTGGCAGTCACTTTGCCGCCTTCGGTGATCAGCTGTAGCTGGCCTTCGTAGCCGAGGCCGTTGTCGTGGAGATCGCCGCTGACGGTGATGCGCTGATCCCGGATAACGACATTGGCACTGCGATTGTCGGGAATCGAAAGATGGCTGCTAAAGGAGAGACTGCCAGGGTGGTCCGCGGTCAGGTGCACGGCGATCACTTCATCCGGGTAGCTGGCGAGGTATTCCCGGGTGTAGCGCACGCCGTTTGCCTGATAACTGACAGAGGCGGTGCCATCCAGCAGGTTCAGGCTGCGTCGGTAATCGCGGGCTTGCCCCTGGGGGGCGAATTCCAATATCAGGTCGGCGAAGCTCTGGTAGTTGCCGTAACCGGTGATCTTGTGGCCGAGCCGGTCGGCAACCTGTTGCGGGGACAGGCCGTCGCTCGCGTGCAGCTGGTTGCGTATTTCCTCAAGCACTGCGCTACGGGGCTCGCGGGGTAGGCCGTAGTCGTAACCGCTTGCGGGGTTTTCCCTGGAATCGGGGCCGCCGGTCCACAGGGTTTTTTCATTGAATTGCAGGATGTCGCGGGCGATACCTCCGTGCACGGCAGCGCCGAGGGCGCCATTGCCGATGGGAAGGGATTCGGTTTCCCAATCCTGGGCGGGGCGGTCAAACCAGAGTGTCAGCGATGTGGTTTCCGGCAACCGCGCGTCGGCCACGACATGCATGGTGGCGAACAGGCACAGGCCGGCCAGAGGAAAGGCATAAAGGGCGCGCGGTATTTCCACCCGCGGGCGGAAGGTTTCTCGTTTCATCGCTGTGTCACGGCTTTTGTTATTGGTTGTGACTGCTATTTATTGTTGCTTGTTATTGTTGTGTCTGGCGCCTCAGCGCCGACTCGAGTCATTAAAGAGGGTTTTACCCGAGTCTTTGTGGTCTTGTGGAGGCTATTTGCGCTGTCTCGGCGCCACTTCAAAATTAAGTTAGCACCAGATGTAATCGTTTACAATATTTATCGCAATTATATGCTAAATACGTGGCGGCTAATCCATTTGTAGTGGTAACTAGTTGATTTAAAAGACGTTTTTCGCGTGTGAGCGCCCACTATTTGTTGGGCTGAATGTCCATTTTTACGCGCCGCGGTATGCGGCCATATTGCGTTTTGGGCACTGTTTTCACACATGTGCTTGGCGTGGGTGGTAACATTTGTCATATTTATCAAACATTGATTTGGAAGCAGGTGGGGAACCGTGGATCGAGAGCACAGTGGACGTAATCTGACCCAGCAACTGGTGCATACGCTGGGCGAAGCCATTACCGGTGGCCGCTATAGCCCGGGGGATGGACTGCCTTCAGAAGCCAGCCTGTGCGAGGAGTACGGAATCAGCCGCAGTGCGACCCGTGAGGCGATCAAGATGCTCACGGCCAAGGGGCTGATCACGTCTCGCCCGCGCCAGGGCATTCGCGTGCAGGTGCGCGCCCGCTGGAATCTGTTCGATCCCGACGTGCTTGGCTGGATCCTGCGTGCCAGCCCGACTCTGGAAATGCTGCGTGAATTTATGCAGCTGCGTATGGCCATCGAAAAGGAAGCCGCGGCACTGGCGGCGGCAGAGCAGGACCGCGAGGCGATTGCCGCTATCGACGAGGCGCTGCAGCGTATGAAAGCGGCGGAAGACGGACTCGGAGACTCGGTGGGCGCGGACATCGATTTCCATATCAATATCCTCAACGCCACCAACAATCCCTTCTATATCCAGCTCAGCAGTTTTATCGAAACCGCACTGAGGGTCAGTATTCGCTACACCAACCGTCTCAAGGGTGTGGCAACGGCAAGCTACGTCAATCACAAACGTCTTTATGACGCTATCGAGAGTGGCGACGCGGCGGCTGCGAGCAGTGCCTCCGCGGCGATGCAGTCGGAGGCACTGGCATTGATTGAAGGCGAGTTGGTCTCTCGCCATGCCAAGGTTGAAGCTGCGGGATAAGACAAAACGGCAAGGTCTGTCTGCTTCAAACGCTCCCTGATTCCTGATCGCGCATTGCTGTGGATTTGAGATTTTGTCTCCAGTGCGCGAGCATAACCGGTTTGTTGTACAAGACTGGTTGTGCCAGGAAAATCGCTTATGTCCTTTCTCGATTCCGTTGAATCCGCCCTCGAAACCTTCGTCGCCTATGCTTGGGGCACGCCGCTACTGGTGTTGCTGGTAGGGGGCGGGCTGTATCTGCTGATCAGCTCCCGCGCGCGCCCCTATCGCCACCTTGGCCACAGCATCGATTTGCTGCGGGGCAAGTACGACAATCCCGATGACCCGGGCCAGGTTCCCCACCGCCAGGCACTTTCCACTGCACTTTCCGGCACCCTCGGCCTCGGCAATATTGCCGGGGTGGCACTGGCCATCAGTACCGGTGGGCCGGGGGCGATTTTCTGGATGTGGGTGACCGCACTGGTAGGCGTGGCGACGAAGTTTTTTACCGCCACCCTCGCGGTGATGTACCGCGGTCGCGACGCTGCTGGTGAGCTGCAGGGCGGGCCCATGTATGTGATTCGCGAGGGACTCGGCAAAAAATGGCTGCCGCTTGCCTACCTGTTTGCTCTCGCCGGCCTGTGCGGACTTTTACCAGTATTCCAGTCCAACCAGACGGTGCAATTGTTGCGCGAATCCTTTGCCCTGCCGCTGGGCTGGGTGGGTGCAGAAAACGCGCTGGCTTTCGATCTCACGCTGGGCGTTGTGCTCGCCATCGCGGTGATGGCGGTCATCGCCGGGCGTATTCAGCGCATCGGTCGTTTTGCGGTGCGGGTGGTGCCGGCAATGGTGGTGTTTTATATGGCGCTGACGCTGATCGTGATCGGCTATTTCTGGCGCGAGGTACCGGCGGCGTTCGCGTTGATATTTACCGATGCCTTCACCGGCAAAGCGGCGGTGGGGGGCGCACTGGGTACGGTGATTGCCACCGGTATCAGCCGCGGGGCCTTTTCCAATGAGGCCGGGATCGGCTCGGAATCCCTCGCCCACGGCGCTGCGAAAACCACCGAGCCGGTGCGCGAAGGTGTAGTGGCGATGGTGGGGCCGATTGTGGATACCCTGGTGGTCTGCACCTGTACCGCACTGGTGATTCTGCTGACCGGGGTGTGGCAGCACGGTGAAGGAATCGCCGGGGTTTCCCTGACCGCGGATGCGTTTTCCCAGGTGTTTGGTGGCTGGGGGCCGCTATTGTTGCTGGTGATGGTGATACCGCTGGCGTTCAGCACCATGGTGACCTACTGGTATTACGGGGTTAAATGTTTCAACTTCCTGTTCGGTCCCCGCTGGCAGACTCTGTACACGGGTATTTATATTGTGTTGATCGTGGTTGGTGCAGTGGCATCCCTCAGCATTGTTAACAATGTCATTACCGGGATGTACGCGCTGATGGCGATTCCCACCATGGTTTCGACGCTGTTACTGTCCGGCAGGGTGAATCGGGCTGCGCGCGATTACTTTACGAGAACGCCCGGCGCGTGACCTGAAATCGGTTTAATCACCAGAAAGGGCAGCGTAAGCTGCCCTTTCTGGTTTTACGGGATGTCGAATGCAGCTAGTACGTTAATGACGTACCGTGACCTTGGTGCCCATGGGCGCATTCTCGTAAAAAATCTTGGCCATATGCCAGGGCAGACGGATGCAGCCGTGGGATTCCGGGCGCCCGGTGACCTTGCCGGCGTGCATACTCACAGCACCGTTAATACGCATGAAAAAGTCCATGGACGCACCGCGGAAAACGGTACCGGCGGGGCGTTTGTGTACGCGTACATCCACACTGCTTTTACGCACGAAACCGGCGCGATCCACATAGTGGCCGTAGAGGTTTGAGCGGTGAAACAGCTCTTTTTCGGAAACGCGGAAACTGCCGGTGGGAGTGCGGTTGCCGGCAACGCCGGTGGAGATTGGGGAAATACCGGCGAGCTGATCACCCTTGTAAAAATACGCGCGCTGCTCACTCAGGTCGATGATGATATGCGCCGCACCGCCGTACACATCCCGGCGCCACCAGGCGCTGCCATCGGTCATCGATCTGTGCTGCTGGTAGGGGTGGGGGTAGTCACCGGCCTGGGCGACAGGTGCAATGGTTGCCGCTGCGGCAAACAGCAGACTGCTGCCGAGAAGAATTTTGTTCAACCAGGAAGAACAACGTTGCATATGTACCTCATCTGCTCTTGCGAGCGAATTGCAGGTGATTGCTGCACGGCGGTGTGGTGACCGCTAGAGTCTCCGGATCAGTTTCCAGAGCTGCGGAAGCCTTCAGGACAAACCCGCAGGGCAAACGAGCCCCTGCAGCGGCCGTGCATCAATTGAACCTGTGTATTTCCCCAAAGCGGCGCGCCGGTGTACCCCGGTTAGGCCGCGGGATGAGCTTGCTGCACCGCGACATGGAAATGGCTACGGGCGGCAAGTGAGAGGCATGTTAGGGTCGGCTTGTGGCGCTTTTTACATTGAAATGGAATGACGGGCGGAAGTGTTATTGCCGACAAGTTGATCCGGACAGAGAGGTGCTGGAAACGCGGGTTGGGATGGCCGATGGCAAACCGCGGGCAAAAAAAAGCCGGCTTGTGAGCCGGCTTTGAAGGATTCCAGAGACCTGGAATTTGTGCTTTGACGAGAGAGCAACAAAGCTTGACGATCTTATTGAGAGGTAGCCCTTTGAGTATTTTGCGTTTTGGGGGTTCGGCACGAACGAAAATACGCGTGCCAATTTCTCAATAACCGTCGAAATTTTACTGGCTTCAGCTGTTGCGGAAGACCCTGGCGCCGGCAACCGGCAGCTCCACGGTGTTACCGCTGACACTGCCGCCAAATCCTTCCGGGGTAATGTCTTCGCTGCCCTGGTACTGTGCCGGCAGAGTAAAGCTCGCCGCATCGCTACCCAGATTCAGCGCCACGAAATAGCCTTCCTTGTCGCTGGTGCGCTCGAATACCATCAGGTCGTTGCCGGTTTCGATAATGGTCTGCGCTGCGGTGGCGAGGGCCGGGTTGAGATTGCTGTGCCACTGCAGCAGATCGCGGAAGCGATTCAGCATCGAATGCTGGTCGTCTTCCTGCACCGATACCGCCAGGTGGTAGTGTTCGTCCGCGACCGGCAGCCAGGGTTTGACCTTGGAAAAACCGGCATTGATCTCTCCGCCGTTAAACCAGGGCATGGGGGTGCGGCAGCCGTCGCGACCCTTGAATTCCGGCCACAAATTGATGCCGTAGGGGTCCTGCAGATCCTCGAACGCCACGTCCGCTTCCGGCAGTCCCAGTTCCTCGCCCTGATACAGGCACACACTCCCGCGCAGCATCAGTTGCATCAGCAGGAACAGCGGTGCGCGGGCCATGGCGGTTTCGCGTTCGAAACCCCTGTTCCAGCGGCTGAAGGAACGCGGCACATCGTGGTTGGAAATGGACCAGCAGGGCCAACCTTTCTCGATTACCTGACGGTTTTTCTCCAGGGTGTCGCGCAGGAACTGCGCGCTGCAGTCTTCTGACAGCAGGTCGAAGGAGTAGGCCATGTGCAGGCGCTGGTCGGTGGTGTACTCGGCCATGATTTTGTGGGTATTGTCATCGCCCACTTCACCCACCGTCATGGTGCCCGGGTATTCCTCCATCAGCGCGCGCACCCGCTGCAGGAACACCAGGTTTTCTGGCTGGGATTTGTCGTGAATGTGCCACTGGTATTCGTAGCTGTTCACCGGCGGCAGACCGTTTTTGTCCAGTTTCACCGGGCGCGCGGGGTTGTCCTGCAGGGACTGGTTGTGGAACGCGTGGTTGATGGCATCCAGGCGGAAGCCGTCGACACCGCGGTCGAGCCAGAAACGCAGGTCGGCCAGCAGCTGCTCCTGAACGTCCGGGATGTGCAGGTTCAGGTCCGGCTGTTCTTTCAGGAAGTTGGTCAGGTAGTACTGGCGGCGGCGGGTGCACCAGCGCCAGGCGCTGCCACCGAAGTTGGACATCCAGTTGTTCGGTGCGCTGCCATCTTCTTTGGCATCGGCCCACACATACCAGTCCGCCTTGGGATTCTCGCGGTTCTGGCGGCTTTCCTCGAACCAGGGGTGCTGGTCGGAGGTGTGGCTCAGGATCTGGTCGATGATCACGCGGATACCGCGCTCGTGGGCGCCTTCGATGACCCGGTCGAAGTCTTCCAGGTTGCCGAAAATGGGGTCCACGTCCCGGTAGTCGGAAACGTCGTAGCCGAAGTCAGCCATCGGCGACTTGAAGAAAGGCGAGATCCAGATGGCGTCCACGCCGAGGGATTTCACGTAATCGAGTTTCTGGCAGATGCCCGGCAGGTCACCGATCCCGTCGCCATTGGCGTCGCAGAAGCTGCGGGGATAGATCTGGTAAATGACGCCATTGCGCCACCACTCGCCGTTTTGATTCGTGATTTGGTTACCGCTCATGCCTTGAGTCCAACTGGATACTTATTAGGTTAGGGTCAGTATGGCGATGCCGGTGTCGCCTTACCTCCTCCCCCGACAGGGGGGGAGGGGTGGTCTGGGGCAAGTTCCGGGAGGCGTACAGACGCCACCTGTGGCGGCGGTTTGCATGCGAATTCCAGCTAGGGTTTGTCCTGCACCGAGCGCAGCAGCTGTTCCGCCAGGGCGATGGCCTGCTGGCGGTCTTTCACGTCCAGTTTTTGGTACAGGCTGCGGATGTGGGTCTTGATGGTACTGGGTGCCACCTTGAAGTGCCGGGCGATGCGCTCGTTGGACAGGCCGGAGTGAATGGCGTTCAGCACCTGCCATTCCCGCGGGGTCAGCGGCGAATGGCGCAGGAAGTCGGGGAGGGCGTCACTGGCAAGGATTTCGCGCACGATGGTTTCATCCAGCTCGATACGAATTCCGCCGCCCAGTTCCGGCTGCTGCTGGGCGAGCTTGATCAGTTGCTCGGCTTTTTCGGCCTGCGCCTCGCTCAGTGCCGCTTCCCCTTCTTCTTCCAGTGCCGCCTTCAGAATCACGATCAGCGGCTTGCCGATTTGCAGGACGCTGGCAGTGAGGTCGCTTTCCAGCATGATCGTCAGCGCCCCGCGGATATGCTCCAGGGCCTGGTCGCGGCGCTCGCGCAGCCACGCCAGGTGGGCGGCGAGTACCCGGTTGCGCAGCTGGTCGGTGACCAGGCCGCACTCCTCGGCAACCTGCTGCAGGCGCCCGAGCAAACGGTTGGCGTCGGACCAGCGGTGCAGGGAAATCAGCGCGCGCACATGGTTGCGGCCATAGCATTGTTCGAAATGATTGCTGGGGCGGTCGGCCACCGGTTCCGCCTGTTCCTGCCAGCTGGCAATAGCGTCGGTATTTTCCAGTGCCTGCCACACCCGCATACGCGCGGCGTCGGCGTTGGCCACCCAGTCGCGGTGGTACTGCTCGCCCGCCAGCAGGTGCTCCACCCGCTCCAGCCACTCCAGGCTCTCGTCCTTGTCGCCCCGCGCCAGCGCGACTTTCAACAGCAGAGTGTATTCCGGCAGCAACCAGCGCTCGCCGACCTTGCGGTTGATCTGCATACCGCGGCGGGCGGATTCGGCGGCGCCGTCCAGGTCGCAGGCTTCCCACTGCAGTTGGCCCTTGAGTCGGTGAATGAATTCGGAAATGGGCAGGCCTACCAGGTGGTGCTCCTCCACCAGGCGCTGGGCGCGGGCCTGCAGCGCTGCGGCCTTCTTGAGCAGCCCTTTGGCGAAGGCGATTTCGGTCTGCTGGCACAGGGCCCAGGCGGCATTGGGGATGTCCTGACGGGCGAGGGTGGCTTTTTCCACCGCTTCCATATGGTGCATGGCCTGGTCCAGCTCGCCGAGGCAGAAACTGGTTTCGCCGATCACCAGCTGTGCGGCAATGCGCTCGCTGTCCTGCTCCGGGGGCAGCAGTTCGAGGGCTTCCTGGGCGTACTCCTTGGCCTTGAGGATCTGCCCGCGGGCGACGGACACCTGTGCGCGCATGGCCGCGAAGGCCCCCTCAAAAGCCTGCCACTGCTTGGGGTCCTGCCGTTGCAGTGCGCTTTCGGCGGCGGCCAGCAGCTTGTTGCAGCGCTCGTAGTCGAAACTGTCGCGGGCGAGCCTGGCCGCCAGCAGAGCGAAGGGCGCGTGGCGCTTGAGCTCGTCTTCACCCAGCCAGTTGAGGCTGTCATTGAGCACCCGGAACTGGCCTTCGCGCAGAAACTGTTCGCCCTGCTCGGCGATCAGCCTGTGTACCCGGGTGCGGTCTTCGGCGGCGAGGGCGTGGCGCAGGGCTTCCAGCGGTTGCCCCAGCTCCTGCCAGCTGTCACTGGCGATCTGGTGCAGCCGGGTGACCTCGTCCCCTTCGGTGAGCTGGCGCTGCAGAAAGCGCGCGAACACCGGGTGAAAGCGGAACCACTGGCGGCTTGAATCCAGCGCCTGCAGAAACAGGCCGCGGCTGGCCGCCTGCTCCAGCTGTTGCTGGCCGCCGCTCTGGCCGCTTAAACGCTCCGCCAGCAGGCCGTTGACGCGGGTGAGAATGGAGGTGCGGGCGAGTAATTGCCGCAGGGGCGGGTCGAGGCGCTCCAGTACTTCCTCCGCCAGATAGTCGAGGATGTGGCCGTGGCCCTGTTCCAGCTCCCCCAGATAGCGGTCGACCTCCTCCTGGTTGCGCACGGAAAGCGCAAACATCTGCACCGCCGGCGGCCAGCCCTCGGAGAGCTGGTGCAGCTGGGCCACGCGGTCGCTGCCCAGGTTGAAGGGCAGGCGCTGGGCGAGCAGCCCGGCGGTTTCCTCGAGACTGAGGGCGAGATCGTCGGCGCCGAGCTCCAGCAACCGGCCCTGCAGGCGCAAGGCACCGAGTCCCAGGGGCGGCTGGCTGCGGCTGGTAATGACCACACCGATACCGGCGGGGGCATGGCGCAGCAGAAAGCGGGTAGCGTCGTGGATTTCGGAATTGTCGATCTGGTGGTAGTCGTCGAGCACGATGCGCAGTTCGCTCGGCAGGTGACGCAGCTCCGCGAGCATCTGGCTGATTACCAGGGCCGGGTCCGGCACCTGCTGGGGCGCGAGAATTTTGCGGGTTTCCGGTACCCCATTGCCGGTGGCGCGGTGCACGCTTTCCACCAGGTAGCGACAGAACTGGCCGGGTTCGTTGTCGCCGCTGTCGAGGGAGAACCAGGCCACCGGGTTGTCCTGCTCTACTGCCCAGGAAGCCACCAGGGTGGTTTTGCCGTAGCCCGCCGGCGCGGTCACAAGTAACAGCTGGTCACTCTGGCTCTGCGTCAGCAACGACAGCAGCCGCGGCCGCTGTAACGTATGTTCCGGGCAGTCGGGAAGGCTGTACTTCGAGGCTAGTAGCATGGCGGTGACCGGTTCTGCTGAGCAAGGCACTGAAATTTAAGGCGCAATTGTACAACTCTAGTGTGTCAGCCCGGCAGTTCGCTCGCGTCCTCCCCCTCGGGGGAGGAGCTGCTCAATGCCCGTCGGTAAACGCGTAGAGGCCGATCACAGCGCCCACAAAGCCGCCGGCGCGGCGCGTGCTCACTACGCGGCCGTCTGCCGCCAGCAGCAGCGGTTGCCAGGTCATTTCAGTACTGTCAGTACCGGTGCCGAGACGGTAGTGGAAGTCGTATTCCGGCCCGCGGGCCTGTATGCGCAGCTGGATATCCACAGGTTGGCCGACAGGCAGCTCCAGTGCCCGGCTGGCAATGGTTTCTCCCTGCACTTTGTTGTCGCCGTCCCGTCGGCTGACGAGCAATTGTGGCTTACCGTTTGCGCTGCCGGTTACGCCGAAAAAGTAAAAATGCTCGCGGTTCTGGAATACCGCCATACCCGCACGATCGCCAGCCCGCTGTGGCTGGTAGTGCAGGCGCGTGCTGGCGCTCGCCTGCAGGTGTTGCTGGCGACGGGCGAGGAATGCCGGGTTGCCGGTGTCGCCGAGGGCAATGGAGGTGGGGGTGAGAGTCAGGCTGCCCGGCGATTGCTGCAGGCTGTACCAGGACGAGGACGACGGGTTGCGCAGTTGCAGCCAGTGCAGTGGCAATTGGGGCGTGTCGAATTCCTCCCGCAGGGAAAAGTTGCCGGTAGTGGGGGTTGCGGCTGCGGCTTGCGCGGGCAGGGCAGGCCGTTTTGCCACATAGGGCACCGGCTGGTCGTCGCGGGTGATTCGCGGCCAGCCGTTATCCCAGGTCACCGGCATCAGGAAGGTTTCGCGGCCGGTGTTGTAGTAGTCGCCCTGGTAGGGGCGGGTGCCGAGAAATACCGCCCACCACGCGCCCTCGCCGTCCTGTACAAAATCCGCGTGGCCGACGGAGGTGACGGGGTTTACCCGCGCCGGATTCAGGTGGCGTTGGGTCAGGATGGGGTTGCCGCTCCACGGGGTAAAGGGCCCGAAGGGTGTGTCCGCTTTGAACACCACCTGAGAGTGATTGACGCTGGTGCCACCCTCGGCGGCGATCAGATACAGCTGGCCATTTCTGCGCAGCAGGTGCGGGCCCTCTATCCATACCGGCTTCTCCGCGATATCCACCCCGCCATTGACGATCTGTTGGCGCGGGCCGATCAGGGTGAGTTTCTGCGGATCAAATTCCTGTACCCAGATGGCCCTGTGGCCGTCGTAGCGCGGCTCCTCAGCCGGTGCGTCGTTGTTGACGATATAGGCCCTGCCGTTGTCATCGAAAAACAGTGAAGGATCTATGCCGCCCATGCCCGGCAGCCACACCGGATCGGACCAGGGGCCCGCGGGGTTTTCCGCGGTCACCACGAAATTGCCCCCGCAGTCCACGCAGGTCGTCACCAGATAAAAGGTTCCGTTGTGGTAACTGATGGCGGGGGCAAAAATACCCCGGGAAATTCCCAGTCCGGAAAAGTCCACCTGATCCGGGCGATCGATGACGTTACCAATCTGGGTCCAGTTGACCAGGTCGCGGCTGTGGAAAACCGGGATGCCGGGGAAGTGCGCGAAGCTGGAATTGACCAGGTAATAATCCCCGCCTACCTGCTCCACGCTCGGGTCGGGATAGTAGCCGGCGAGTATCGGGTTGCGGTATTCATTTGCGGCGAGAGGTTGCTCGAAGACGCGGTCGTCACCGCGGTATTCGAACCAGTCGAAGGTGGCGGTGCTGGTGCTGATATTTTCGGCGGTGGCGATACAGGAAAAAACCAATCCGCCCAGCAACAGTTCAAATTTTGTTTTTGTTTTCATTTTTTGTTCGCACCTGTTTTGGTAGGAGCCTGCCTGCAGGCGAATCGAAGGAAGTTTTGACCTTGGATCTGTTCGCTTGCAAGCAAGCTCCTACAGAGTGGAGTTTCCGATCAATCAGTAGCGATACAGTTTCAGCAGCTGCACTTCCCAGCTGCCATCGGCAATCCGCAAATGCCGACCCTGATGGCTCTGGTCGCCGTTCAACACCCGCCCCGGATACCAGCTGCCGTTGATAAATTGCCCTTCGCGAATGGTGTCGATACCGGCGCGGCCTTCCGGGTGATCGAAGGTGAGCACCACACCGGTACCGGCGACGATAAATTCCTCGTCGCCGGTCTGGATAATCGCGGCCCCCGCCTCCGGCCAGGTTTCCTCACTCGCGCCGGGCGACCAGCCGAGAGTGAGCTCGTGGCGGGCGGTAAACTGGTAGTCGCCGAGGGTGAATTGCATTTGTGGATTTTCCTTGCTCAGCCAAACGCCGGCGCGGGGCAGTTCGCTGTTGGTAATACCGGTGTGCACCTGGTGCAGGAGGTTGTAGCTGTGGGCGAGGCTTATCATGGCCTGGTCGCTACCGGTTTCCACAGAAAAGGGGGAAAAGCCCAGGGTGTTGTAATGTCCGAAGGCATAAAGCGCCTTGGCCCCTACATCCGGATCGAAGCGGATTTCCGGAATCAACAGTGGGTCGCCCTGGCGGGTGTAGCGGTCGTTCCAGTACTGGAAGCGCGGGTTGTAAAAATCGGGCACCAGCAGGTCGATATTCGGCGCGCCCGCCTTCCACACATCCATCAGGTGGGGCAGGGGACCGCCGCTGGGATATTCGCCAGGTTCCTTGCCGGGGCGATTGAGGGCGGCGTTGACGAACATCGGCAATTCGTATTCCGCCTTGCCGGCGCCCGCCACCCCGTCGGCGTAGCGGGCGAAGTGCCAGGCAATAAACACTTCTTCTGCAGCCTTGCCGGTACCGAAGACTTCTTCCCAGCTGCCGTTGCTGCGGAAATTGCTGTTGCTCCACAGTGCCCGTAATTCCGGTTCGAGATCGTCACCGCGCTGCTGCAGATACTGCATCAACGGTTGCGGTACCGGAGCCTTGAACGCGGTTTCCGCCAGCGGGTGGTGGTCGCGGGCGCTGGGCAACATGCCGATCTCGTTTTCCACCTGCACCATCAGGACGGTGTTGTGGCGGCGGTCGGTTTTTTCCAGAAACTGCATCATCGCGGCAAACGCTTTCTGGTCTGCCTGCAGGTTGGCGGGACTGAACGGGGTGAGGATTTCCTGGGGCTTGCCATCGGCACTGAATGCGCGCGGGAAACGCTCGCTATCGCGCTTGACCCAGGAGGGCACATAACAGGACATGCTGTTTTTCCAGCTGCCAAACCACAGCAGCACCAGTTTTATCTCCTGCTCCCGCGCCCGTTCGATCAACCCTTCCAACAGATCGAAATCAAAGCGCCCTTCCACCGGCTCCAGCAGTTCCCAGTACACCGGTACCAGCAGGGTATTGATGTTCATGGCGCTGGCCTTGAGCCACACGTCATCCATATATTCGAGGCTGGAGGCGCTGGAGTTGCCGAGCTCGCCCCCCAAAATCAGGAAGGGCTTTTCGTCTACCAGCAATTGTGTCTGGCCGTTCGTTTCGATCAGTTGCGGCAGTGCGGCGAAGCTGCACAGCGGTGACAGCAAGACGGCGGCGGCAAGGAAATTCCTGAGTCGTTTATTCATGGTGGGGGCAGCCCTCGCTGTGCTGACTTTCGATGGCGTTGAGGCCGTTGATCAGGTACGCCAGTGGCGCATTCCAGTTGATGGCGATTTCGTTGCTGGCGTAGCTGCAGACGTGGTCGGTGTAGGACAGGTCGGCGACTTTGCTGGGGTATGTGCAGCCGTCCGGTTGCGACGGGTTGGGGCCGCCGACTAGAAAGCCTGGCAACGGCGGCAGATCCGGGCGTGCGGCGGCGAGCCTGTGGTGGGGGTGCTGCGGTGTCTTGTCGCCGAAGCCGGTAACAAAGGAATAACCGGTGGCGTTGCGGCCCAGAAGGTAGTCGCGGGTGTCTTCGGCACTGCGCAGAAAGTCCGTATTGCCGGTGATGCGGAATGCTTCCAGCAACAGAATGCCCTGATTGGCCGCCACCGCATTACTGCCCCAGACAAAGTTGCGCGGCTCGCTGACCATCGGCACCCGGTAGGCGCTGTTGCTGCCGGCCTGTTGCAGCTGCGTGGCGGCTGACACCAGGCTTTTTTCGATGGCACTGCGCCAGGAACCGCTGCTTTCCGGCAATCGCTGCTTGTGTGCCAGCAGGCTGTAATAACCCAGCCAGCGCACGTTACCCCAGTTGGGTAGCTGGTACTCGGTAGATGCGGACTCGAGGACGGACCAGAAGGTCTTTTCTCCGGTGGCGATATAGAGTTCCGCCGCCGCCCACAGGCGCTCATCGCCAAACTGCTCGTCGCCGTAGGCGCCGGTGGTCACGTCCGGGTCGAAGGTTTTGTTGAGCTGCTCCTGGCGGTAGGCAACGTCAGGATTCTTCTCTGCCCACTGCCACGCTTGTTGCGCGGCTTGCAGATAGCCCGGCGTTTCACTCGGGAAATAGGGCTCGAAGACCCGCGCTGCCTGCGCCATCACCGCGGCAAAATCCAGCGCGGCGGCGGTGGTCTTTTGCACCATATAGCGCGGCTGTACCGCCTCGTGGGCCGCCACCATGCCTTCAAAACCTGCGGTGGTGAGTTTGTGATAGACACCGCCATCTTCCGGGTCCTGCATGGCCAGCAGCCACTCCAGGTTGTAGTGCACCTCGTCCAGAATATCCGGCACCGGATTGTCGGACTCCGGGATATTCAGAACTCGGTTGCGGAAAAAATCCGGATAGCGCTCGTAGGCACTCATCAGAGTGCCCATGGTGATACCGCTGTTGACCACGTACTTGTTGTAGTCACCGGCGTCGTACCAGCCCTTGGGGGCGGATACCATTGTGCCCGCCGGGCGCTTTGGGCTGGCGGCGGAGGGGTGGATCAGCACGCGGTCGTCCGGGTGCGCCGCCGGTCTCTCCCAGAGGTCGGCATGGGTTTTGTCTAACGCTGTGGAGGCGCGCTGAAAATAAAACGCCTTGATACTGGCATCCGCCAATGCATCGTAGATGGAGGGTGCCACGGTAACCACGCGGGTTATGTCCAGCACAGGAATTTCCAGCAGATAATCTCCGCTGGTTTTTACCTCGGAAAAGTCTGCAATCCATGCGTGTTCACCGGCGAGTGTCTTTTCCTTGGCCGCTTGCAGTTCGATGCGCGTCACCAGCTGGTTATTGTCCCGGCGCTTCACAATGAGTTCCGCTTTTTGCAGTGGATTGCCCGCGGTAATCACTACCGTTTTTTTGCCCTCCGGTAAAAAGCCAAGCTGATTGAGATGCAGCTCGGCAGCTGAAGCCGCTCCGCTTGGTATAAGCGTGACAGCGACTAAAAATGCGAGCGCATCCCTGCATCGATTGGGAAAAAACCGGTGTAGTGAGGACATGGCAATCTCCATGAGGACTATTGGCGGCTGGGCCTGATGTATGTGTTATATGTTTCCGCGAATATCTGGTCTCACCTGGCGGCGATAAAATTCAGCCAGCTGCTCGTGCGTGGATTCCGTCAGTGGCGGACAGCTGGAGGCATGCGCGTTGGCGAGCACCTGTTGCGGGCGGGAGGCGCCGGCGATTACCGTAGAAACTGCCTCGTGGTCCAGAATCCAACGCAGTGCCTGGGTCGCCATGTCCGTGGTTTGTGGCAGGTAGCGGCTGAGTTCCCGTACCAGCGCCAGGCCGGGTTCAAAAGGAATACCGGAAAACGTTTCGCCCACAGAAAAGGCCGCGCCGTCACGGTTGTAGTTGCGATGATCGCTGGGCGCAAAGGTTGTTTCTTTCGTCAGCTTTCCGGTGAGCAGTCCCGAGGCAAGGGGCAGACGCACGATGATGCCCACCTCGCGCTCGTGTGCTGTATCCAATAGCGCCTCTGCTGCATCCTGGCGGAAGAGATTGAAAATAATCTGCAGCGACGCGATCCCCGGCTGCTCAAGGCAGGTAAAGGCCTCGGCGATAGTCTCCACACTGGCGCCCCAATGCCGGATCAGCCCTGCGCGTCGCAAGTCTTCCATCCAGGTAAAAATATCACCCTGTTGCAATACCTGTGGCGGAACGCAGTGCAGTTGGGCGAGATCAATGGTCTCAACCCCCAGCCGGTCGGCGGAGCTTTCCAGGCTAGCGCGCACGCCGGCGTAGCTGTACTCGTCCGGATAGAGGCCGTCGCCACGGCCCACTTTGGTGGCGATGATCGGCGCGGGTGCGCCATCACCGGATGCCTGCAGAAAGGCGCGGATACGCCGCTCACTTGCGCCGCCGCCGTAGACATCAGCGGTATCCCAGAAGTTGATGCCGCTGCTGAGCGCGGTGTGAAGAATCGCGTTTGCGGTGTCATCCTCTACCGGACCAAAGTCGCCGCCGAGCTGCCAGCAGCCGAGGCCGATTTCGCTGACCTGATACCCGGTTTTTCCCAGTGTGCGTGTGTGCATGTTGCGGCCTTATCGTTTTACGAATTGTTTTAATGAGTCGTTTTCTGATTTGACGTGTCAGGGGGTGGGATGTGAACCGAGAAGGGCGCGGCAGGCAGCCCCGCGCCGTTGTAAAGATCCGCTCCCGCGGGATTGTCCGCCCATGCGTAGCGCACGGTTACTGGCGCGGTAACTTCTTCGCTCCAAACCTCAACGGCATGGCCCGCAATCCGTGCATTGGCCCACACGAATTTGCCATCGACGCCGGCGATGGCGAACTCATGCAACTGCGAATCTGGTCCGCGATTGTGTGAATCGGAGCCGCGACTGTCGGCCATCAGACCGCCGTAGGTATGGGAGAAATCCAGACGTACGCGACCCTTGTCAGGTTGTGCCGAAGCGAGGATTGGGCCGGAAACGGGGATTTCGCGGTGGCCGTAAACCAGATTTTCCGCCGCCATTGCCAGTCGTTGGCCCACGATCTTTTTGTCCAAAGGATGAATGTCGTTCCACTCGCCCGCATCAATTACCACCGCCATGGCAGTATGCGGTAATGCAAGGGCGCTGGTTTGCGCCTCGCGCAATTCCGCCCAGGCGCTTTCTGCCGGGATGCTCTGGGGTTCCAGAAAATTGGCCAGTTGCACGAACAGGAAAGGCAGGGAATCCTGGTTGGCGTGTTCCTTCCAGCCGCTGCGCCAGTCGCGGATCAGGGCCGGAAAAAGTTTTCTGTATTCTTCCGCCCGTCCCACATTGGACTCCCCCTGGTACCAGAGTGCGCCGCGGATACGGTAGTTCTGTAGCGGGTGCAGCATGGCGTTGTAGAGGCCGCCCGGCTTCCAGCGTACAAAGGTCTGTCCTGGCAGCGCCGGCATTTGCGCGGCCTGGCGGAATTGCCAGGAACCGCGCAGGTCAAAGCGTTTGCCCGCTACTGTCAGGGCATAGGGTTTGTCCGGCACAAAGCCGCCGCGACCGCTGGAATTGGTGACGCGGATGGCAATGGTGTTTTCGCCGGCTTGCAAAACCCCCTCCGGAATGCCGTAGCGACGACGGGGATAGAGGTAAGTGGTGTTGCCCACCTTGTGGCCGTTGATCCAGGTTTCGTCCGCATCGACGATGCGCCCCAGTTCCAACAGCGCGGCCTTGCCAGCGAGCGACGGCGGCAGAGTGAGTGATTTGCGCAGCCAGAAAATTCCATTGTCGTCATTGCCGGTCTGCTCTGACCAGTAGCCAGGTATCTGCAATTGTTGCCAGTCACTGGTATCCAGTGCTGGCGTGTACCAGGGGGTTTCACCCTGTTGCAGGCCGAGATCGTTTTCCGCTGCGCTGGCGTACCAGCGGTCGCTGCGGCGGCGATCTTCCCGTTCGATTTGTTCGATCAGATTTCCGTCTTCGAATTTTTTCTTTTCTGCCAGATGTACGGGAAACTGCTGCAGGGTCTGCTCACTTACCCAGGCTTCGGCGGGCGAGCCCCCCAGGCTGCTGTTGATGATGCCGATGGGTACCTGCTGGCTGGACTGGATTTCTGCGGAAAAGAAGTAGGCCACCGCGGAAAAGTTCTGGATATTTTGTTGCGTAGCGGGCAACCACTGGCCACCTGCGAAGTCCTCTCGGGATGTGGTGAAGTCGTAAGTCTGTGGCACCTGGAACTGGCGGATACGCGGATTGTTTACCGCGGCAATTTCTCGCGGGAAGCGGTGTGCAATCCGGTTGACGGGATACTCCATATTCGACTGGCCGGAAGCGAGCCAGACATCGCCGATCAGAATATCCTGCAACGCGATACGGTTATCCCCGCGAATCACCATCTGGTGAGGACCACCGGCAGGCAGCGGTGCCAGTGTAATCGACCAGTCGCCACCGTCACTGGTTTCGGTGTTGTATTCCTTCCCGTGGAATTCCACCTGTACCTGTTCGCCGGCGTCTGCCCAGCCCCAGATTTTTACCGGCGCGCCCCGCTGTAACACCATGCCATCGCTTACCAGTTTGGGCAGGGTGACTTCGGCGTTGGCAGCGGCACTGCACAGCAGTGTCGCCAGCAATGCTCCGTAGGAGATGGTCATGGAAAGAGCTATGGGTTTCATCGCGATTGTGCCTCCACAAATGGGCTTTCCGGCGGGCCCAGGTAACTCGGTTTGAGTCCGTCGGTATCGATCAGAATTTTTTGCAGGGTGATGCCCGGGTCCACGGCGAAAATTCGCAGCCTGTGTCGCCCCGGTTGCAGAACCTGGTGCAGGGATTCGGATTTGCGCACACCGTCTTTTACCGCGGTTTCCCAGGCGCTGGCAGACAGATCCTGAAGAACATCGATTACCTGCGGTTCTTCATCGTTCAGTGCAACTGCATAGCGCAGGCCGCGCCCCGGCTGAACGTTGAGGCTGGGGGCAAACAACCCCTGAACACGAATCCGCCCGGCAGTGAACAGGTTCAGGTCGTATTCCACATAAGGGGCTTTTGCCGGGTCTTCATAAACCCGATCGCTTGCGGGAAATACCGAGATCGATGAGCGGGTGCGTCCGTGCAGGGGAATTTCTTCCCAGCCTGCACCTTTGGTATCTCTTTTGCGGCTGAAACTGGCGGCTTCGATGGAAATGTAGCCAGAGGTTTCCACAAACCCGTTTACTCCTCGGCGGCTGTCGGTATCCGGTTTGAATGCGGTCACTGCAATCCTGGCACTGCCCCAGCCTGTGCCCTTGATCTCCACATGCCCGCGATGCCGTCCCTCCGGGGCCTGATCCCAGTCAATGGCAACGCGCAAGGGGCGGGTCATACCTGTCACTGTGCCCTCGCGGTCACTGAGCTGAATCCAGGGAGCGCTGGTGGTGGCGGAAAACGCAAACGGCTTGCTGCCGCGATTGAATAGTTCGATGCGCTGACTGGCGGCACTGTACGGACTGAATTCCGGCAGGCTGAGATTGCCGGTGGCCGGCCAGAAACCGGTATTGCCGGCAACCGCAACACCCATGTCGGCTTCGCTGTGAGGCTGGTAACGGACGAGGGCGGGCAGAGTATTGGCAGGGGGGTTGTTCCAGTGGGTATAGCCAATATGCGGCTGTGACATCATGTGATTCCACTTGTCGTCTTTAATGCTGTGATATTGCGTGGTGAGTTCCGCATCCTGTGCAAAAAGGTGTTCGGCCTGGTCTGCATAGTCGTTACTTTCGCTGCGCCCCTGGCTGGCGTAGAGCCGGTTTTTTGCGGTGGTGATAGAGAGCTGGGTAACCGTCACGCTGGCTTTTACCGGGTGCAGCACCAGCTGAAAAAAGGCATCCCGGTATTGCGGATCCAGTTGCCGGTAGAGTTCCTCCGCATGTATTGACAGTGCTTCCAGCTCGGCGTAAATCCGCTCGGCTTCACCGTAGTGCTGCAGGCTGTAAGTATCTGCATCCATCAGCTCCGGCTTGCGGCGGCCGTTGTGGCGGCTGTAACCGTGAACCAATGCGGCAATTTCTTTCGCGTGCTGTTCACCAAATTCCCGCGCCGCCCAGCGCTCGGTGAATTCCTGCAGCCGCTCTTTCGGCCACGCCTGTGGGTTCCAACCCATACGCAGGAAAAATTCCGTGGGAAATTCCTGCGGTTTCAGGTCCCCCACATTGACCAGCCAGATACGATCGGCGCCGTAGGCGTAGGCCAGATTCATCTGCTCCCACACCTTGGCAATGGGGGTCACATTGATCCATCGATAGGAGCGCGGCCCACCCACATAATCAAAATGGTAATACACCCCGGCACCGCCACTGCGCGAGCGCTCCTTGGGTGTGGGCAGCCGCCGGATATTGCCCCAGTTGTCATCCGCCCACAGCAGCGTCACATCTTCCGGTACCCGCATACCACCCTCGTAGTAACCCTGCACTTCTTTATACAACGCCCACACCTGCGGGACTTCAGCGAGCGGCCGGTCGCTAAAGGCGTCGGACAGAATCCTGCGCTGATCCCTGACGATGGTTTCCAGCAGAGAGATGTTCTGCTCCTCGCTCATGGGGGTATCTTCCTGCCCGCGCATACCGAGGGTATAGATACTGTCGTAGGGCTTGTTGCGCTCTGCCCCCTCAACCCAGAAATCGTAGAGTCCGTCGGGGTTGCGCTCGTAATCCCACAGCCCTTTGCCCGCTTCGGAACCAAAGTCGTTGCCGTAGCGGTTCCACTCCTTGTCCGCGCGCATCATCGGCTCATGGTGAGAGGTGCCCATCACGATGCCGTAGTCGTGGGCACGCTGCATGTTCAGGGGATCGTCGTCACTGAAGGCGTTGTTCCACATCGCCGGCCACAGATAGTTGGCTTTAAGGCGTAACATTAGTTCGAACACTTTCTCGTAGAACTGGTGGTTGTAATCGCCGTACTTTTCCTTCACCCAATTCGTCAGCGCCGGCGCCTCGTCGTTCAGAAAAATGCCGCGATACTTCACCCGTGGCCAGTCGACCACTTGAGTGTCGGCACTGACATAAAGCCGCTCAGACTTACGCACCGGCACATCCGCCCACCAGTACCAGGGGGAAACACCGATCTGCTCACTGATTTCGTAAATTCCGTACACCACACCGCGCCGGTCGCTTCCCGCCACCACCAGCGCCTTGTCGATGCCTGCCGCAGGATTGGAAACCACCTGAATCAGATAGCCTTCCCATTTGTCGGTAATCGCACTTACATCAATACGTTGCTCGGCGATCAATTGGTCGATCAGCGGGCTTTTGCCGATTTCTCCGGCAATCACCACCTGCGAACCTGGCTGCGAAACCTCGTTTACCAGTTCAGGCGTAATTCCCGATACTTGCTGGATATCGTCTTGCAGATTGTGTAGTGCTAATTGAATTGCCGTATCGGAATCGGCGTCTAAGAAAAGTTGCGCAGAATGTTTTCCATCTACAAGGCGAAAACTACTGGAAACTGGAGAGTTCGAAACAAACGAAGGATTACCCAGTGCAAACGCATGGGAAGAACAAAAAAGGGAGGCGAGGACAAAAGCTGCCCAATTCAAGAAAACGTTCTTGAGCATTTTTATTATGTAATTTGCGCAGCACAAAAAGCTACGAAGTAAAAAAAACAATGCGAAGGCAGAGCGCCCAGGGATGGGTTCACAGCGGTCCCGAAAACCCGCGCCCGGCGCTCTGCCGCCACCGGGCTTAACTACGAAGCTATTCCTAACTACGGAGCAAAAACCTACTGCGGAGTAACAGAAAACTCATCGATATACAGCGTTTCCACCGTATCGGGAATTCCCTCGAAGTAGGCCCGCAGCTCGGTTACCGTGCAATCGGCGGGTACTTCCAGCGTACCGGTCAACTCGGTCCAGCTGTTCGCAGCCACACTTTCCGCAGAAGCTATCCCTGAATAACTGTCATCCATGCCGTCACAAGCGAGCTTGCGGGTCAGGCCCACCGGCGCCGCATCCGGCCCGGAATGATGCACCCACACCGATACATCGTAAGTGGTACCCGGCACCACCGCCGCCGTCAGATTGTATGAAGGCATGGAATTCGCAGCCCGCGCGGAAACCTTCAGACTCTGCGACCCCGCCTGCGCCTGCTCGTTGCTTACCGCCAGGGAAGTACCACCACTCCACCAGGCACTCCAGTTGCCGGACAGTGACGAACCTTCAAAGCCACCATCGTTCACCAGGTTTGGATCCACTTCTTCACCGGCGCCGGGCGCAATCACCTGCACATTGTCGATATACACATCGGTGCCGGCGGTCGTATTCTCGAAATACATCAACACTTCGGTCGGCTCACAGGTGGCGGGAATCTCCAGCGTTGCCTGCAGCTCCGTCCAGGTATCGGCGGGAATATCCGACTTGTCCACCAGCCAGCCGTAACTGTCGGACTGGCCGGCGCAGGCCAGCTTGCGGGTAATGGTCACGCGTCCCGCGGCACTCAGATTCACCCAGGCGCTTACCGGATAACTGCCACCGGCTTCAACCCCTGCGGTCAGGTTGTACAGCGCATAAGCGCCACCGCCGAAACCGGACGCCAGCAGGCTGCGGGATCCACTCTGGGATTTATCTCCAGAAGTGGACAGCGCACCGCCGGCCCAGCCGGCGCTCCAGCCATCGGCGCCCTGTTCAAAGTCGCCGTTGCTCACCAGGTTGTTGACCGGCTCCGCACCGGCAACGCCAAAGCGCAGCCAGTCAATATTGCCCACACCACGCACATCGTTGAAGCGCACATACACATCGCGGCTGCCGGAAATCGGCGCCCAGTCGGCGCTGGCGGTGGTGTACTCACTCCAGCCATTGGTGGGTGGCAGCTCTACCCGCAGGGTGTTGCCACTGTCGAGGCTATCGAGGCGGATCGACAGGCTGCCGGTATCGCCGGAACCCTTCGCATAGTTCACGCTGAAGCTGTCCCAGGACTCCTTGAACTCCACCCCCTGGAACAGAATCCAGTCGCCCACGTCGGTTTTGGCCACCACGCTGCCCGCCGACTGCACCCCGCGGCCTTCATCGTAGAGTTCCGCTTCCAGAGTGATCAGATCGTCGCTGCCGCTCCAGCCGCCGGGAATATATTCCGGTACCAGGACATCACAATCTTCACCTGCGGCGAGATAGCAGTTCAGCCACTGCAGACCGGCGCGCTCACTGCCATCGCTCGCCAGCAGCCACGCTTCACTGCGCCACATATGGCCTTGCAGGTAGCCCCAGTGGGTGACACCCGCCACCGCCGGATGCTCCCAGAATACGGTGAACAGCTCGCGCAACTTGTTGGCGTGACGGGCATCGTCGGCGTAATTCACGTCCAGCTCGGACACGTAAATCGGCAGCCCGGTGGTGGCCAGCTTATCCAGATTGTCTTTCACATCGCTGCCGACGGACTGCTCGAGGAAATGCGCCTGTACGCCGATGCCGTCGATCAGGTCACGGCTCTGCAACAGTTCCACCAGTGCCAGATATTCGTCGGTGGCTTCCGCCAGATTGAGAATGTTGTAGTCGTTGAGGATGAGTTTTGACTCGGGGAAATGCACTCGGGCCAGTTCAAAGGCCGTAATCAGCCAATCCCAGCCTGTTTCTCCATCGCCGCCCAGAGCCTCTTTATAGGCGGGTGGGGCGTGCAGAGGTTCGTTGACCACATCGATCATCTCTGGCGCGGGAGAGAGGGCGGCAACGGCCTCCAGCCACTCGTCAATTTCCGCCTGCTGCTCCTCAACGCTGAGCCCTTCCAGCCAGCCCGGCTGTTGCTGGCCCCAGAACAGAGTGTGGTATTTGAAGGCGAGGCCGTTGTCCGTGGCGAAGGTGTGGGCGGTATTGAGCGCGGTCCAGTCCATGACATCCCGGGTGGACTCCACCGATCCCCACTTGCCCGCGTTGCCGGGAGTGATCTGATCAAAGTAGGTGGTGAGCTGGTTGTAGTCGTCGGCGTGTTCTACCGCGGTGCCGAAGAATTTGTTCAGTACCGGCAGTACGCTGACGGTTACTGAATCCGCGGCACTGGTTGCTCCGCCGTCGTCATTCACCCGCAGCTCGAAGGTCAGGGTAATGGCTTCTTCCGTTGCCGGCGCGGTGAAACTGGCGCTGCCGCTGCTGTCTGTGCTCAGGGTTACCGACGGGCCGGAGGCCTGGCTCCAGGTGTAACCGGTAATACTGCCGTCGCCATCACTGCCGGCGCCTTGCAAGGTTACGGTACTGCCGGCGGAAACCGTCTGATTCGCACCCGCTTCCGCGACCGGCGGGGTATTGTTATCGGTGGTAACAGAGGCATTTGGTCCCCTGACTTTTTTCTCGGTACAGCCGGCGGAGGCAATCGCGAGCGCCAGTACAGCGATCGGAAACAGTGTGTTTTTCATGGTCGATACCCTTCCCGTTGGCCCGGTTTTCCGGACTTTTTTGTTGTAAATACGGTATGTAGCGGACGCTCAAGGGGCGTCTGCGGGCTGTTGACGCAGAACGGTCACACGGGGGAGGGGTGTGTCATCGCTCGTGTCATCGCTATATCTCGGGGGCATGTAGTGGCGCGCGGGATTATTTTTTTCCACAGGTTTGCTTTGCCTGTATTGCCGCGCGCGAGCCCGGTTCGGTCTATGCCGATTTACGGTAACGCTACCATTCGATGTAAACGTTTACAACATCTGGCGTAACAATCTTCTGTGTGTCTGCTCGCTCCAGTATTTCCGGGGGGTGAAAGTCCTTGACAGAAGCCCGCCGGGTGAATAATTCTAGAAATTGTTAGCGGTAACAAAATAATAGCCGGGCGGTATTAGCCGGCAACAATAATTGACAATAACAAGCCGCAGCAGCCGCCCCGAACACTCTACCGATCACTCGTGTATAGCAACGGGAGCGCCGGCGGCCAGCGAGATGGGAGCACGCCCGTGTTCAGAAAAAATCCGTTCAAGAAAAACAGGCTTTCCGAAGTGATCATTGCGCTGGCGGCAACCGCCTTCAGTGCCCAGCAGGTAATCGCGCAAGAAGCGGAAGATTCCAGTGAGGAGTCGTCCGCAGCACTCGAAGAGGTGGTGGTCAGCGGGGTGCGCTACAACCTGCAGAATGCCCAGGACATCAAGCGTGAGGCCGACACTTTCGTCGATTCCATCTCCTCGGAAGACATGGGCTCGCTGCCGGACCGCAGTGTGCTGGAAGCCATGCAGCGGATGCCGGGTGTTTCCATCGAACGTTTTGCCGGTGCCGATGACCCTGACCACTTCGGCGTCGAGGGCTCCGGGGCCATCATCCGCGGTATGACCGCAACGCGTTCAGAATTCAACGGTCGCGATTCCTTTACTGCCAACTCCGGCCGCGGGCTGTCGTTCCAGGACGTGCCACCGGAATTGATGGGTGGTGTGGATATCTACAAAAACCAGTCCGCAGATATGGTTGAGGGCGGTATTGGCGGCACCGTGAGTCTGCGCACCCGCAAGCCGCTCGACATGCCGGAGCAGACCTTTTCCGTTTCTGCGGACTACTCCCAGGGCGACCTGGATGAAGATGGCACGCCCAGCCTGTCGGCACTCTATAGCGACCGCTGGAATACCAGCGCCGGTGAATTTGGAGTGCTGTTGAACGTGGCGCATTCGGAACTGCTGGGCACTTCCCACGGTATCCAGTCGGACACCTACCTCGAATACGACGCCTCCGGTATTGCCGGTGCGGAAAATTTCGATACGGTGTGGATCCCCAACGCCTCCAACTTCTTCAAGAAAAATGACGAGCGTACCCGCAAGGGCTATGCCGCCGCGTTCCAGTGGGCGGACACCGAAGAAACCATGCTCGCCACCGCGCAGTTTATGCGCTCCGATTCCCGCCTCTCGTGGGCGGAGAATGCGGTGAAATACCAGGGCGATGCCTACAGCGGTGACCGCCGCGTAGGGCCGCTTGCGGGTACCGAGTTTTCGTTTGATGACGACGGCATCTTCGAGCAGGGCGCGATGGTTACCGAGGCCGGCTGGCGCGGCGGCTATGCACCGGGAGACGGTCAGTACGGTTCCAAATTCCAGACCGACACCCGGGTCAAAGATACTCAGACGGTGGTGGACGATTTCGCCTTCAACCTGACCGTGACCCCGAATGAAAACTGGGAATACAGCGTTGACCTGCAGTACATCCAGGCGGAAACCCAGGACGACGATCTGCAGATCGCCCTGGGCCAGTGGCTGACCCAGACTTACGACGCCAGCGGTGATACCCCGACCCTGGTGGTACGGGACCCCAACGTTCCCTACGATGGTAGCAGCGACCCCAACTGGTTTAAAAATCCCGACAACTACTGGTGGCGCTCGGCCATGGACCACTACGAGCGCTCCGAAGGTGAGTCCTTCGCCACGCGTTTTGATGGCACCTATCACTTCAGCGAAGAGCCGCTGGGATTACTGCGCGCTGCCAAATTCGGCGCCCGCCTCGCGGAGCGCGAACAGACGGTGCGCACCACCTCCTACAACTGGGGCACCATCGGCGCCGAGTGGAATACCCCTTATTACCTGACCGACCCGGAAGTGGCGGGGCAGCCATATGAATTTGTGAGTTTCACTGACTTCCATCGCGGCGGAGTGCTGAGCGTCCCCGGTGGCGGCTTCCTGTTTCCTGACGCGGATTATGTAAAAGGGGTGATGAAGGGCTATCGGGAACTGTTTATTGGTCCGACAGCGGATCCCTGGGAACCCTATCCGTCCCGCGACGATATCGTGGCTGAGGGCATCTTCCAGGCGCCGGAAGTGTTCGACACCACCGAAACCAACCGCGCCGCCTACGTGCGCCTGGATTTCGGTTCCGATGACACCGCCCTGCGGTTCTCCGGTAACGTCGGTCTGCGCTATGTGGAGCTGGAGCGCGAGGCGCAAGGTTCGGTGCAGTACCCGGATCTTGTCGGCGTGCCCTATCCAGATGGCGCACCGGTGGATCTCGAGGATCACGAGGCGATGGGCAACTGGGCAACCCAGGCAGTATTGAGTGGCCAGTTCGCCACCGCGAAAGAAGCCATTGCCTACGCACTCGATGCCAACAACTGGCTGGCTGCGGATGAAAAAGCCTTTGGCAACGATGCCTTTACCCTGGAAAAAGGCTGGAGCAAATACAGCACCGTGCTGCCGAGCTTCAACCTCAAACTGGAACTGCGTGACGATCTGCTGGCCCGCTTTGCGGTATCCAAGGCCATTGCTCTGCCGGATATGTCGGAAGTGAAAAATCAGGCGGTGATCGGCGCCCGTCAGCTGGGAGTGGTGCGCTTCTCACCCGAGGATATGCCACCAGATCTTCCGGTCTCCGAGGGTGACGACGAGGAGGGGATCAACACCTATATCCAGTCCGTCGCCGAAGTGGACTGGGTTGGAAGCGGTGGCAACCCCTACCTGTGGCCGATGGAGTCCATCCAGTACGACGCCTCGCTGGAATGGTACTTCGCCCAGGTGGGCTCCTTCACCACCTCGCTGTTTTACAAGGACCTGAGCGATACCTTTATCACCGGTGCCTTCCCGCGTGACTTTGCCAACCCGGTGACCGGGCAGGTGCAGACCGTGGACTTTGAAACCACCGTGAATGGCGGTGATGGATTTATGCAGGGTGTGGAGCTTGCCTACCAGCAGTTTTACGACTTTTTACCGGCACCGTTCGATGGCCTCGGCCTGCAGCTGAACTACACCTGGATTGATTCCGGACTTACCAATAATGGGATCGGTAGCCGTGCGGAACCGGCCACCGGTGAAGAAGCCGCCGCAGACCGCTATCCGCTGCCGGATATCACTTTGCTGCCACTGCGTGGGGTTTCCGAGCACACTTACAACATCGTCGGCATGTATGAAAAGGGACCCTGGTCTGCGCGTCTCGCCTATAACTGGCGTTCACGCTACCTGCTGACTACCCGCGATGAAATCAGTAAGTACCCGATCTATAACGACGATGCGGGCTATATGGACGGTTCGCTGTTCTATAACTTCGATAATGGTGTGACGGTGGGCTTGCAGGCTTCCAACCTGCTCAATACCCAGACCGAAACTGTCATGCAGCTGGATAATAACGGCACCGAAGCGGGACGTTCCTGGTTTATCCAGGATCGTCGCTACGCGCTGATTGTGCGTGCGAATTTTTAATCTTCCGCACAAAATTCCGCTGGAATAGTAGTGCTTTCTCGTCGGCGCACTGTGCAAGCAGTGCGTCTTTTTTTATGCCGGTCTTACAAGCGAAACACCAGATGCAGGTAAGGCTGACACGTCTGCCGGTATCGCTGCCGTATTCCGATTGCAGGTTGCTGTGGCGGGCGGTAATGTTGTGAGCACGCCGTGCAGTAAAACCGGGTGAGAAGAATGAACAATAATAATATCCAGAGAATTGTCATCGTCGGCGGTGGTACCGCTGGCTGGATGGCGGCCGCAGCGCTGTCCAAAGTGCTGAAAAACCGCTTCTGTGAAATCGAACTGGTGGAGTCGGAAAGTATCGGCACCGTCGGTGTGGGTGAGGCCACCATCCCTCAGATTCAGGTGTTCAACCATATGCTGGGGCTCGACGAAGACGAGTTCCTGCGCAAAACCTCCGGCACCTTCAAGCTGGGAATCCAGTTTGTGGACTGGGGGCGAAAAGGCGATGCCTATATTCACGCCTTCGGTGAGGTGGGCAAGGATATGGAGGGCATTCCGTTTTACCACTACTGGTTGAAAGAGCATCTCCGCGGCGGCAGCGCTGACATCGGCGAATATACGTTGACTGCGCTGGCGGCTTTACAGGGGCGTTTTATGCGCTCCATCGATGCCGGCAACTCGCCGTTGTCGAATATTACCTATGCGTTCCATTTCGATGCCGCCCTTTATGCGCGCTTTCTGCGGGATTATGCGCAGCAGCGTGGGGTGATTCGTACGGAAGGGGTGGTGACAAAAACGCAGCTGCACCAGGACAGCGGATTTATCCGCGCACTACAGCTGGACGACGGGCGCACCATCGAAGGTGACCTGTTTATCGATTGCTCCGGCTTTCGCGCACTGCTGATCGGTGAGGCTTTGGGGGTCGGCTACGAAGACTGGCGCCACTGGCTGCCATGCGACCGCGCCTGGGCGGTGCCCTGCACTGGCGACGAAAACCCGATTCCCTACACCCGCTCTACGGCGCGCGAGGCAGGCTGGCAGTGGCGTATTCCGTTGCAGCACCGCATCGGTAACGGCCACGTGTTCAGCAGCCGGTTTATGGGCGAAGGAGAGGCCCAGGATATTCTTATGCAGAATATCGACGGCGCGCCTCTGGCGGACCCAAAACTGTTGCGTTTCACCACGGGCAAACGCAACAGCTTCTGGCACAAGAATTGTGTGGCACTCGGTCTCGCCAGTGGTTTTATGGAACCGCTGGAATCCACCAGCATCCATCTGGTGCAATCTGCCATCGCCCGCCTGCTGAGCCTGTTTCCCAGTCGCCATTTCGACCAGGTCGACATCGACGAGTACAACCGCCAGACCCATTTCGAAATGGACCGCATCCGCGATTTTCTGATCCTGCACTACCGCGCTACCGCGCGCGATGACAGCGCCTTCTGGAATTACTGCCGCACCATGGAGATCCCCGATACACTCGCACAGAAAATCGAGCAGTTCCGCGCAAGCGGCCGTATCGTCCGCGCCAACAGCGAACTGTTCAATGAATTGAGCTGGATGGAAGTGATGCTGGGGCAGGGGATAACTCCGCGCGGCTACCACCCCCTGGTGGATGCCATGCCGGAAGAGATGTTTGCCGGAAGAATGCGGGAAATAAAATCCGTGATTGAGCGCTCGGTGGAGGCGATGCCTGCGCACAAGCAGTTTATTGCTCGTCACTGCGAATCCAGCGCTTAGTCCGATTCTTCGTTCTAGTTTTGTGGCGGTGAAGGTCTCATAAGTTTGTACCCTGTCACGACACCTTCGCCCAAAGCCGCGGGTTCTTTTCTAGTATCTGCTGCGTCTTATTCACCCCACTAATTTGACTTTATCCACAGTGTGACACTTTGTCGCAGCCAGGTGGGTGTTATGCCCGAACCTGGCCCGTCCCGTCTTCAGCAGTAAACCCATAAAAGGTAGAAAAAGAGGACGCGATGATGAGAAACCCGTTTTATCGTAACGGCCTGACCGCACTGGCGCTTGCGCTGGTGGCGGGCGGTGCCTTCGGCCACGGCCTGATCGTCGAGCCGCCGGCGCGCAATGCGCACTGCGGCCTGAATGAAAAACCCGATCAGGCCACCACCCCCGCTTGTGTGGAAGCTGCGGCAATCGATTTCAGTGGCGGCTACCAGTTCATGAGCGTGCTCACCCACGCCCAGGGCCACGCGCAGGCAGACAGCACCAATGTGTGCGGCTTCGACAGTGAAACCTGGAACGGCGGCCCGACGCCCTGGGACTATCAGCTGGACTGGCCCACCAGCCCCATGAATGGCGGTACCCAGACCCTCACCTGGAACATAAGTTGGGGGCCCCACTGGGACGATACCGAAGAATTCCGCTACTGGATCACCAAGGAAGGCTTCGATTACCAGGTGGGGGGGACGCTTACCTGGGATGACTTTGACGACGAAGCCTTCTGTGTCCTGAAATACGATGACAAAGATCCCACCGGCAACCCGCTCGTGGTGGCGGAAAAAGCCAACAACCTGTTCCACACCACCTGTGAGGTACCGGAGCGGGAAGGGCGGCATATTATCTACGGTGAGTGGGGGCGCAATTACTACACCTGGGAGCGTTTCCACAGCTGTGTGGATGTGGAGTTTGACGGTAGTGGTTCGGGGGGTGGTTCCGGGGGTGGTTCGTCATCTTCATCCAGCAGCAGTTCTTCGTCCTCCAGCAGTAGCTCCTCTTCCGGTGGCTCTTCTTCCAGTAGTTCATCCAGTTCTTCTGGCGGCTCTTCCTCCAGCTCATCCAGTTCGTCTGGCGGCAGCAGCAGTTCTTCCAGTAGCGGTGGCTCATCCAGTTCCAGCTCCAGCTCCGGTGGTACCGCGGGTACCGGCGCGAACTGTGAGTATGTGGTGTCGAATGAATGGAATACCGGCTTTACCGCAGAAGTGCGCCTGACCAACACCGGCAGTGAAGCCCTGAGTGGTTGGCAAGTTGAGTGGGGTTACAGCGATGGAACCCAGCTGGTGAACACCTGGAATGCGGTGGTGAATGGCATGGGGCCCTTTAGTGCTACCAGTATGGGATGGAACGACACCATTGGTGTGGGCCAGACCGTGAGCTTTGGTATGCAGGGTAACAAGGGCGGCAGCAGTGCCGAAGTGCCGGTAGTGACCGGTAATGTGTGTGAATGATTTTTTGACGTAAGCCGCAGTAACGGAAAAAGCCAGCGGATTTCCGCTGGCTTTTTTATTATCCGTATCCCGTTCTTATTACCAGTCGTGCATGCCGCCATCTTCCAGCCGGTTCACCGGCAAAAAGGCGCGCTGGTAGGGAAAATCCTTGGCCGCTTCCTCGTCAATATCCACTCCCAGTCCCGATTTTTCTCCCGGGTGCAGGTAGCCATCGCTGAAGGTGTAGCTGTGAGGAAATACGGCGTTGGTTTCATCGGTGTGGTGCATATATTCCTGAATGCCGAAATTCGGAATCGACAGGCCGAAATGCAACGCCGCCGCCATGGTAACTGGCGACAGGTCGGTGGCGCCGTGGCAGCCGGTGCGCACGTTGTACAGCGCCGCCAGATTGGCGATACGGCGCAGGTGGGTGATGCCGCCGGCGTGTACTACGGTGGCGCGGATATAGTCGATCAGTTGTTCTTCGATCAGTTGTTTGCAGTCCCAGATACTGTTGAATACTTCCCCCACCGCCAGCGGCGTGGTGCTGTGTTGGCGGATCAGGCGGAAGTTGGCCTGGTTTTCTGCCGGTACTGCGTCTTCCAGCCAGAACAGGCGGTAGGGCTCCAGGTCTTTCGCCAGGCGCGCGGCCTCAATAGGAGACATGCGGTGGTGAGCATCGTGCAGCAGGTGGATATCCCAACCCAGCTCTTCCCGCGCTGCGGCAAACAGCTCCGGTACGACGCGCAGATACTTTTCCGTGGACCAGATATTTTCCGAGGGCAGGTCTGCGTCGGCGGGCTCGTAGCGGGTCTTGTCTTTACTCACGCCATAGGTGGAGCCCAGCCCCGGCACTCCGCACTGCAGGCGCACCGCGCGGTATCCCTGGGCAATATATTTTTTTGCCTCGGCAATGGTTTCGGCAATGCTTTCGCCATTGGCGTGGGCGTACACCAGGTTGCCCTTGCGGCAGGCGCCGCCCAGTAATTGATACAACGGCAGGCCGGCCACCTTCGCCTTGATATCCCACAATGCCATATCCACCGCGGCAATTGCCGACATGGTTACAGGCCCGCGACGCCAGTAGGCGCCCTTGTACAGGTACTGCCAGATATCCTCGATCTGATGGGCATCGCGGCCAAGCAGGCAGGGAACAATGTGGTCTTCAAGATAACTCGCGACCGCCAGCTCGCGGCCGTTGAGCGTGGCATCGCCGACACCGTAAGTGCCGTCTTCGGTTTCAATTTTCAGGGTAACGAAATTGCGTCCGGGGGAGCTGGTGATGACCCGGGCGGATTTGATATTCAGCATGCGGTACTCCCTCTACGCCGCTAGCGCATGATTTAGCCGGAAGTTATTTCAACTTGCCAATCGGGGTGAAAATCTGTGTTATGGTCTTGTTTTGATAGCGCTACCATTTTAGCCTCGGGAGCCGGCGTAAAGAAAGTCCCAATAAAGATCCGCGAAAGATCAAAGAAAGATACAAGAAAGTCCCGCGGCTACAGATTCCGTATCAGAAATAATAAAAAGCCCTCGAGGTCACCATGCATAGCGATGCGTTTTTTCCGCCCAGAACCCTGCTGCCGTTCTCGGTCCTCCTATTCTCCGCCTTCCTGTTTGCGGCAGCTGCCGCAAAAGCGGAAGACGGCTACGACCTGTGGCTGCGCTACCAGCCGCTGGAACAGGAAACCCGGCATCAGTACCGACCGCAGTTGCGCCAGCTGCTCATTCCCGGGCGCGAGCAGTCACCGGCCCTGAATACCATTGCCAGTGAACTTGTGCGCGGTGTCGGCGGTTTGCTGGAGCGGGCGCCTGCAGTTTCAGAGCATATTCGCGGCGACGGCTTTGTACTGGTGGCAACACCGCAATCGTCGCCTCTGGTACGCGCGGAAAAACTTCCGCTTAAGGGCCTGGGGGATGAGGGCTATCTGATTCGGTCTGTGAAGATTCGCGGCCACCAGGGAACGGTGATCACCGCCAATTCCGAACGGGGATTGCTGTACGGCGGTTTTCACTTCCTGCGACTTTTGCAGACCCGCACATCTATCGCGGAAGTCGATATTTCCGGCCAGCCGCGCATCGGCCTGCGCCTGCTGAACCACTGGGACAATCTCGACCGTACCGTGGAGCGCGGCTACGCGGGCCAGTCCATCTGGGACTGGTGGAACCTGCCGGATGTTCTCGATCCCCGTTACACCGACTACGCCCGCGCCAACGCCGCCATCGGCATCAATGGCACGGTGCTGAACAACGTGAATGCCAGTGCCGACAGCCTGACCCCGCGCTATCTCGCCAAGGCCGCGGCCCTGGCAGAGGTATTCCGGCCTTACGGTATCCGGGTGTACCTGTCCGCGCGTTTCAGTGCGCCGGTGGAAATTGGCGGGCTGACAACGGCAGATCCGAAAGATCCTGAGGTGCAGCGTTGGTGGCAAGGCAAAGCGGATGAGATTTACCGCCTGATCCCTGATTTCGGTGGTTTTCTGGTAAAGGCCAATTCCGAGGGGCAGCCGGGCCCACAGGATTACGGGCGCTCCCACGCCGAGGGCGCGAATCTGCTGGCTCGAGCACTGAAGCCCCGCGGCGGTGTGGTGATGTGGCGGGCGTTCGTCTATCAGCAGGACAATCCGGAGGACCGCGCCAAGCAGGCTTACAGCGACTTTGTGCCGCTGGATGGTCAGTTTGATGACAACGTCATCGTGCAGGTGAAAAACGGCCCCATCGACTTCCAGCCGCGGGAACCCTTCCACCCTATGTTTGGCGCCATGGCGAAAACCCCATTGATGATGGAGTTCCAGATCACCAAGGAGTACCTCGGTTTTGCATCCCATCTTGCCTACTTGGGCCCCATGTACGAAGAAGTGCTGAAGGCGGATACCTTTGCCAGAGGCGCGGGTTCCACCGTCACCAGGGTGGTCGATGGCAGCCTGTACGGGCACCGTCTCACCGGCATCGCCGGGGTGGCGAATATCGGCAGCGACCGGGACTGGAGCGGCTCCACTTTTAATCAGGCCAACTGGTATGTGTTCGGGCGCATGGCCTGGAACCCGGATCTGAGCGCGGAGGAAGTGGCGCGGGATTGGTTGAAAATTACCTTCTCGAACAATCCCACGCTGCTCGACATCGGATTGGAAATGATGCTGGCGTCGCGCCAGGCGGTCGTGGATTACATGACGCCGCTGGGACTCGCACACCTGATGGCCACCGGTCACCACTATGGCCCTGGTCCCTGGGTATCGGATCTGGCGCGGCCGGAGTGGAATCCGGCCTACTACCATCGCGCGGATCGCAACGGCATCGGCTTTGACCGCACCGGGGATGGCAGCAACGCCGTTGCCCAGTATGCGGCTCCGGTGGCCGCGCGCTTTGCCAGCCGCAGCGGAGTAGGGGATGACCTGCTGCTCTGGTTCCACCATCTGCCCTGGGACTACCCTGTGGCGTCCGGGCGCGACCTGTGGGGGGAACTGGTGTACCGCTACGATCGCGGTGTGGCCACGGCGCAAAACTTACAGGATCAATGGCACTCTCTGGAAAACCACATAGATCCCGAGCGCTTCGACAAGACCGCGCGCTTGCTGGCGGTGCAGGCGCGGGAGGCAAAGTGGTGGCGGGATGCGTCCGTTGCCTATTTCCAGTCGGTATCCGGGCGCAGATTACCTGCCGGTAGCGCACAGCCGTCGCACAGCCTCGAGTATTACCAGCAGCAGCAATTTCCCTGGGCGCCGGGGCACTGAGCCTGGCGTTTCCTCACTTCTTTTTTCATGTTTTTCTGATTTGTTCTGGCGGTGGCGCTCTTGGCGTCGCCACATCTGTCACCTGTTTCCGCTTCTCTCGCAGGATTATTTGTCCTCAGGGGGGACTATCCCCGCCAATCACTCGTCTCTCCAAATAGATAGGGACTAAACCGCTTGACTCGTCGAGTCAGCAGGCGTATCTCTATTATGGTAGCGGTACCATAAAGATCGAAAATCAAACAATAACCAAAAATGGCCGCCAAGTTCTTCCCGGAGCGATCCAGTCGGGATATAGCGACCGCGGCGAAATGCGAAGAGGGAAATCCAAAATGTTCAAACGCACAAAATTGTCCGGTGCCGTGGTAGCAGCCATTGCTTCCATGACCTGCGCACCGCAATTGTTCGCCCAGGAAGGCGCCGCGCTGGAAGAGGTTACCGTTACCGGTATCCGCGCTTCCATGGAACGGGCCATGGATATCAAGCGTGACTCCGCCGGTGTGGTTGACGCCATCTCTGCCGAAGATATGGGCAAATTCCCCGACACCAACCTGGCGGAATCCCTGCAGCGGATCTCCGGTGTGTCCATCAACCGGGTGAATGGCGAAGGTTCTGAAATTACCGTGCGCGGCTTCGGTCCCAGCTTCAACCTGGTGACCCTGAACGGACGCCAGATGCCCACGACGAATGTTACCACCGTTGGTGGTGACCAGGATTCCGACTGGAAATCTGGCACCGGCCGCTCCTTCGACTTCTCAAACCTCGCCTCTGAAGGTGTGTCCGGCCTTGAGGTGTACAAAACCGGCCGCGCTTCATCCCCCACCGGCGGCATCGGTGCAACCGTAAATATCAACACCGTGCGCCCGTTGGACAATCCGGGTATCCAGGCGTCCGTGGGTGTGAAAGGCATGCACGACACCGGTGTGAACTTTGATGGTGATGACTTCACCCCGGAAACCTCGGGTCTGTTCAGCTGGACCAACGAAGAAGAAACTTTCGGTGTGGCTCTGTTCGGTTCCTACCAGGAGCGCCATGGTGGTACCCGCAGTGCTACCGTCAACGACTGGGATATCCGTACCGGTGCCTCCATCAACGACGGTTCCAGCGAGTTTGTGGGTAACGATACGGTGATCAACAATGCGCCGGCGGACGATCAGCTGGTTGCGATTCCCAAAGACAGCCGTTACCACGTCTCCAGTAATGAGCGCGAGCGCACCAACGCCCAGCTCACCATGCAGTTCCGGCCCCGCGAAGATCTGACCCTGACCGCCGACGCGCTGTACGCGAACAACGAGCAGCTGGAACAGCGTACCGACCAGGGCAACTGGTTCAACGCCATCCGCAGTGAAATGACCTTCGACGGCAACTCCACCGTCGCCACGCCGCTGTATCAGTACCAGGACATTCCCGGTGACGTAAAAGACCTGGGCTTCGAACAGCAGTTGCGCTCCAGTGAAGACGAACTACAGTCCTTTGGTTTTAATGCGGAGTGGGATGCCTCGGATGATCTGAGCTTCAGCTTTGATGCCCATACCTCCAAGTCCGAGTCCAACCCGAATGGCCCGCTGGGTACCAGCTCTATCCTGTTCGGTATCGGTGCCTTCGTAGTGGATGCGCATAGCCTGGATGTAAGCAGCGGCTTCCCGGTAGCGGATATCGTGTTCAATGACGATCACTTCAATGGCAATGGCCAGATCGATGCGAATGAACTGTCCACGTCTGTTGCGCGCACCGCGACTTCCAGCCAGGAACATCAGATCGATCAGTTCAGCCTCGACGGCAGCTGGGAGTTCGACAATGGGCGCATCGACTTTGGCCTGAGTTCCATCGGCTCCGAAATGACCCAGCAGAAAATGCAGACAACCCAGTCTCTGGGTGGTTGGGGTAACCGCACCCCCGACATTCCCGCGGACCTGGTGGAAGCCTTCTGCATGACCTGCATGTTTGACGACTACAATCCGGGCAGTGCAGGTCTTACCGCTTATCGCGGCAACGCCGGTGAATTGCTTATGGCCCTTGCCGGGCCCTGGTCGGAAGACGAAATCGATACCCGGGAATACAACATGGTGGAGGAAGACATTCTGTCTGCCTACTTCCAGTTCACCCTGGAAGGTCAACTGGGCAACTTCCCCACACAACTGGTTATTGGTACTCGCTTTGAAGAAACCGATACCAAATCCACTTCGCTGGTGGCGGTACCCCAAAACATCATCTGGAAATCCGACAACGACTTTGGCCGCACACTGACTGGCGAACAGATGCCGGTGAGCCTCAGTGGCAAGTACAACAACCTGCTGCCGAGCCTGGATTTCTCCATCGACCTGCGTCAGGACCTGAAGGGTCGGGTTTCCTACAGCAAAACCATTGCCCGTCCTGATTACGGCCACCTGTTCGCATCGACCACCGCAAGCAACCCGTCCGGTCCCATCGCGCTCGGCGCTGTGCCCGGTGGTAGCCGCGGTAACCCGGGTCTGCTGCCGCTGGAATCGGACAACTTCGACCTGTCTGTGGAGTGGTACTACGGCGACAGCAGCTATGTATCCGCCGGTTTCTACGAGAAGCGCGTTGCCAACTTTATCGGTGACGGCAAGTTCAGTGAGTCGTTGTTTGACCTGCGTGACCCGACCTCTGGCGCGGCGGGAAGCCGTTCCGGTGATGCCCTCGCGGCCTTGGACGAGATGGGCGTAGATGCCAGTGAAGCGCACCTGTTTACCTTGACTGCGCTGATCGACAACTTTGGTATTGAAAGTGCCAAAACCATGTTCGAAAGCGAACTGGTGGATGGCAACCTTCCACAGGGCTATATCGATGAGATTCTCACGGAATACGATGTGGTCGCCGATTCCAGCGATCCGCTGTTCATGTTCGACGTGGCGGTGCCGGTGAATAACCGTGAAGCGAAGATTCACGGCTTTGAGCTTGCGGCACAGCACTTCTTCGGGGAGACCGGATTCGGTCTGCAGGCGAACCTGACTACCGTGCGTGGTGACGTGGGCTACGACAACGGTGCAGATCCGGCAGATACCCAGTTTGCGCTGCTCGGCCTGAGCGATAGTGCCAACCTCGCGGTGATCTACGAAAACTTCGGTGTGTCCGCGCGCCTCGCGTACAACTGGCGTGATCAGTTCCTGTCCCAGGTCAACCGCGGTGCGTCCAACAACCCGGTGTATGTGGATGAGTACGGTCAGCTGGATGTGAATATCAGCTACGAAGTGACCGATAATTTCACCGTGCTGTTTGAAGGCCTGAACCTCACCGAGGAGAGTATGAAGACCTTCGCTCGCGACGAGAACAACGTCTGGTTTGCTCAGGAACTGGATGCTCGCTATCTGATCGGTGCGCAGTACAAGTTCTGATATAAACCGGCAATGCAAACTTGCCAACAGAAAACAGATTGTTCAATCTGGAAGGGCCGCTGCGAATGCAGCGGCCCTTTTCTGCTTTGAAGTACTGGTTTGAATTGTTAGTGACTGAATATCCAAAAAAATAATAAAACCCAGGTGAGAGAAATGACCCAAAGTGTATTACTGGACAACGTCAATCATCACGACCTGAAAGTGATTACCGGTTATTCCGAGAAATTTGGCGACAATGTCAATCAGGTGTTAACCCTGCCCACGGAATACCTGGATATCCAGAAGGAATACCCGATTTTTTTTCATCGTGACAACACCAGTGGTGAGTATCAGTCTGTTGCCTTGTTAGGGCTGGACCGGGATGAAAACCTGTTTCTGGACGAGAATGGCTGGAATGCCACCTATATTCCCGCCGTGCGTGCCCGCGGCCCGTTTCTGATTGGCCTGCAGGGCGCGTCCGGCAGTCCCATGATTCATGTGGATATGGATAACCCCCGGGTCAACCGCGACCGTGGGCAGCCGGTATTCCTTACCCATGGCGGCCATTCCCCATACCTGGAGCGTATCAGCGGTATTCTGCAGTTGATTCACCGCGGTGTGACGGAGAGCAAGGGCATGTTCGCGGCCTTCGAATCCTGCGGTCTGATTGAACCGGTGAGACTGGAACTCAAACTCAACGAGGGCGAGCAGTACACCATTGAACATTTCAGTACCATCAGTCGGGAAAAACTGGCGGCTTTGGATGGAGCGCAGTTGGAGGCCCTCAACCGACAGGGATATTTGCAGCTAGCATTTCATGTACTCGCATCCCAGGGCAATGTCTCCCGTTTGATCGAGTTGAAGAACCGCCGCTCTGCCGCAGCGGTTACCTGAAACACTCGCGACTGACAATAACAATAACACCGGGATTGCCATGATCCAGATCGACAACAAAGTGCCTGAAATGGACGGCACGAAACTCGCACATTTTCCTCTGCAGCAGCTCATTGAGAGCGATGTGCCTGTGGTGGTCAAAGGGTTTGCACGCAGCTGGCCAATGGTGCAGGCCGGACTGGAATCGCCCCAGGCAGCGATGAACTATTTACTGCGGTTTTATAACGGCTCCCCACTGGTGGCTTATATCGGTACCGCGGAAATTGACGGGCAATTCGGCTACAACGACGATCTCACCGGTCTCAATTTTGCCAGCGAACGCCTGAAACTGGACGATTTTTTCCAGCATATTGAACAACACCTCAGCGAGCAAAAGCCCCCGGCTTTCTATATCGGCTCAACTACGGTTGACGCCTGCCTCCCCGGTTTCCGTGACGCCAATGACCTGGTTCGCCAGAGCGAAAACCTGGAACAGTTTGCGCCGCTGGCGAGTATCTGGTTGGGCAATCGCACTGTGGCCCGGGCACATTTTGATAAGTCCCACAATATTGCCTGTTCGCTGGTCGGAAAGCGTCGCTTCATCCTGTTTCCACCGGAACAGGTGGCCAATCTCTACCCGGGGCCGCTGGAGCCGACACCGGGGGGGCAGGTCGTGAGCATGGTGGATTTTTACCATCCGGATCACACACGCTATCCAAGTTTCCGCGAGGCCCTGAAGGTGGCACAGGTAGCGGATCTGGATCCGGGGGATGTACTGTTTTACCCGGCCCTGTGGTGGCATCAAGTGGAGGCGCAGGCCCCGTTCAACGCCATGGTGAATTACTGGTGGAACCCGTCGCCGGCCTTTATGGATACGCCGATGAACACGCTGCTGCACGGTATTCTCAGCCTGCGCGACAGACCGGACAGTGAAAAGCAGGCTTGGCGTGCGTTGTTTGACTACTACCTGTTTGGCCCAGCGGAAACACCGCGCGCGCACTTGCCAGAACACGCGCGTGGCGCCCTGGCGGAGCTGGATACCCTGAGTGCGCGCCGCTTGCGCGCACAATTGCTGCAGCGGTTGAACCGCTGAATGGGTGTAACACGGGATGACAGGAGAAAAGAAAAATGAACAATAACCAGGTTAAAAAAGTGGTGATCGCCGGGGGTGGCACCGCTGGCTGGCTCGCTGCCGCCGCGCTTTCCAAACAGCTGGGATCACTGCTGGAAATAGAACTGGTGGAGTCCGATGCTATCGGTACTGTGGGAGTGGGGGAATCCACCATTCCCACCATCTGTTCTTTTCACGCGCTGCTGGGTATCGACGAAGCGGAATTTATGCGCGCAACCCAGGCCACCTTCAAACTGGGTATCGAGTTTGCCAACTGGGGCCGGGATGGTGACCGTTATGTGCATGGTTTCGGGCATCTCGGCAAAGCAAACTGGATGGGTGAATTCCACCAGTTCTGGCTACACGCAAGAAGCCTTGGATTTGGCGGCGAACTCGGTGACTACTGTCTGGAAACCCAGGCGTTAAACAGTCGCAAGTTCGCCACTTCGGAAAAGCCAATGCTGAATTACGCCTATCACCTGGATGCCACCCGCTACGCGCAGTATCTGCGCGGACACTGTGAGGCGCGTGGGGTAGTGCGTAGCGAGGGAAAGATTCGGGAAGTGCGTACCAATGCTGCGGACGGTTTTATCGAGTCACTGGTACTGGAGTGCGGAAAGCAGGTGCGAGGAGACCTGTTTATCGACTGCACCGGCTTCCGTGCATTATTGATGGAGGAAATCCTGCAGTGCGGGTTTGAGGACTGGAATCAGTGGCTGCCCACGGATCGCGCCTATGCGGTGCAGTCGGAACTGGCGGGCCCGGCCCGCCCCAACACCCGCGCTATCGCCCGCAGCGCCGGTTGGCGTTGGCAGATTCCACTGCAATCGCGCATGGGCAACGGCATGGTCTTCTGTGGTGATTATCAGTCCGACGACGAGGCGCTCGCGCAGTTCCTGGCGGAAATTGATGGCGAGCCGCTGTTCGATCCGCGCCTGATCCGCTATCGCGCCGGTCGCCGCAAAAAAGCTTGGGAAAAGAACTGCATTGCCCTCGGTCTTTCCAGCGGCTTTGTGGAGCCCCTTGAGAGCACCAGTATCCACCTGATCATGATTGGCATCACTCGCCTGATGCAGCTGTTCCCATTTGACGGCATTGTTCCTTCGCTGCAGCAGCGCTTCAACCAGCAGTCCCGCGATGAGCTGGAAAAAGTGCGGGATTTTGTCGTGCTGCATTACAAACTCACGGAGCGCGAAGACAGCGAATTCTGGCGTTACTGCAAACATATGTCGGTACCGGACTCTCTCGCCGAGCGTATCGCACTGTTCCGTGAAAGTGCCCAGGTGCATCGCAACGCGGACGAACTGTTCCGCACCGACAGCTGGGTGCAGGTGATGCTCGGCCAGCATCTGTATCCACAAACCTATCACCCCATGGGGCGACTGATGAGCGAGCCGCAGTTGCGCCAGGCATTGGCGGGGCTGCAGGGAAATATTCGCAATGCGGTGGCGCGTCTGCCGGAGCATCAGGTCTTTATCGACCGCTACTGCAAGGCCGCTCCCGCAAATAATACCGCGATGAACAAGCCGGAAACCGCCGCGTTGTAGCCTTGCTGCTTGGCCGGACAAGGCCCGGAGTTGCCCACACCGATGGAACATTGGATCATTGGCCACCACTGAATTGATCGGGCCAGCGAAATCGTGAAACCAAAGCAGAGCCGCCGCCAGGGCAGCGGCCCCACCATAGCCGATGTGGCCCGCGAGGCGGGGGTCTCGCCGATGACCGTATCCCGGGTGATCAACGGTGAAGACAACGTGCGTGCGCGCACCCGCGAAATCGTCAATGCCGCGATCAAAGCCCTGGGGTATACCCCCAACAGTGCCGCCCGCAGTCTCGCCGGCGGTGCACAGATCAAGATCGGTCTGCTGCACAGTAATCTCAGCGCGTCCTACCTGAGCGCTTTCCTGATTGGCGCGCTGGAACAATCCAGCCGCTACAACATCCAGCTGGTGGTGGAGCACTGTGATGTGTCGCTGAACGCGGAAGCGGTGGCCGCACGGATGCTGAGTGGTGGGGTAGAGGCGATGCTGTTGCCACCACCGCTGTCGGATCTGCCCGAGGTGCTCGAAGTGCTGGAGAGCAGCGATACCCCCGCGGTGCTGATTGCCTCCGAGCAGGCGCGCAACAATATTTCCGTGGTCAAGATCGACGATTACCAGGCTGCCTATGAGATGACCCGGCACATCGTCTCCCTTGGTCACCAGCGCATCGGGTTTATCACCGGCGACTGTGGTCAGCAGGTGAGCCGGCGGCGCCTCGAGGGCTACCGCCGGGCGCTGAAGGATTCGGCGTTGCCGCTGATCGATGAACTGGTAGTAGACGGGCTGTTTACCTACCGCTCCGGCCTGAGGGGCGCGGAGCGCCTGCTGGATCTGGCGCAACCGCCCAGCGCAATCTTCGCCTGCAACGATGAAATGGCCGCAGCCACCATCTCCGTGGCCCAGCGCCGTGGCCTGGATGTGCCCAGAGATCTCACCGTGTGCGGTTTTGACGACACCGCGGTCGCCACCACCATCTGGCCGGAGCTGACCACGATTCACCAGCCGGTTGTGGATATGTCGCGCGCGGCGGTGGATCTGCTGGTGAGGAAAGTGCGCGCAGTGCGCGCCGGGGAAGCGGAAAACGGCCAGCAGGTACAACTGGACTTCACCCTGATCCGCCGCCGCTCCGACGCACCGCCGAAACGCTGATTTCTGTGCGCGCCGGTCTTGTGACTCGCGTGCGGGAGGCAAAGAAAAGCCGGCGCAAGGCCGGCTTCAAGCAGAGATACGATGAGAGAGTTCGGTCACCACACGCTTTCACGGGCGTGACCTGGGGGAACTGATTTCTTTGACGGGGCGCTGACGCTCAAGTTCCCCGAAGGCGTAAAAAAATCTGATTTTCTGCAAAACAGCGTCTTTCTAACTGCTTTTTAGCGTGTTCTTCGTCTTTTATGGCGCAATTCTTCCCATCGTCATCAAGCGGTGGTAGCTTTTCCTGTTTCCAAGCGATGATTGCCGTCTATTGGCGTGTTTATTGCTGATGTACGTTTACTGCTGATCTACAAAGCAGTGAACACTGAGCACAGAGAACTAAACGAGTGCTGAAAATCATCGACCTGATATCGACCTGATAAAGATGCGCGGGTAAATCCCGGAGAGGTATTCGCATCCAATAACCAATAACAAGAAAGCTACGGGGAGCGAACATGGCGGATCTGGTAATACTGGCAGCACCTGGTATGGGGGCCGTTGACGAAGATTTTGCCGCGCCCTTGTTCCGGGCGCTCGAACAGGCACTTGGCGACGACTGGTCCCGCGTTCATGCGGATACCATCCTCTGCCAGGGCCACCTGCAGCCCAATATCGAGCGGGTATTCGACGCCATGCAGAAGCGCGATATGGACTACCTGCGCGCGCGCAAATTCATGCTTTACGGCCTCGCCGAAGCCTCTGCACAACTGGCGGATATCGACCAGCGCGGAGGCAACTATGACAAAACCCAGCAGGCCATCTACCAGACTCTGGAACGCGCTGCCAAAGCCACCTCCGACACCACGCCGATCATTCTCCTCAGCCATTCCATCGGTTGCAGTATTCTTTCCAACTATCTGTGGGATGCCCAGCGACCAACCGTAAGCCATGGCATTTGGCGCGACGGTGGCCCCAAGGGCGTCCACAAAGGCTCTGCCAAAGATCTGTTCCTGCGGGGCAAAACCCTTGCCCACTGGTATACCCTCGGTGCCAGTAATCCCCTGTGGAGCGCCGGTATGGCGCGCGACCAGATCCAGGCCGTCACCTCGGATACCCGCGGCTACAACTTCCGCTGGAAAAATTTCTACCATCCCGACGACTTGTTCGGCTGGCCCCTGAAACCCCTGAGCCCTTCCTACAACCAGGCGGTTTACCGGGATTTCGAAACCCGGCCCCTGGCAGACTGGAGCGCCGCAAGCTGGGGACCCCAGCTGGTGTCGCACGATGGCTATTGGCAAAACGAGCTGGTGCAGAAGAGTCTGGTGGACGATGTAAAAGACGTATTGAAGAAGTCGAATGGGCGCAGAGCGAGCTCGTTACAGCGGGCCTCGGTTGCGGCAGTCTAGGTCAGTTAAGTCGTGGGGAGCAAAGCGCTACGCACCTGGGCCACCTTAGCCGGATAGGCGTGCGGGCGTTATACTCGGCACCGAAGACTCAACAGGTAATCCCATGGCTTTGCAATTTCACTCGGTCCCCGTCACTCCTTTTCAGCAAAACTGCACCCTGCTGTGGTGTGACGACAGCAAACGCGCCGCCGTAGTGGATCCGGGCGGCGATATTGACCGCATACTGGCTGCCGTCGAAGAGCGCGGCCTCAAGCTGGAAAAAATTCTCCTTACCCATGGTCACCTCGACCATGTCGGTGGCACCGCGCCCTTGTCCCGCCAGCTGCACTTGCCCGTAGAGGGCCCCCAGCAAGCCGACCAGTTCTGGATTGAAAAAATCGTCGTACAGGCCCAGATGTATGGCTTCCCCCCGGTGGAAACCTTTACCCCCGACCGCTGGCTCAACGACGGCGATACGGTCACCGTCGGCGACGAAGTCCTTGAGGTCGTACACTGCCCCGGCCACACCCCCGGCCACGTCATTTTCTTCCACCGCCCCACTAATCTGGCGCTGGTGGGTGACGTCCTGTTCGCCGGCTCCATCGGTCGCACCGACTTTCCTATGAGCAACCACCAGGACCTGATCGACTCCATCACCCAAAAGCTCTGGCCTCTGGGTGACCAGGTCAAGTTCATCCCCGGTCACGGCCCCATGTCGACCTTCGGTCAGGAGAGACAGACAAATCCCTTCGTCGCGGACAAACGCTTTGGCTGATTCAGGAATGATTCACCCGGGAGCGGGCTAAATAGAAACGGTGAACACCTTCGGTGGCGGTACCTTGCCGGAGGCCAGCGTTGGGTTTAACACATGGAATCGCAGGCCGGTCATGAAACTCTGGAAAATCCTCACCCTGATCTCGCTCTCTACGGCCGTGGCGCTGGCTGGTGGCTGCGCGGTAATTTCTGAAAATGAGTGCCAGGCGGGCCTCTGGTACGAGCGCGGCATCGAAGACGGCGCTCGTGGTCGCAGCCAGGCCACCGTCTACCAGATCGCGCAGAAGTGTCACGAATACGGCGTGCGCACCGACACCGCTGCCTGGCTGCGGGGCCATGAAGAGGGCGTGGAGCAGTACTGTACCCCGGAAAATGGTTTTACCGTCGGCCGCTACGGCCGCGACTACGAAGGGGTATGTACCGGCCCAACTGCGGATTTGTTTATGGCCAACTACCAGCGTGGACTGGTGGTGTACCAGGCGGAACAACAATATAACGCGTTGGCCAGCCGCTACGATAACGTAGAGCGGGAGTACTATCGGATCACCAGAGCGTTGGATGAGGCCACGACGGAAAAGGAGGCGCAAGCCCTGCGCAGTCAGCGGCGCTCCCTGATGCGGGAAATGCGTCATCTGGAAGGTGAGATGATGCGCTTTGGTGGCTTTGGTGCTTTCAATCCTCTGCTGTTTTACTGATATTCACTGCCGTTTATAGGTGAATTCAAAGAGGTGATCTCATGTCGATCTGGTATGGCAACCCCACGGTGGAAGAAGTGAATCAGAGTCTGGGTAGTTGCATGCCCGGCTATCTGGGAATGCAGGTGATTGAAGTCGGCGAAGACTACCTCGTAGGTACCATGCCGGTGGAAGATCGCACCCGCCAGCCGTTCGGTATTCTTCATGGCGGCGCCAGTGTGGCGTTGGCGGAAACCCTGGGGTCGGTCGCGGCCAATTTCGTTGTGGATAACAGCAAGTTTTATTGCGTTGGTCAGGAGATCAATGCCAATCATCTGCGCCCGGTAGTGGAAGGTACCGTTACCGCGAAGGCGTCGGTGGTTCACCTCGGTCGTTCCAGTCAGGTGTGGGAAATCCGTATCCATGATCCGAAAGGCAAACTCAACTGTATCTCCCGCATCACTATGGCAGTGGTGCCGGTGCCCACACGATAATTTTGCTGCTTGATGATATTTTTGTTGTGACTGCGGATCTGTTTACTTTTGAGGAAGTGTCCTACCGTTTATCCCGCTCGCCGCGCCGCAAGCGCCTGGGGTTGGTCGTAACGGAAAAGGGTGCGGAAGTGCGGATCCCACAGCGCTGTGCTGAACGTCACGGTCATCAGTTCCTGCGAGACAATATTGCCTGGGTGCGCGAGCAGTTGCGCGGGCTGGAGCATCGTCAGGCGCAAGTGCCGGATCACCAGTATGTTTTCGGTGCGCGCTTTCCATGGCTGGGTAAAACCCTGGAGCTGGACCGTGCTGGGCGCGCGGCGGATGCGGGAATTCGCGATGGCTATATCCAGCTGTATTGCCGCACGCGGGAGCCGGATGAAGATCAGATTCAGGCGGCGTTGCAGAAGCTTTATCAGCGCGAAGCACTGGCAACCCTGAACGAAAAATCCCGCTATTTTTCTGGCCTTTTGGGGCTTAACTTTTCTTCGGTAAAAGTCCGGCGCACCCGCAGCAAGTGGGGACATTGCACCATCCGTGGAGAACTCCAGTACAACTGGCTGGTTTGTCTCGCACCTGAGCCCGTGGTGGATTATCTGGTGATTCATGAGGTCTGCCATTTGCAACATCACAATCACAGTCGGGCATTCTGGGAACTGGTGGGAAGTCTTTGTCCGGAATACCGCGTGCTGCGGCGGTGGTTGAAAGAAAATGGACACCGGTTGCAGCTTTAGTTTTTGTTTTATCGCGGTCCCTGGGTATAGCTTCGTAGTGGTTTCGGTGGCGCCGGAGTGCTGGGGATTAGTTTTTGGAACCGGGCTAGGCGCCCCCCTTCAATACGTCCCTGTAAGCTGCGTCGCAAACGTCCTGTTTGCGACGAAGCGCCCAGGGATGGGTTCACAGCGGTCCTGAAAACCCGCGTCCGGCACTTTGCCGCCCCGGACTCGCTACTAAGAACCCCAGAACCCGAATCTCCATCCTGGTTCTGAATAAAGAACCATCCACAACCCAGCGCAAGTTTCTACTTATCCCGCCCAATCTGACGTAAACTCCCAACATTATTTTCAAGGCAAGCCGGTATGGAATTGGAACCTCTCGGAGACGATTTTGAGGAAAACTGCGCCCGCTTTCTGCCAGAGGCGGTAGAGCAAGGGTGTGTGTGGGCGTTGGAGGGGGAAGAGGGGTTTGCCCTGTGTGAATCGGAAACCCGTCCGGGTAGCGATGTCATGCCGTTCTGGTCCCAGCGGGAATATGCCGAAGCGCATATCGTCGACGACTGGGTGGACTACCAGGTTGTTCCCGTAGACCTTGAAGAATTTATGGACGACTGGCTCACCGGTATGCATGAAGACGTATTGCTGGTGGGCATCAACTGGAACGATGAGCTGGAAGGGGAAGAAATCGAACCCCTTGACCTGCTGGAACAGCTGGAGCAAGAACTGGAATAGTTCTGAGCCCGGCCTGCTCAAAATACAGACAACATAAAGTCGGCGTCAGCGCCGGAAATAATGCTCCAAACGGAGGTCTGAGGTGAGTCAGTTTTTGGGGTTACGCAGCATCATTTACGGTGTGAGTAACATACAGGAAGCGAAAGCGTGGTATACCACCCTGCTCGAGATTGAGCCCTACTTTGAAGCCGATGCCTACGTGGGTTTTAACGTCGGCGGCTTCGAGCTGGGGTTGGATCCCAATGCGCGCAATGTCACCAGCCGCGCGGATGGCGTTGTGGCCTACTGGGGGGTTGCGGATATCGCAGCCCAGGTGGAGCGGATCAATGGTCTCGGTGCGCGCCAGCACGGCGAGATTGTCGACGTCGGCGAAGGGATACTGATGGCCAGTTTTCTCGACCCCTTCGGCAACGTTTTCGGGTTGATCGAAAATCCCCACTTCAAACTGACAGACACACACTCAGATTGAGTTTACGAGTCGCCGTTGTGGAGCAGTAACGTGAGCAAGCCCCCTGCCAATCGGTTTCGCCCTTCCGATCACACCTTTGCTGCCGAGAGCCTTGCGCAGATCGGCCGCGGTTACGTGGTGCCGGATCGGGTGGCACTCATCACCGGCTGTTCCAGTGGTATCGGCCGCGAACTGGCGCTGGCGCTGCACGCTCGCGGTACCATCGTCATTGCCACCGCGCGTCGCGCCGAAAGCCTGCAGGAACTGGCGGATGTAGGGATTGCCACAGACGCGCTGGACGTCAATTCCCAGGCGGACATCAACCGCGTGGTACACGCCATCAAAACCGCGTACGGCCGCCTGGATATCCTCGTCAACAATGCCGGTTATGGCCAGATGGGGCCGCTGCTGGAGCTGGATACCCGCGCACTGGAAGCCCAGTTTCGCACCAATGTTTTCGCCCCCATGGCCCTGGCCCGGGCCTGTGCGCCGCTGCTCAAGTCCCGCCGCCACGGCATCATCTGCAATATCGGCTCGGTGTCCGGGATCATGCCGACGCCGTTTTCCGGGGCCTACTGCGCTTCCAAATCTGCCGTGCACACCCTGTCCGATGTATTGCGGCTGGAACTCAAACCCTTCGGAATCCGCGTGGTTACCGTGCAGCCGGGGGCCATTGCCTCTGAGTTCGGGCGCCACGCGGAGACGTCCCTGCGCGGCCTGTTGGCGCCGGATTCCTGGTACAAGCGGAGCGAAGACGCGGTGCGGGCGCGGGCGCTGGAATCCCAGCAGAACGCCACTCTGGCGCGGGACCTGGCCAAGCGACTGGCGGCGGAGCTGTTGCGCAAGCGGCCTCGCAGCCTGATTCGCATTGGCAACAAAAGCAGTCTATTGCCGTGGATGGCACGCTGGCTGCCGCGGCGTTTCCGCGACTGGCTGCTGACCCGCCGTTTTGGATTGCGTCGCCTGCAGTTGTCCAATCAGTAACGCCATTCCTCTTCTCCATTCCCCTCTCAGCCCGCATGCTTCCGCCTTCTGTGAAGCAGGGCTGGCACCATGCCGGGCAATCGCTTATCCACTATGGTTGTCAGTGCCCGGGTGAATTTCCCCGGGTCGCATAGTCGCTGGCAGACCCGGAATTTCCCCATCTATGACTCTCGATCAGATTGCCATACTGCTGATTCTCGCGGTCACCATCGTGCTGTTTGTCTGGGGCTCGTGGCGACACGACATGGTGGCGCTGGCCTCGCTGTTGGCCTGTGTGTTCGCCGGCCTGATAGAGCCGGAAGAGGCGTTTAGCGGATTTGGTCACCCGGCGGTCGTCACCGTCGCCTGTGTGCTGATATTGAGCCGCGGGTTGCAGAACACCGGCGCCATGGATGCGCTGGCGCACAAGGTGGTACCGCGAAAAGGCGGCATTACCCTCGCCATTGCCGCACTAACCGCACTGGGTGCCGCCATGTCCGGATTTATGAACAACGTCGGTGCCATGGCACTGTTGATGCCGGTGGCCACGGATCTTGCCGACCGCTACCAGCTGCCGCCGGGAAAAGTGCTGATGCCACTGTCGTTCGGCACCATTCTCGGGGGTATGACTACCCTGATCGGTACGCCGCCAAACCTGATCGTGTCCGGTTTTCGCGCCAGTGCCGGCGCCGGCAGCTATGGCATGTTCGACTTTACCCCCGTTGGGCTGGCGGTGGCCCTGGTAGGCGTGTTGTTTGTGGCGCTGATCGGCTGGCGTCTGGTGCCGGCGCGCAGCCAAGCGGGCGCCGCGACCTTTGAAACCGGCACCTATCTGACCGAGGCGTTGGTGGGTGAGAAAAGTGCGTCGATCGGTAAATCCCTGGCGGAACTGGTGAAAATGATCGGCGATGAAGACGCTCAGGTTATCGGAGTCGTGCGCAACAATGCGCGGGTATCGACCGCCATGCCGGGCCTGCGGATTGGCGCTGGCGATCTGCTGGTGATCGAGGCAGAACCGGAATCCCTGTCCGCGGTACTTTCCAGTCTGGGATTGACCCTGGCGGCGGAGCAGGGTGACGGCGAAAAGGAAGGCGATGGCAAGAAAAAAGAGCGAAAGAAGCCCAAAGAGCAGGGCCCGGATATAAACGGCAAATCCGCTGAAGGCCCGGGTGTGGTTGAGGGGGCGGCACCGGTAAAACTGGCCGCTGAAGAGGCGGCGCGTTGGGACCTTCACCGTGGGAATGTGGACATCCCGTCGGTATTGAATACGGCCGATGAGACCGCCAACGGCATTTCTGCGGCGCTTACGGAGGAGGCCCCGGAAGAGGGCAAAAAGGACGAAAAGAAGGAGGGGGAAGAAAAGCGCGCCCGGGCCCAGGCCGAGCTGGTGCTGCGGGAACTGGTGGTGATGCCGGACTCCTACCTGGTAGGGCGAAGTGCACAAAACCTGCGTCTGGCGGGGCGCTATGAAATCAGCCTGCTGGCCCTGTCGCGCCAGGGGCGCCGCTCGGTCAAGCGGCTGCGTTCCACGCCGCTGATGGTAGGCGACGCCCTGATGATGATGGGCACGGAAGAGAACCTGAGCAATTTCGCCAACGAACAGCGCTGTGTGCCCCTGGCCCAGCGCGATATCACCATCCCCAATAAAGAGAAGGCCTACGTGGCGCTGATCGCCATGGCGTTGGCCGTGGCCGGTGCGGCATTCGGACTACTGCCGGCTGCGATTTCGTTTGCCACCTGTGCGCTTGCCTTTATGGCTCTGAAAGTGGTGCCCCTGCGCAATGTGTACGAAGCGGTGGACGGCTCGGTGATTGTATTGCTGGGCGCGCTGATCGCGGTGGCCGGGGTGATGGAATCCACCGGGGCCGCGGATGTGGTGGCGAAGTCGATGCTGGACAATCTGGCGCGGGGAAACCCGGTGTTTGCGCTGGTGCTGATCCTGGTGGTGACCATGACCCTGTCGGACTTTATGAACAATGCCGCCACTGCCGCCGTCATGTGCGCTATAGCCATCAGTAGCGCAGAGCAACTGAATGTAAACCCGGACAGCTTCCTGATGGCGGTGGCTATTGGCGCTTCCTGCGCTTTTCTGACCCCTGTGGGGCACCAGAACAATACCCTTATTCTGGGGCCCGGGGGGTTTAAGTTCGGGGATTACTGGCCCATGGGACTGCCGATGGAAATACTCGTCGTCGCCATTTCAGTACCCATGCTGCTATGGGTCTGGCCGCTGTGAGAGGCGGGGTTGCGATCAGGCGACGTCGTCGTCGGGGGTGCGAGCCAGATCGGTGAGGAAGTTGCCGCAGAAGCGCAGTGCATCGGTTACCGTAATAATGCCCGCCAGTTCACCTTCCTTCATCACCAGCACCGAGCCAATTCCGGTATCCGCCATCGCCAGCAGTATTTTATCCAGAGGGTCATGGATATCCGCGATGTAGGGGCGGCGGGCGCACAGGTCCCGTACATAGAGCTGTTGCTCTTCCAGACGGTGTCCGGGAGACTGCACGCGCTCGATATCCCCACGGGAAATGACCGTCTCCAGATCGCCATCCCGGGTGACTGGAAGGTGGTGGACGCTGTGTTGCTCCATCAGTGCAGTGGCAGCCTCGATGGGCGCGTCGATGTCGATATGGTAGGGAAATGGTGTCATCAGGGCCGCCAGGGTTGGCATATGATGAATATCCCGAATCTTGGTCATGTCAGGTCCCCCTTAACCAGTTTTGTCATCTCTAATGGCGTTGAAAAGTCTGTGCAGATACATTTCCAAAGCTTTCCAGCAGCTGCTATCCAACACTACACAAGTTCCACCCAAGAATAGAACAAGGAAAAGAACCAAATCACGCCCGGGTAAAAAAGATATACAACCTATTGGCGGTCGGCGGACAAATCAGTATTATGCGCAGCGCTCAAGACCGTGCCCCGAGGCGGCTTTTATATTGATTCAGTTTTGATTGAATAACCAAATCAGACTTGAAATGTCGGCAATCGGCATCAATATTTAGGAGTCTTCTGATATTCGAGACACCGGTATTCAATTAAAGAGAACTATTTGCATACAAGCTTTTCACTATGAGTATTCCGGCGCTGTCGACTCAGTGGCTCCGGGTATTGGTCGCCGTTGCTAAGCAAACGCTTTAATTGTCATTCAATTGTTCAATGTTATGTGCTGTATTTCCGCGTTTTTACAGGGAATTGTATAAATTGAATTCGATATCGATGTGGAACTAATCCGTCGCGTCTATATTCCTGTATACATTGATTCGGTTATGCACCGATAACACATTGAATTGGTAACCACCGCGCGGGTGAAAACCCGGTGCACTCTGTATAGCGGCTATCGAAGTTGCCTTTGGAGTAACGGGCCAAGTAACCGACGGTTGAGAAAAAAGGATATAAGCCAAACTTCATCCTGGGCTTTGTAAGACTCGGAAGTCACATTTTAAATACTGGTGATTAATCACCGCAAATAACACTATCAAACCACCTACGTTTTACATATATCGAGGCTCAACATATATGTTTCAGGAATACGACCAGATCGAACAACAAATCGCTGAACACCAGGCCAAAATCGAGGAACTGCAAGAGCAGATGGCTCTGGCCGAGCGCAAAAAACAGGGCGTCATCGCGTTTGACAAGGCGTTGATCAACCTGGCCGCCGAATACGACATGGAAGAGGAAGAGTTGTACAGCGCTCGCGGCGAGCAGATTGTCGAGTGGTTGATTGGTCAGCTTAACAATGACGATGCGCCGGACTTCGTGCGCACCCTCAAGGCCCGCATTGCCCGCAGCCTCAAGCGTGAAGGCGAAACACCGCGCCGCGCTACCCGCAAGGTTGCCAGCAACAAGCCGGCGGAGCCGAAGCTGGAAACCGGTCACTACCGCAACCCGTACACCAACGCCACCATCGAAAAGAAAAAGCGCAACCCCAAGCAGCTGAACCAGTGGGTTGCCGAGCACGGCCTGGACAAGGTGCAGTCCTGGAAGATCTGATCGCTCCCCGCTAACGGCGATTCCGGCGGTACTGCCGCCGGAATCCCTGCCTCCATTCCCTCTGTTACTCATTCCCTCCCTCAGTTTTCGTCCTCAACGGTTGAAATCCACCGCCGTGACTTCTCACCCCTGTTTACGCAAGCGGCGTTGATTTCATTTAAACGGCTGCTAACTTCGCTCTTTTTACGTCAATCCGATTATTCCCGCGCTGTCCCCCGGACAACCTCGGGCGCGGTCAGCAATACTTTTCTGAGATCTGAATCGCGCAATTTCACCAAGCTGTTGATCCACAACAGATTGACGCATGATCGACAAGGAGTACCCCGTGCCAGTGAGGCCAGTCCCACCGGGTGTCGACAGGTTCCGCCAGTGCCTGATTTCCAGTCTGTGCCTGTGCATTTGCCTGTGGTTGTGCGGGTGTAATTTCAGTAGTGATTCCGGCAATCGCGCGCTGGGTAGTGGCAGCGGCTCCGGAGGCGGTTCTGGCAGCTCAAGCAGTTCCGGCAGCGCCAGTCCCGGTGCGCCTGGCGGCGTGGAAAAAACCGGAAAATTTATTGCCGGTGGTATCCAGGGGTTGCACTACGAAACCCCCAGTTTTTCCGGTCTCACCAATCGCAATGGCCGCTTTCGCTACCGCGAGGGGGAGACGGTGACATTTTCCCTCGGCGGTATCCTGCTGGGCTCCGCCAGCGGTGCGCCGAAGCTCAATCCGTTTGACCTGGTCGGGTCTTCACCCCTGAGAGATGAGCTGGCACTGCGTGCGGCGCTGGAAGACCACCAGCGGGTAGACGCGCTCGACCTTGTCGCCAACATGATGCTGCTGTTCCTGACCCTGGACCGGGATCAGAATCCAGAGAACGGGATCGATCTCACGGACTGGAATCGGGATCTGGCGGATTACCGTTTGGACTTTGCCTTCGACCTCTACGGATTTCCCGCTCGCCGCGGCCTCGATTCCCTGTCTGCCATCAAGACCGCGTTTGCCATCCAGTACCAGCTGCCCCTGAGCGAACCACTGTTGTACCTGTACGATGCCCTCGGCGTAGAGGTTCCCGTCCATGTACCGGTGCGGGAAACCCGGGACATTGAAGACAATGGCTCCATCGAACAGGAGGTGCTGCTGGTCTACAACGACTTCGGCCTGCCCGCTGAGCTGCGGCTGTTCTTTCTGCCGGATACCGCACAAAGCTGGCGCGAGCGCCTGACTTTCGACTATGACGATCGCGCCCGCCTGGTTTTCAGCTTGCGGGAATCGGATATCGATGAAAATGGCGTTGTAAATTTTTTCTACCGCTCCGAACGCCTGTTTAACGGGCAGGGTTTTCTGGTCGAAATCGTCGAGGAAGACGGCGTGCTGGTGGTCAACGAACGCCGAATTTACCGCTTCGACTATGACGACGGCAGTAACCGGGTGCTGTTTACCTTTGAGCAGGACGACGATGTAGACGGTATTGTCGATGCCATTTTTCGCAGCGAGCGCTTTTTCAGTGACGATGGTTTGCTGGAACTGCAGCAGGACGAATCGGATCTGAATGCCGACGGCCGTGTGGAAATCCGGCGAAGTTTCAGCTTCCGCTACACCAGCGCCGGGCTGCTGCTGGAACAGATCGATACGGAAGACAATGGCGACACTACGCCCGCCGATGGCGTCGTGGATAAGCGCACGGAAATTGATTTCCGCCACGACAGCCGCGAGCGCCTGATACGGGAAACCCAGCGCATCGACGACAATGGCGACGGCGTGGTGGACCGTGAAAACACCTACCGCTTCACTTACTTGAGCAACGACCTGCTGCGGGAGCAGGTGTGGGAATTCGACGTGGATGCGGACGGCACTCCAGACGTACGGCGGAGGTTTGAATATCGCTACAACAGCCACGAGAATCTGCTGCGGCGGGAAATGCAGCTGGACACCGACGCCGATGGTCGCCCGGAAGCCCGCGAAGTGGTTGAGTATCGGTACACCAGTAACCAGCAGCTGCGGGAAACGGAAATTACCACCTACAACAGCAGCGATGAGGTTCAGGGGGTACTCACCTTCACCCGCACTTATGGGCGAGACGGCGAACTGAGGGACTGGTACCGGGAAGGGGAAGGCGCTACCGGTATCGTCAATACCCCCATCCGGCTCCGCTGGCAGTACGCGGACATGAAGGACGGCCTGCGCTACCTGATCGAGCACTTCCGCTTCCGCCAGCCCGCCTACCCGCAGGAGGGCGTCAGTGACCTCAACCAGCCGTGCCTCGAATACCGCTTCGCCGCAGAGAACACCGTGTGTGCCGCAGAGTTCTGGGATACACAAATCTGGTTTGAGAACCCGCGCTACTGGGGCCTACCCTGGTAGGCCCGGTAATTCGCGACGGAAGTATCCCGTTTAGTGGTCGATGCGGAAAGTTCGGTAACAGAGGTGCAGAGTCAAGGCGTCCCGATCAATGCATCTTCAGGCGCGGTTTGACGAAGCGGTTGGCCTGTCCGATCACGTACAGCAACATGGCCTTGGGCCAGCCGTGCAGGGCCGCCAGATGCATGCGGTACAGGGACCGGTAGGCGAGGCCGGCGAGGCGCCCCTCGATGGTCAGGCTGCCTTTCACCAGACCACCCATCAGATTGCCCACCGCGTCGAACTTGGACAGGGAAACGAGCGAACCGCGGTCTTTGTAGGTAAACCGCTGGAGTTCGGCCTGTGGGTTTTCCACCAACTTGATCAGATTGTCGCTGGCAGTGTTTGCCATCTGCTGTGCAGATTGCGCGCGCGGCGGCACTTTGCGGCCGTTTGCATCTTCGCAGCCGGCGCAGTCACCGAGTGCGAAAATAGCCGCATCGGTTTTACTGCGCAGAGTGGCTTCCACTTCGATCTGGTTTTGCCGGTTGACGGAGAGACCGTCGAGATTCTTCAGAAAATCCGGCGCCTTTACCCCCGCTGCCCACACGCGGATCACCGCGGGTATTTCCTCTCCCTCTTTGGTCACGAATCCCGTGGCGGTGGCTTCGGCGACCTGGGTATTGGTGAGTACACGCACACCGATTTTGCTCAGTTCCTTTTGCGAGCTGTTGCCGAGGCGCGGTGGCAGCGCCGGCAGCAGATGGGCGCCGGCTTCAATCAGGGTGACCTTCAGATCGCCATTTTTGATACGCCCGTAATGGCCCATCTCGTGCACAGCGTCCACCAGTTCCGCAGCCAGTTCCACACCGGTGGCACCGCCGCCGACAATGGCAATATGCACGGAGTCCACCACCTGGCTCTCCAGCTGCAGGAATTGATCCAGCAGACGATTGTGGAATTTTTGCGCCTGCTCGGCGCTGTCGAGAAACTGGCAGTGCGCGCGCACGCCGGGGGTATTGAAGTCGTTGCTCTGACTGCCGAGGGCAATTACCAGGTAGTCGTATTCCAGTTTGCGCGCAGGTATCAGCGGTGTGCCGTCTTCGCTGCACACCTCCGCCAGTTCGATGGTTTTGTGTTCCCGGTCCAGCCCCTGTAAGGAACCCAGTTCGAAGTGGAATCCGTTGGCGCGGGCGTGCACCTGGTAATTCAGCGCATCCAGGCTGGAGTCCAGAGCGCCGGTGGCCACCTGGTGCAACAGCGGTTTCCAGATATGGGTGCGATTTTTGTCGACCAGGGTGACCTGGGCGGCAGGAGTGTCGATGCGGCGGTGGAAACGATTGAAGGAGAAGTGACGGCCGAGGCTGGTGGCGAGCTGCAGCCCGCCGGCACCACCGCCGATAATGACGATTTTTTTCATACCAGAGTTTCCTTAAGAGCAAAAAATGTATGTGCTCCAGGCTCTCTGTAGGTCTCCGTAAAAGCCCTTGAAGGCCCTTGCGATGATAGTGGCGAGTATCACCGGGCGTCTGTTTTTTCGCAACGGGAGAATGGTTTCAGGGGAAATCATTGCTGCGGGCAATCGGCAGCAAAGTGTCTATTTACCCGTTATTTGGCGGTATCGCGGCTGACATCCACATCGCGCAACACTTGCTCACGCTGGCCCGTATGCTCGGGGTCGCCGGGGTACCGGCGCCAGTGGTCTTCCCGGAGCCGCTCCGTGAGCGAGTAGGTCTTGTCGGTGGTGGCGGCAACCAGGTTGTTGAGGGAGGCGAGGAATTTGCGGTTGCGGCGATCTTTCCAATGCCACAAGGTCGCACCGATGGCGGCGAAGGGGCTGCCGGTGAAGATCGCGCGTTTTGCCCCGCAGCTCAGCAAGTGAGGAGAGAGCCATCGCGGACGGTAGGGTTTGAGGGGTTTTTTCTCCAATGTGGCGCGCAGATTCCGGTACAGCACTCGCCCCTGTTGCAGGGCGTGCAGACTTGCTTTGGCGACTGGCCTCGTACACAGGCTGGCCACATCGCCGGTGGCGAATATGAGCGGGTTGTCCACCGCGCGCATATACGGATCCACGCGCACGAATCCGCGCGCGTCCAGTGACAGCCCGGATTGTTGCAGCCAGGGCGGTGCCGAAACCGAGGTGCACAGCATCACGTTGTCCAGCGGCAGGAACTGCCCCTCGTCACTGTGAATGCCCTGTCGGGTGATTTCACATACCCGGCAGTTCCGGTGGACGTGAACCTTGAGCCGGCTGAGTTCGCGTGCCACCAGCCGTCGCGCCAGCAAAGGGTAGTTCGGGGGGAGTTTTCTGCCGGCCTGTATCAGGTGTATTTCCACCCGCCCGCTGGAGACCTGCTCTTCCAGAGCCCACGCCATCGCCATCGCCAGTTCACAGCCGCCTACACCGCCGCCGATAACCCCCAGACGCAGGGGCCGGTAACTGTCGTCGATCTGCTGCTTGAGCTGTTCCCAGTGGCGGTGAAATTGGCCAACAGGTTTGACCGGAATGGCGAGTTCAGATCCGCTGATACTGCGATCGGAACTGGCACCCACGTCCAGTGACAACAGGTCGAACGCCAGGTCCGCTTGCCCGAGCAGGGCCACTTTTTTTTGTTCGAGATCGATGTGGTGAGCACAGGCGCGAATAAAACGCGCGCCGGCGACATGACAGAGTCGCTGCAGGTCGATGTGAATTTCGCTATCGCGATAATGTCCGGCGATCATCCCGGGCAACATATCGGAATAGGTGGTGTGGGACTGGGGAGATACCAGTGTCAGTCGGGCGCCGCGCAGCGGGTTCTTCGCCCACATCTGCAGCATCGCTGCGTGGCTGTGACCACCGCCAATCAGCACGATGTCTTTAAGGGGAGAATGATTCCCAGGGTGAGAATTGTCCCCCCGGTGAGAACTGCCCCGGGGCTCAGAACGCTCCTGCATATACTGCCTACCTTCCTGGTTCACCGTGCAACGCTACGACGCTGGAGCGGTTGCTGCGGTGATACGACGGCCTTGGGCCTGATGGCGCGGCCAGCTACAGAGCTCGCCATAAACTGGTCGAAATACATACAGTGTAACGTCTGTTTTTCCGGTGGCATGGGACCGGGAGCGGCTCGGGTGGCTTGTGGCGCCGGCAATTCTCCTGGCAAACACCGCAAGAAATAAAACGGCCTTAAAAATTAGTGCGGCGTTGGCATTGGTGCCAGTGATTGGGCGGGCGCTGGTCTTTAATGTAGGAAGCGCACAGCCCCGTCTTCTGCACCGGTTGCGGTATGTTAAGAGTGCGCGAAAATCCTTTTGCGCCGAGTATTGATGTCCACTTCGCCCTCTTCAGAGTCCAGGGAATCCAGAGGAATACGCCGACTGCTTTGGCTGTTGGTGGCGGTCCTGCTGTTGACTGGCGCGCTGAATATTCTGGTCTCGATTATCCTGCCCGGCGCCTTGCAGCGCTGGTTGCAGGAGCGCGGACTGGAGGCGCGGATCGAACACTTCGACGTCTCCCTGCCGCGACTGCGCGCACATCTGCGCGGCGTCCGTCTGCGCAACGAGTTTGATCGTGGTTTCCATGTTCGCGAAGCCACACTGGGGCTCAGCTGGTGGCATCTGCTGCGGGGAAAAATCCGGATCAATCTTGCCCAGCTGGAGGGTGCTCACCTGGATCTGGAGTCGGAGCCCGGCGAGCGCGGGCGGGTGTGGGAAATAGGCGGCTGGCGCCTGGGGGAAGGGGAAAAGCGACCGAAAGACTGGCGTGTGGATCTGTCTGCGGCCAGCCTGCGCGACAGCGTGGTCTGCTACCAGCACAAACCCCAGTGGTCTACACCCAGTTGTGCCCGTATCGGCTTGCTGGAACTGGAGGATTTTTTTGTCGCCGGTCGCCGGATAAGCGACGAACCGCTGCAGTTCTCCATTGGTGCCGACGACCTGGGCTTGGAAAATCTGTTGGCCTGGGACGAGCTGCCGGAGCCGCCCGGCGGTACCAGTAGCGGCGGAATCCAGGACCCGGGCGAGGGGGATATGCGCAACTCCCCCACGGAAAACCCCACCATGGCGGTAGTCCGGCTGAAAATCGAAAACGGCCGCTTCGATCGCCCGGGCAACCTGCTGATTGCGTCGAACATTTTCACCCGCAAATTTGCCGGTTGTCCTCCGGATCGGTGGGCGCAAGCGCTGCCGGCACTGAACCGCATCAGAGGCCACTGTGCAACCGCGCGCCGTTTGCAGGTCAAAGGGGCAGTGCGTTTTTCCTTTGGCAAGGACGCCGCGATTGCCTGGCGCCGCGCCAGTGGTGGCGAGGTTCGCCTGCGCTACCGCAATCGCCGCCACCCCAACTGGCACGCGCAGACCATCGCCATTAACGGTTTTGATTTCCTGCGTCAGCAGAAAAGCCTGCAGTGGCAGAGCGCTGGTGCCAGCGGTTTTTCCTGGTGCCCCAATGGATTGCGCAGCCGGCAACATCACTACTGCGTGAGCGCCGGCAGTTTGCGCCTGCCGCTGCCAACGAGTTTTGCCTGGCGGGACGGCTTTGAGGTCAATGCGGCAGAAGCCCTGCTCACCCAGGGCAGTGTCAGTGACCTGGATGCGAGAAAGCCGCAGCCCAATCCCCTGAATACCAACAATCTGCGCCTCGCCGCACTGCACTACCGCAATAACGAGCGCCGCCTGCAGCTACACCAGATGAGTCTGGATGGCGCCTCCGGATGTATTCCCGGGCAACTCTGGGGGCGTGAGGACCAGTGTATTTCCCTGGCTCAACTGCTGGTGCCGCAAGATTTCGTCCTGCAGTTTCCACGCAGAACCTCGCGCACAACCCCAGGCGCAATCCCAGGCGCAATCCCAGGCACAACCCCAGGCACAACCCCAGGCACAACCCCAGGCACAACCCCAGGCAATAATCGCCCCGCACAATCCTGGGCCGTGGAAAGTGGCCCCGTCAGCCTGGCAAAACTGCAGTGGGGACGACGCCTGTTAAAAAAAACCGACAGTGTTTCTGGCACAAGAGAGCCCCTGGCGCTGGCGAATGTGCAATGGGCGCGGCTGCAGCTGACGCCGGACGAGCGACGTTACCTGGTGGAAGATATCTCACTACAGCGCATGAACGGCTGCGTGCCCGGAGGAATCCTGCCGCGACGTCTGTCGCCACTGTGCACCCGCTTGCAGAAACTGCACGGCAACGGGGATTTCGTGCTGGAACTTGGGGATTCCCCCTATCTGATACTCGGGGAACTCGGGCTGGATCGCCTGCTGCTGTCGGACCATCTGTCCGCGCAGCCGGGAACCGAAACCGGGCTGGTGCTGAACCAGCTGCACACTGGAGCTGGGCTGTTACGTATCCGCCACCAGCAGTGGCAGCCGGGGGAGTATTTTGCCGATGGTGCGGCGCACTGGTGGTCCCAGAGTGAGGAGGCGGCTGGCGCGACTGCTGCAGGGGGCGACTCGGAGGAGGGGGCGGAAAAGGGAGTGCTGGCGGATACGGCAACAGCTGCCGCTGTCACGTCCGGTTCCTTACAGCGCGGCGAACAGGGCGAGCGTTTTGGGGAAGCAATCGGTTCAGCAATCGAAGCCCGGGAAACAGAGCTGGAGCTGGCGTCCCTGTCGCTCGCCAGTCTGGAAGGCTGTCTTCCCTCGTCCTGGCAGTCGCTGCTCGGCAGCGATTCCAGTAAGCGTCGCGCCGCGTGCTTCACCGTCCTCAAACTGAGCCAGCCGCAGCCGCTGGCCTTGACCCTGGAGCAGCAGCGGGCAGTCACGTCTGCCAACATGAACGAAGGTGCAGCCCCGCCAGACCCGATTGCGACCGAGAAATCAGACAGCCGCTTCCGTCTGGCATTTTCCGCCGCGGAACTGAGTTTGCAGACCGCGCGGGTAACCAGTGCAGACGACAGCAGCCTGCTGACGGTGGAACAGTTGCAGCTGCCCAGTGCGGAAGTTCACCTGCAATCTTCCCCCGGCCGAGTGCGGGTGGATATTCCACAAGCGGCACTGGATCGTGCGGCCTTCTGTCTCAGTCCCGGCCGCTGTGTGGATATCGCCATGCTGCGCACCGGCGAAACCTTCACCCTGGCCTATGGCCGGAAACAATTTTCCGCGGATCTCAACAACCTGCTGCTGGAACATTTCTCCCTGACCGGTGATGAGCGCGACGTTACCGCGAATATCCGAGCGTTGCAGAGCCTGTCACTGCAGGTCAATTTGCCGCGCAATGCCGGTGCCGAGGCCTACTGGCAGTTGGATAGCCTCAGCGCTGCAGAAATGGACGTCTGCTGGCCGCCGCGCGGTGATCCAGAGCGACAACTGCCGCGCTGTGTGCGCGGCCGCGATCTGCATTCCGTCGGCAATGCCATTGCAATCAACCAGCTGGGGTTGCACCAGCGCCTGGAAGACACCGCGCAATTGCAGCTGGGCAAACTGCGCATCGAACAACTGGGGCTGGTGCAACCGCGGCAGCCCGGCCCGGTACTGGTCAACCTGCACAATGTCCACCTCGACGGCGTCGATGGCTGCGGTCTCGATGACTGGCTGGCGGCCAGCCCCGGACTCACCCGCTGGAAAGGCTGCCTGTCTTCCACAAACCTGCATCTCAGTGGCGACAACCTGATCCCTCTGGGCGGGCAAAAACAGCAGGACCGGGGTGGCGACTACGCGAAACTGATTCTGGGCCCGGTGCGCGCCAGTAACCTGCAGCTGCAACAGCGCGGCGCCGCCACGCCGTTGTTACAGCTGGCGGAACTCCAATGGGAGGGCTTGCGCTGGCCCGGAGGCGGCGATTTTCAGGTGGAAAATTTATTGGTGCGGGATTTCTCCGGATGCCTGCCCGGGCAAGGCACTGAAAAGCGCGATTCGCGGTGCGCCTCCGTGGGTCTGCTGCGCACCACTGGCAACCAGCATCTGGAGTTTGGAAAAGAATTTCGCGCGAGCGGGCAGGTTCAGGTAGAAAACTTTGTACTGCGTCGAGGGGGCCGCCGACAGCTCGGATTTGAACATCTGGCGGTCAATGGACTCGCACTTTCTTCCGCTGCTCTGGTACTGCAACGGGGTGAGCTGTCCGGTCTCAGCGGCTGCCTAGAGCCAATGGCGTTTGGGGGAAAGCAGCTTAAACCCTGCTATGAAGTCGGCCGCGTGACCGTTGGCAGTGAGCACAGGGTGCGCTTGGCCGGTTCAGCGGGTGGTGGCTTGCGACGCCACTTCCACAACATGCAGATGGAAGGACTGCGCGTCACTCAGCAGGATTTTCCCACCGAGCTACCGTCCCGGCTACTGGAGGTGGAATCCCTGCAGGTAACAGAGCTGGGCATTGGTGGCGGCCAGCTGATTGGCGAGCAGTTGCAACTGAATAACGTCAGTGGCTGTATCCCCCAGGCCTACATCAAGGGCATTCACCACTGCATCCATGTGCAGAAAATTCTCGCTGGCGGTTACTTTGATTTGGCCAGTCGCCAGTTGCAGCTGGATAGTGCCGCGCTGGAAAAACTGACGGTGCAGGGGGCCGGAGGCGATCGGTTACTGGAAACAGACCACGTCGAGGCCCGCGCCCTCCGCGTATCCCGGGATCGGGTACAGCTGCAATCACTGGCGGTCGCCAACAGCAAACTGTTCCGGCGGGACGAACGGGCCCAGGAATTTGTAAATCACCCGTGGAACACGGAGTTCGAGCGCCTGACGCTGGATAACTTCGAATATTTTCTGCCGAAAAAAATTCTGACGATAAAAAATATCGAGCTGGTAAAACCCCACAGTATCCTGGCGCGGGGACTGCGGGGTGATCTCGGCGCGTGGGAGCGATTTCGCAGTCAGACGCCGCAATTGCAGCGCTACCGCTTCCACCGCGAAGATGTCGCCACCGAAGCCAATCGCTTCCGCTACCGTATCAATCAGCTTTATGTGGACCGCGGCCATTTTCTGTGGCTCGATCAGACTGAGGAATACGAGGCCAAGTTACCGGTGCGCAGAGTCAACCTGCTGTTGGCAGGACTCAGTAATTATCCGGAAGATCCCCCGGCGATTATGGTGTTCAACGGCAGCCCCGGTGGCTACAGCGAAATGCACCTGGGGGGGAATATCAACCTGCTGGAAAATAATCACTGGGATGCGGGGTTGCTGGGTTACGTCGAGGGCGCCAACCTGATTCCGGCAACGCCGTATATCGCCCGCCTGCTGGGCTACAAAATTTTGCAGGGCCAGCTGGATGCGGAAGTGACCATGAAGATTGATGACAATCAGGTGGACGCGCTGGCAAAAATGGAATTACAGAAAATAAAAGTGCGCAGGGTAAGGGAGTCGGATCAACTACAGGTCAAAAAAAGCATTATTCCCCTGGGTTTTGCGCTGGCACTGCTGAAAGATGGAAATGGCGACGTGCGCTTTAACATGCCAGTCAGCGGCGACCTGTACGATCCAAAATTCAGCATGAGCTTTATTTTCAGCGACCTGTTGCAACGCGCCATTCTTGAAGCACTGTTTGCCTATTTCACTCCGGTGGGTTTTTACAGTCTCGCCAAATTGGCCTGGGCGCGCTTCCGTGCGGTAAGCTTTTCGGACCTGGAATTCAGCCCCGGCAGCGATCTGTTGAGCGAGTCCGCCAAGATCAGTCTCAATGGCATGATTGAAAAAATGCGCGACAACCCACGGGCGCGCCCGGGTATTTGCGGCGTATCAACTGCACTGGACCTGACGGAAATGTTTCCGCTGGAAGCCCATGCCGCGCATGGCAGCAAAGAACAAAAAGAATCCTTTTTCCGCGAGCCGCCGCGGGGAATGCGCGAGGAACTGCTGGACCTGTCGCGTCGTCGCAGCCGCCATGTGCAGAAATACCTGATCGATGCAGGGCTGGATCAGGAAGATTTTATCCAGTGCGCACCCGACTATATCGGCAGTGATTTCGATGCCCCCCGGGTTGAGTTTTCCGACTAAAACAAACTACACCGATACCATTGCGTGGAGGTAATACCATGGCCAAAAATCTCGCCCATAAACTGATCGAGCAACATCTGGTGTCCGGCAAGATGCAGCCCGGCGAAGAAGTACAGCTGAAAATCGATCAGACCCTTTGCCAGGATGCCACCGGCACCATGGTCATGCTGGAATTTGAAGCACTCGGGTTACCGAAGGTGAAAACCGAGCTCTCCGCCCAATATGTGGATCACAACCTGATCCAGGCGGATTTCAAGAACGCCGACGACCACCTGTTCCTGCGCAGCGCCAGTCGCAAATGGGGAATCTGGTATTCCCGCCCTGGCAACGGTATCAGCCACGCCGTGCACATGGCCTGTTTCGGCAAGCCGGGTAAAACCCTGCTGGGTTCCGACAGCCATACCTGTGCCGGTGGTTCCATGGGCATGCTGGCGATGGGTGCCGGTGGGCTCCAGGTGGCACTGGCCATGGCCGGCATTGCGTTTTCCCTGGTAATGCCGGAAGTGGTGGGGGTGGAAGTGACCGGCAAGCTGCCGCCCTGGGTCAGCGCCAAGGACGTGATACTGGAAATGTTGCGTCGCTACGACGTCAACGGCGGCGTCAATAAGATCTTTGAATACTACGGCCCCGGGCTCGAAAATCTCACCGCTATGGACCGTCACGTGATCGCCAATATGGGCCAGGAGATGGGCGCCACCGCCAGCGTGTTTCCCGCCGACGATCAGGTGCGCGCCTTTCTTAAGCAGCAGGGACGCGAGGACGATTTCACGCCCTTGCACGCGGACGACGGCGCCGGCTACGATCACAACGACAGTATCGATCTGTCCACGCTGGAACCGCTGGTCGCCTGCCCCTCCAGTCCAGGCAAGGTAGTGACCGTGCGCGAGGTTGCCGGCAAACCCATATACCAGAGCTACATCGGCTCGTCCGCCAATCCCGGATTGCGGGATTTTGTGGTGCCCGCGCTGATGCTGAAAGACCGCCAGGTTCCCGAAGAAATTTCCCTCGATATCAATCCCACCAGCCGTCAGGTACTCGAAGAGCTGAGCAACAGCGGGCACCTGAACAGCCTGCTGCAGGCCGGCGCGCGTCTGCACCAGACCGGGTGCAACGGCTGTATCGGCATGGGGCAGGCGCCGGCTACCGGCCGCATTAGCCTGCGCACGGTACCGCGCAACTTCCCCGGACGCTCCGGCACCAAGGAAGACCAGGTCTACCTGTGCAGCCCGGAAACTGCCACCGCCAGTGCCCTGCTGGGAAAAATCACCGACCCGCGGGACCTGGATATGGATTACCCGTCTTTCTCCGAGCCATTAACCCTCAAGGATATGCGCCCGTTGTTACTGGCCCCGCAGGAAATTCCGGTAAAGGTGGAACTGGAAAAAGGTCCGAATATCCAGCCGCTGCCGGAATTCGATTCGCTGTCGGAAACCCTCGCTGGCCCCATTCTGCTGAAGGCCGGCGAGAATGTTTCCACCGATGAAATCCTGCCCGCTGGCACCGACATACTGCCGCTGCGCTCCAATATTCCCGCCATCAGTCACTACACCTTCTCCCGTATCGACGAATCCTTCTACCAGCGCGCCAAAGACTACGGCGGTGACAGCTTTGTGATCGGTGGCGAAAACTACGGCCAGGGCTCAAGCCGTGAACACGCCGCCATCGCACCCCGCTACCTCGGGGTACGCGCAGTGATCGCCGTATCAATGGCGCGCATACACCGCCGCAACCTGATCAACTTCGGTGTCGTCCCCCTGCTGTTCAAGGCACCCGCAGACCTGGCGCGCCTGCATCAGGGCAACGAACTGAAAATAACGAACCTCCCCGCACAGTTGCGCAACGGCAACGCCATTCAGGTAACGCTTGAGGATGGCAAGCAACTCGAAGTTATCCACAATATGAGCGCCGACGAAGTCGCCACGGTGATCGCCGGCGGACTGATCAATAAAGTGCGCGAGAATGAACTCGCGGATGCCAGGGAATCATCCAAAACGTAAGAGGCCAGGGAAATGAGCCAGCAGAAAATTAGCGAATTACAGCAGCAGATCGGCAAACTGAAACAGGAACTGGCGCTATTACAGCAACAGAGCGTCGGCGACGATGTGCCCGATTACACCTTCAACACCCTGGATGGCGAGGTTAGCCTGCTGAGCCTGTTCGGCGAGCGTGACACCCTACTGGTTATCCACAATATGGGGCAGGGCTGCCGCTACTGCACCCTCTGGGCAGATGGCTTCAACGGCCTGTTGCCACACCTGGAATCCGCTATGTCCGTAGTACTGGTTTCCAAGGACGCCCCAGAAGTGCAACGCCGCTTCGCCAACAGCCGCGGCTGGCGCTTCCGCCTGGCCAGCCACGGTGGTGGCGACTATATCCGCGAGCAGTCTGTGATGGCGGGGGAAGGCAATGGACCCGGCGCAGTCGTGTATTCCCGGCAGGGTGACAAGATCCTGCGCAAAAACGCCAGCGTCTTCGGCCCCGGTGATAATTACTGTGCAATGTGGGATCTGTTGGGCATGGCTGGTATTGGCATCAGTGACTGGACACCGCAATACAATTACTGGCAGCGGCCCCAGAAAATGGATGATGGTGGGGAGAATTTGTTGGAGAACTGAGAGGCACCAAAAGCGCTTTTTCTCTTAGTTGCCAATCAATAGCCACACATATCGCGAAATCGCAATCGGGTTCACACCGATGTGCTCTATACATCAATAATTATATTTTTTTCTCATTCTTGTATTCGAACTGTGTGATACCTCAATCCTATGCAGAAGGGGGCGGCCGATGCCATTTTATAAACCGTTAAAACGTTTCTCTGAAGTGGACCGTAAGCGTACAGTAGCTGGCCTCAAGCGACTAAGGGAGCAGTTTACGAAAGATCAGTTTCCGGAAAAAACCGCATCAAAATCTTTGATACTTGGTACCTGGAATATTCGCAACTTTGACGATGATCGGTTCAACTACGGTCCCAGATTGCAGGAGTCTTTGTATTATATCGCTGAGATTGTTTCACGTTTTGATGTGATTGCCGTGCAGGAGATCTGCGAGGACCTTTGGCCATTGGACGAGTTGATGAACCTGTTGGGTAGGCAATACCGCTATATTCTAACCGATGTGACCCATAGTGGTTTGGGCGGAAACAGGGAGCGGCTTGGATTCATCTACGACAAGAACAAGGTATCTTTCAAAGGTGTTGCTGGCGAACTCGTTCTTCCAGACAAAATGCTGATTAGCGAAGTTGAGGAAAAGAAACGGCAGTTTTCCAGGACTCCCTTTGGGGTTCTATTTCAATCGGGTTGGTTCGAATTTATATTTTCGACTGTCCACATATATTTTGGTAATGACTCTCCGAATGCACCGGAATATGACCGTCGAGTGAAGGAAATTGAGGCCGTGGCGAAGTATCTAAAAAAAGAGGCCGTTTCCAGTAATGCAAATCAAATACTTGTCGGTGACTTTAATATTAAAGAGCCGGGAAGTAAGGGGTTCAATGCGCTGGAGAAAAATGGGTTTACTACCGTAAAAAATAAAAAAGGAAGTAACCGAGATCAAACCAAGTTTTACGACCAGATTTCATTCCTTTCACGACGAAACGAACTCGTCCTCATGCAGCCAGAACGAGACGACCAGGTTTTTCAGTTCTTCGACAGCGTATTTCGCGCTGACGATTTCCAAATGTACAAGCCAATAATAATGACGCGAATACAGAAGAAGCTGAATAAGGCGGAAGAAAATTTGGCTGCTGCAACTTCGCAGAGTGCAAAAAATAAAGCGGAGGGGCAAATTGCCCGCCTTTCGGCAGTAAAAACCTCTGACGTATTGCTGGAAGAGTACTACGAGGAGTGGCGAACATTTCAAATGAGCGATCATCTTCCGCTATGGGTTGAGTTAGAAATTGACTTTTCCGATAGCTATCTAGACTACTTGAGTACGTACGAAGCCTAGGAACTAGCGCGATAAATCTCGTAAATAAAAATTTGTGGCCTAGGTTGGATCATGGCTAATTCGTGCTCAGGTCTCTCGTTACTGCACTGTGTACTATCCGACAAAAAATGATGCTTTCGTAATCGTCCCCGCCCATAAAACAACCTGTGCAAAAGGGTTTGCGCCGCCACAAATGTACTGAATTCGGATCCATCCCGTGGGTGTATATAACCAGTATCTGGTATTTTTCCGAAATTAATACCTAGTCTCTGGTCGATCGCGATGCCGGGTACAAATACACTTCTGGTTTAAAGTGATCATTGCTGAAAATGTAATCGCCGCAAATGAATGTAATGAGTGTTCTGAAAAGAAATCGTGACGCGTGAATCATTTTGTGGCTAGATATGTGAATTGTCTACGTAATCATGGTGTTTGAAGTAGGTGCACGTTTTGTGGGTGTTTTTGGTAAATCCGGTCTGTAAGTCCATTATCGCGCATAAAGCACCAAAATTTGACCGCGACTGATCGCGACGTTAGAGCTTGAATTCATGATTAAAAAAATACTATTCCCTTTACTGTTTTTAGCAAATTCCGCATATAGCTCTGACTTGAATCAGATCTATTGGTCTACTTACGCGTGTGATGGATACATTTATCATTTCAATCAAATAGGGAATGAATTTAAAATTTATTCAAAAATCGAAGTTTCGGATAAACAGGGTAAGTACAATTCATATCAGCTTACGAAAGGCGATTTAACTCTTCTCGAAAGTGGGCGGTATTCACTCAAAGGTAAAAGCTTAGAAGGTACATTGAAGTATACCGGTGATGATAAAGCTTATGTTGAGTCTGCCCAGTTTGGGAGCACAGAGCTCATCACGTGCAACTCTGATAGTGCAAAAAAGTTAATAAATGAGGCGGAGCAGTACTTCAAAACATGCCCTCTAAATGTACTCAACTGCAAAGGGCTCTAACAATGTGCTGCAGGCCGACGGCTTACTTTGGGCACCTTTTAGGTGGTCGCTGCGCTCTTATTTTTGCGTAAAACATTCACAAATTTAGCCAAGGTTGAGCGCGGCGTTAGCACCCTGATGAAAAATTTAACCACTATCACGTTTTTGATCATATGCAGTCTTGCAAGAGCGGAATTAATCCCGGTAGATGATTCGAAGTTCAATCTGTGCAAACCCTATGGCTGTACTTACCACGAGTGGTACTTTGAATCTGATCCAAGCTTGAGGTATATCGCTGTCGGCTATGAAGATGGCATAGATTACTCATTAGAAAGAGTAGGAAAAGATGGTAAGCTCAATTTACTATTGAAAGTAAACCCGATAGTTAAAGATTCAAATAACAAATTTTGGTGGGGCTATCCTTGGTCTACAAAAGATATACTTATTCAGAAAACGGACGGTAAGATTTACCTATATGCCAGTTTCGAGCACTGCATTGAAAGAGATGGAAACATTATTGTTCCAGAGTGGCAGGCTACTATGCCTGCGCTTCTACTTTCGGGTGAATACGGAAAATGGAATTTGGCTCAAGAGCAATACGATTATCAGCTTTATTCATTGAGTGAACTTGCTGTCAAGTCAAACATTGCTAACAGGTCAATCAGCTGCGCGTCTTCGGCGCCGGGTGCGCAATAGCTCGCCGGTTATTGAGGCGTTATGTGACAAGTAGATTATAAAGAAGCTCACAGTAATAGTTTTTATTTCATTCGCTGCCTCGGTGGCGGATTTAGAAACTGACAGTTTCTTCATTGATATAAAATCAAATTGTGGTGAGGGGGATGTTTCTTGCAACTAAATAATCTACAGAGGTACTAGTAAGAAAACTGGGCATAGCATCACATTGGAAGGGAGTTCTTGGCATGCTTTGTGTGCTGACGGCGTTACCCCGTGCCGCTTCCTTGGGTATAAATTCGATAACGGTAATATAACTTACTACGTGCATCAGGATGGTCTGCTAGAGGTTGTTCGTAATCGCGATGAGGTATTGGTTGGCGAGCAGGGCAAGTGGCAATAGTAGCGCGTAACAAGGCGAGGGCATTTTTTTCCAGCCCTGCGGGCCTCGGCTGGATAGCTTCCTTCGTGCACTTTATGCGCAGGTCGTTCGGTCCCGATTTTCGCGCACAAAGCGCACCAAGCAAGCTGCCGCTGTTCGCGGCATTATGTGTCACTATGGAGCTAAGATTTGTTCGGGTATCTACCAGATAAAGAGCCAGTAGGATTTGAGATTGCGATCTTCAAGTGGGTATTTCTTCCTGTCATGGCGCTGGGCGCTTTCGCTGTGTTCTCAGATATTAGCGAGGGGCGTAGTAAATGCGAGGCCATATGTATGGAAAGGGGGTTTCATGGTTTTAGATATACGCCAAGTGGACGTTATGGTATCGGCGGCAATAACTGTTACTGCCTGACGGAGGAAGAAAGTAATATGAAAAAACGCATCCCAAAAGGTACGCAGGTATTTTAGTGCGCAGGTATTTAGACGGCCGCATATAACAAGGCGCAGATCTGATGGCGATATCCCTCCACGTTAACGGACACCGCCACGCAAATTTCCAAACTCCGTGCACCCATAATGTTGATACTAATCAGCATCTCATATTTTGCCGCAAATAATCGCTGATATCTGGCCTATCGCTTTACTGGTTACGGCATACGATTCCAACTCAAAATCACCGTTGCTGAAAAAATAGTCACCTTTTTTGGATTCAATGAGTTTTCTGTGAAGAGGTCGTGACGCGTGAATCATTTTGTGGCTAGATAGGGAAATTTTTCCCGTATTCATAGTATTTGAAGTAGACGAACGCTTTGTAGGTATTTTGGATAAAGCCGGTCTGTAAGCCCACTATCAAACTGTTAAATTTCAGGAGATCACTCATGCAGGAGTTCCATTCTAAAGTCGACACGTGGTTGGCCGTGATTATTTGGGGGAGCGTTGCGTTTAGTATGATCATTGCTATCTATTTATTGATGGCTCAACCAATATCCGGCGCAAATGCCGCGATAGTTGCGGTCGTTGCTGTACTTGGAGCAGCTCTGCCGGCCTGGATAATGCTCTCCACAAGTTATATTGTTTTTAATGGAGTTCTAAAGATCCATAGTGGACCTTTTTCATGGTCAGTTCCAGTAGATGAAATATCTTCGGTATCCGCTACCCGTGATACGTTGTCGAGTCCTGCATTGTCCCTAGATCGACTTCGCGTCACGTATTCTGGCGGCAAGTCAATTATGATATCGCCACAAGCCAAGAGAGAATTCCTAAGCGCAATAGGTAGATAAATTTAATATGGCTCTGCAGGGAGACGGCTTACCTTATTTACTTTTTTGCGTAGTCACTTCGTTCCTGTTTTTCGAAAAATATACATAAGGTAAGCCGCCCTGGGAGCGGTGTTAGACAACCAAGGTATGTCAGCTCCGGCGGGCGTCGTTAAACGTAAGTTTAGAAAGAATAACGAAAATTATGAAAAAGCTAGCCATCCTTTTTTCACTTTTAATATCCGCCTGCGCATCTAGTGGTGGACATGATCAAGTTTCGAGCGGTATGGGAAAATTGCCACTTGATTATTCTGAGGCCACTACTGTAGAAGAAATTAGACAGTTAAAGCCACAATCTAAATTGCCGCTAAATATCGCGGTTATGCCTCCAAAAGGGTGGAGGTCTGAGCTTACTTTTGAAGAAAGGAAGGTGATCAAAGGTTGGGAGGAGGAATTAAAAGAAATAGGATTCGTCAATTGGTTGCAAATTGTTCCAAAATCTTTGATTCCGGAATGTCACTATAGAAGATCAGATAGAGAGTGTTTCTTTAATGACTCAAGAGTGGCTGGTGCGAGAATGAAAGCCGATGCCATACTGTTTCTCAATGCTAGCAGCGTTACCGAGGAATATGTGAATCCATTAAGTATTCTGAATCTCTCAGTTGTTGGCATGTGGTTTGCTCCGGCTCATCACCGAGACACCAATTCGATCTATGAGGCAGCGCTGTTCGATGTAAATAATGGCTACCTTTATGCTGTTTCAGAGGGGCAAGGTGAATATAAAAGCTTGAGGCCGTATATGTATGCTGATTCCGATACAGGTGAGGCTGAAGCCAAAAAAATGGCTTTGGATGACTTGGGCAAGCAATTGATTGCACTTGCCAAAGATCACGTAAGCAAAAATATAGCGCTTGGTAAGTAGCTGCGACGAATTGTGAAGGTAGCATAGGGCTGTCAGGCGCTCTGATTTCTTCTTCCCGTTTCAGTTAGTTCGCCTCACCATACAACCGATCCAACCGTAACCGCTCCCGCCCATCAAACAACCGCCGCGCACAGATCGATACCGCCACAAAAGTGCCAAACCCGGTACCCGCCGCAATCGTGAACATAATCAGTATCTGATACTTCACCGCCAGTTCCGGTGGCGTGCCGGCGAGTATCTGGCCGGTCATCATTCCGGGGAGGGAGACGAGGCCGGCGGCGGCCATGGCGTTGATGATCGGGGTGAGGCCGGCGCGCATGGCTTCGCGACGGAAATCCCCCAGGGCCTGTTGCCAGGTCTCCCCCAGCATCAGCCGGTTTTCGATGATGTCGCGAGAGCGGCGCGCGCTTTCTGTGAGCCGATCGAGCCCGAGGGCGACGCCGGTCATGGTGTTGCCGAGCAGCATGCCCAGCAGAGGAATCGCATATTGCGGTGTGTACCAAGGGGCAGGGCGGATCACGACGATCAGGGTGAGTACGGTAACGGTGAACGCGGAGATAAACATCGACAATGTGCCGATACCAAAACTCCAGCCGCCGCCGAGGCGATACTTCTGCCGCGCGACTACTTCGCGTCCCGCGAGCAACAGCATCGCGAAACCCATAATCGCCACCCAGTGCAGGCTGCCCACGGAAAACAGGGCTTCCAGTACCAGGCCAACCAGGGTGAGCTGGATGGCGGTGCGGGCGGCAGCGATCAACAGGGTTTTGCCGACCCCCAGACGTGCGACAAAGGTGCAGGCGGCGAGGGCGATGACCAGTGCCGCGGCCAGGGACAGCTGCCACCAGCTGAGCGCAATTACGTTCATCGGCTCACCTCCCGCGCTTCAATATGTTTATCCACTATCACAAAGTGCCGGTCCGCCACCCGCTGTATCTGGTCTTCGTGATGCGCGACCCACAGGGTGGGTAGCTGCTGTTCGCGAATAATCGTGCGCAGCCAGGTTTCTACTTTTGCGGTGTTTTCCCGGTCGAGATTCGCGGTGGGCTCGTCCAACAGCAGCGCGGCAGGCCGGCGCGATAGGGCCCGCACCAGCGCCAGGCGATGCTTCTCGCCGGAAGAGAGTCGCGCTATGGGCCACTGACATACATCATCGTCGAAACCGAGTTGTTCTAGGGCACTGGTATTATTCCCAACCAGGTGTGCACCGACGGTGTCGTGCCACCAGGCGCTTTCTGCCGGTACCAGCATGACGGCAGCACGCCAGCGATGGCCCGGTACCTCGCCCTGACGGATCTTCCCCAGTTGCACGTGGCCGCTGTGGGGTTCCAGGTCGGCGATGGCGCGTAGCAGTCGGGTTTTGCCACAACCGGAGGGGCCGGACAGACAGACGATTTCCCCGGGGGATATTGTCAGGTCAATCTCTTGAAGCTGACCGATCGTCACACGGTGAAGATTCAGTTTTGCCAAGGACGTTCTTCTCTATTTTTCCTGGTTTTGGAGTCAGTTGATGACCCCAATAGCTGTTGTGATCGGTGTGGACATAGTGCCATATCCTCCTGTATTCGGTGTCCAAACGCTGCAGTTTGCTCACCACTACTGCGCCCAATTCGGTGCCGGTGCAATTTTCGCTATTGTTCGTTCAGTGAAATGTTTCGATCCTGTGTTTGTTAAACGACACGGTGATTCTTCTGTTTCGCCTGCGCTAGCCTGCCGTTGGCTCGTCCTGCACCTTGTAATCGTCAAGTAACAAGGACAAGAGTTTAGTACTAAAGGGTTGGTCATATAGCCCTTTGGGGGCATGGAGTTGCCGTTTTGCCAAATGATAAAGTTCTATCTGCTATGGAGTGGCTTTTGGGCGCGGTAGCCTGCTGAAGTGCAGACCCTGCAATATCTTGGTTTTGCATTCTCGCAATTGATAGATTGTTGACTGTTACCGGTAATTTCGTACTCATTTCTGGACCTGTTTCCTCCCTGGGTTTCGATCATTCGCCCACGGCAAAAAGTCGTCTTTTGACAGCTCGGTAATCAAGACTGTATCCAGGAATGCATATGAATCTAACAATCCCATTTTCAGCTTCGAAGTTGCCTCTATGCGCGACGGTTTTATTTGCTGTGCTATTGAGCGCTTGCGGTGGAGGGGGCTCTAGTTCAGGAGATGGTGGTGGTTCCAGTTCCAGCTCCAGTTCCAGCTCCAGTTCCAGCTCCAGTTCCAGTTCCAGCTCGAGTTCCAGTTCGAGTTCCAGCTCAAGTTCTAGTTCAAGTTCTAGCTCCAGCTCCAGCTCCAGCTCGAGCTCGGGGTCAAGTTCCAGTTCAGGTTCCAGCTCAAGCTCCGGGGGCAGTTCGTTCCTGTCTCTCGATGATGCCTACGTTTCCGTTAACAGTTTCCCACATGCAAGTCTTGTCGGAGCCCCTAATGGCGCTCGGATTAAATGGGCGGACGGCGGTGATTATGTGATCTTCCATTCCGCACATGGAGATCTTGATGAGTTTCGGGTGAGTCGTGTTGATCTCAACGGCTATCAAGTTGTCTATAGCTATTCTTACAACGGGTATTCGATAAGGTCGAATGACTACGGCATGTTGGGAGAAAATACGATATTCACTACTTATCCAACCGGTGGGTTCAGTGGATGGCAATACAACCGATACGATGGCTACAGTGTGACTTCCGAACAAATCTCGTCGTTCAATACCAACCCCGACCGGTACGGCAAGGGGGATCTGGGGATTTACCGCCTCGACGGGAAAGATTATGTCATCCACGCTTCGCTGATAAATGACGCTGTAGGATCAAGCGAATATTACTCCCTGTTTGAATTGGGAAGTCCGCAGGTGACCGAGGCCATCGTTTCTTCGGTAACCGGTGAAAAAATTCAACCTCGTTCGGGCAGTTTCAATCGCCGCATGAAAAATACTGGAATATTCGTAGGGTATGAGGATTATTACTCTACGCCCACACAGTATTCCATGGTTTACCGGCTTACTTCGGTTGCAGAGGCGGTAGCAGAGCCATTGCTGGATACGGAAGCGAATCTTGATTATGTGAGTGCTGATGGTGATGTGGTCGCCATCTTTTACCATTATGAAGATCCGAATGCATTAAGCCTGAGGTATTACAACGGTGACCAGGTTAATGACACAGCATTCGAACGGGAAGGCGGCACCAGCTTGACGAGCGTTGTCGTGGGCAATCACATTTATTTTACGTTGGGCAGCACGATTGTTTACAAACTTGACGCGTCCACGGGAGAGATTGTTCGTCATCTTGAGATGGATACGAACAACTTCTGGATGCGAAAAAATGAGCAGAATGTTCTTGCGATATTCTCCAGCGGCAGAGATTCCGATTATCTTTCCCTGAGCTGTGGAAGTGTGGAGTACCAATATACCGGGGTTGATGCTTACGAGACTGATCACGCAACGGTTGCCGGGACGCGCTCTGATGTAAAAATCGCCATATCCCGTGATCTTGTATTTCTTTCCAAAATGGTGGGAGAAGAATTGGACGTGGGGTATGTGCCAATTCCTGCAGAATTGAAGGAACTGTGTGCCAATGATTCGGCTAGTGGCACTTAGGGGAGCTTTGAAGACTGAGGTATCGTTGTCACTACAGTTTTACAGTGACGGCCTGGATACTCCAGCGCGATTGAAGTGAAAGTAAAAGGGAGGCGTTTATCGCGCTCCCTTTTTTGTCTTTGACTTTGTCTTTTTTCCCAAATTTTAGAGACGGCGTAACGTCGTCTTCTTCTGCTCAAAAATATCCGATGCCCTTGGCCATCAGCGCGCCGCACAGGGCCATGCCTACCACTGCGGTCAGTTCCGCGTGCACGATGATACGCAACCAGCGCCGGCGGTTGTCTGGCAGTTGCGGTACCTGGCCGCGGGCGATTTCCCGGCGCCATCTCAGGAACTGTACTGTAGGCAGGGCGGATAGGGTGGCGGCGAGGGCGAACAGGGCCAGCTTTGCGTGAAAAGCGGCGTTGTGGAAATAGTATTCGGGGCCCTTTTCAAAGTGATACACCCGCAACAGGCCGACGATCAGCAGCGCCACCGCGGAGGCGCCAACGATGCGGTCCACAATCTGCAGCTTGCGTGCGCTCTGCAGGGTCAGTGGCTGGCCCAGTACCACCAGCTGCACGGTGAGGGTAACGGTAAGGGCGAGAAACGCGAGGTGGTGCAGAAAGGCGAACAGGGCGGGCATGGCGGCAATCCTTGCTGGTCGGGGCGGGCGTGGTCCGGCGGGTCTTTGGAGTTGATGTTTTTAGCAGCTATTCATCGGTCACTGCCATGCGCGGCCGGTCTATTTGCGGTACAAACCCGCTGCACAAACCCGGATTGTGGTCGACGAGGTCTTTGAACCCCCGGCGTCTGTCCGCCATAATCCCCCACTTCTATCTCTATACCGAACAGAATAACGAGACTCTCGCAGTATGACCGAGCCCTCTGTCTACGAAGCTTCCGAGCGCCAGCATCTGGCGGAATACACCGAGAAGGCGTACCTGGATTACTCCATGTACGTGATCCTCGACCGCGCCCTGCCCAATATCGGCGACGGCCTGAAGCCGGTACAGCGCCGTATTGTCTACGCCATGAGCGAGCTGGGGCTGAAGAACACCGCCAAGTACAAGAAGTCCGCGCGCACCGTGGGCGACGTGATCGGTAAGTACCATCCGCACGGCGACAGCGCCGTGTACGAGGCGATGGTGCTCATGGCGCAGCCGTTCAGCTACCGCTATCCGCTGGTGGACGGCCAGGGCAACTGGGGCTCCCCGGACGATCCCAAGTCCTTTGCTGCCATGCGTTACACCGAATCCCGCATGGGCAAGTACTCCGAAGTGCTGCTGTCCGAGCTGGGCCAGGGCACCGTGGACTGGCAGCCGAACTTCGATGGCACCATGGATGAGCCGGCGGTACTGCCGGCGCGGGTACCCAACATCCTGCTGAACGGCACCACCGGTATCGCGGTGGGTATGGCTACGGACATACTCCCGCACAACCTGCGCGAGGTGGTGGATGCCACTGTGCATATGCTGGAGAACCCCAAGGCCACGGTCAGCGAGCTGTGCGAGTTCATTCACGGCCCGGATATGCCCACCGAGGCAGAGATCATTTCTCCCCGCGCAGACCTGCACAAGATGTACGAGACCGGCAAGGGCTCGGTGAAAATGCGTGCGGTGTGGACCAAGGAGGATGGCGATATCGTCATCACCGCGCTGCCGTACCAGGCCAGCGGCTCCAAGGTGCTGGAGCAGATCGCCGCGCAGATGCAGGCGAAGAAGCTGCCGATGGTCAGCGACCTGCGCGATGAATCCGACCACGAAAACCCGACCCGTCTGGTCATCGTGCCCAAATCCAATCGGGTGGATCTGGAGCAGGTGATGAATCACCTGTTCGCCACCACTGACCTGGAGAGGAGCTACCGGGTCAACATGAACATGATCGGTATCGACGGCCGCCCGCAGGTGAAGTCCCTGGACAAAATCCTGTCCGAGTGGCTGAGCTTCCGCACCGTCACCACAAGGCGCCGCCTGCAGTTCCGCCTCGACAAGGTGGAGAAGCGCCTGCACTTGTTGGACGGTTTGCTGATCGCGTTCCTGAACATCGATGAAGTGATCGAGATCATCCGCACCCACGACGAGCCCAAGGCGGCGCTGATGGAGCGCTTCGGTCTGTCCGATGTGCAGGCGGAATACGTGCTCGACACCAAGTTGCGCCAGTTGGCGCGCCTGGAAGAAGTGAAGATCCGCGGCGAGCAGGCAGAGCTGGAAAAAGAGCGCGATATGCTCACCAAAACCCTGGAAAGCGAGCGCCGCCTCAAGACCCTGATCAAGAAGGAGCTGCTGGCGGCGGCCGACGAGTTTGGCGATGACCGCCGCTCCCCGATCGTCGAGCGCGAAGAAGCGAAAGCCTTCAGCGAGACCGACCTGCTCACCAGTGATCCGATTACCGTGGTGCTGTCGGACAAGGGCTGGATTCGTCAGGCCAAGGGTCACGATATCGACCCCACTTCGCTCAGCTACAAGGCCGGCGACAGCTTCAAGTACGCCGCCCACGGCAAGAGCAACCAGATGGCGCTGCTGCTCGACAGTACCGGCCGCAGCTACGCCATCGCCTCCCACACCCTGCCGTCTGCGCGGGGCCAGGGTGAGCCGCTGTCCGGGCGCATCAACCCGCCCTCCGGCGCCACCTTTGAAGGCCTGCTGATGGGCGCTGACGAGCAGAAGGTGTTGCTGGCAAGTGACGCGGGCTACGGCTTTATCGCCAAGTTCGCCGACCTGCAGTCCCGCAACAAGGCGGGTAAGGCCATGCTGTCCCTGCCCAGCAATGCCCGCGTGTTGCCGCCGCAGGAAATTACCAACCCCGCGGCAGCGCTGCTGGCGGCGGTCTCCAGCGAGGGGCGCATGCTGGTGTTCCCGGTAACGGAGCTGCCGGAACTGGCCAAGGGTAAGGGCAACAAGATCATCAATATCCCGTCCGCCCGCGCCGCCAGCCGCGAGGAAATCCTCGTCGGCGTTGCGGTGCTGGAAGCCGGCGACCAGCTGGTGATCCACGCCGGCAAGCGCCACACCAAGATCAAGGTCTCGGAGCTGGAACACTACCAGGGCGAACGCGGCCGTCGCGGCAACAAGCTGCCCCGCGGATTCCAGAAAGTGGACAAGGTGGAAGTGCAGAGGAAGTAGACGTGCAGGCTTCTCGCCGGGATATGAGTGAAAAAAAAGGGCCGCCCAATGGGCGGCCCTTTTTATTTTGTGTGTCCCGATTCGCGTCAGGCCGGTTCTGATTCCAGTCGGACGTTTTGAACTTTGCTGCTTTCGCTGTGAGATGGCGTCTCGGCGACTGCCGCGCCGGCTTCCGGCGCAACCGTCGCTGCGGGCTTGGCGGCCAGGTTGTCGATCCGCAGCAGCCAGGCAATCGCCGGCACCAGGATCAGCGCACCGAGCATATTCCACAGAAACATGAAGGTCAGCAGCAGGCCCATATCGGCCTGGAACTTGATCGGTGAAAACACCCAGGTGGCTACGCCAATGCCCAGGGTCACTCCGGTAAAGGCCACCGCCTTGCCGGTCTGGTGCAGGGTATAGGTGTAGGATTCCACCAGATTTTTGCCTTGTGCCAGGGCTTCGCGCACCTTGCTGAAAATGTAGATGCCGTAGTCCACGCCGATGCCGACGCCGAGGGCGATCACCGGCAGGGTGGCCACCTTCACACCGATGCCCATCAGCGTCATCAGCGCCTGGCCCAGCAGGGACGTCAGCATCAGCGGCAGCACCACCGCGAGCACAATGCGCGGCGAGCGGAAGGTGAGCAGGCACAGGGCGATGACCACGCCGTAGACCCAGATCAGCATTTCCGTCTGTGCCTTTTCGATCACGTCATTGGTGGCGGCTTCGATACCGGCGTTGCCGGCGGCCAGCAGGAACTCCACCGAGTCTGGAGTGCGCTCGGCGTTGAAGACGCGCATCGCGGCGACCACGCGATCCAGGGTTTCCGCCTTGTGATCGTTCAGGAACACCAGTACCGGCGCCATGGTGCACTCGGAATTGATCAGTCCTTCCGGAGCTTTGGCGACCGACGCGTTGGTGATGAACTGGTTGCGGTTGAGGCCGTACCATTTCAGCGAGCCCTCGTTCATACCGAAGTTGCCGAACTTGGAGACGTCCGCCACCGATGTGACCTTCTGCACGCCCGGCACATTGCTCAGGTGGGCCGATAGTTGATCCATCCACACCAGATTGCTGTAGGCCACGCACTGCTCGGCTTCGGTTTTCGCCATCACCACGAACACGTCGGTACTGGTGCTGTAGTTTGCCACCAGGTAGGCGTTGTCACGGTTGTAGCGGGAATCCGGGCGCAGTTCCGGGGCGCCGGCGTCGAGGTCGCCGATCTTCATGAACTGCGCGTAGTAGGCGCCGGCACCGCAGAGAATCAGGGCAACCGCCAGCATCGCCTTGGCCTGGCGCGGGCGCGCGAAACGTGCGAAAAGGCGCTCCACCAGCGAGGCCTTGTCCTGTTGCGCACGCGCATAGGCCACGCCGCCTTTGGACACACCCACATAGCTGGCAATGATCGGCAGCGCCACCAGATTGGTGACGATGATCACCGCTACACCGATACTGGCGGCAATCGCCAGTTCGCGGATAACGCCGATGTCGATCACCATCAGGGTGGTGAAGCCGATGGCGTCGCTCACCAGCGCGGTGATGCCGGCCAGGTACAGGGAACGGAACGCGAGTTTGGCCGCGTTCAGTTTGTCGGCACCCTGCACGGTGTTGTGCACTACGGCGCTGATGATCTGCACCCCGTGGCTGACACCAATGGCGAACACCAGGAAGGGCACCAGCATGGAGTAGGGGTTGATACCGTAACCCAGCAGGTTGAGCACACCCAGCTGGCAGAACACCGCAAAGATGGAGCAGGCGAGCACTGCAAAGGTGCTGCGCAGGCAGCGGGAGTAGAGCCACAGCAGGGTGAAGGTGATGAGTACCGCGAGTACGAAGAACAGCACCACCTGCACCGCGCCGTCGATCAGGTCACCGATGACCTTGGCGAAGCCGACAATGCGAATCTGCGCCTGATCGCTGCTGTATTTGTCGCGCACATTCTGCTCGAGGAAATCCGACAGCTCGCGGTAATCCAGTGGCAGTCCGGTTTCCGGGTTCACGTCCTGTAGTGGTGCCAGCACGATCGCGGAGCGGAAGTCGTTACCCACCAGCACGCCAACCTGGCCGGATTTGAACACGTTGGCCTTCAGGCGTGCGAGCATGGCCTCACTGCCATCGTAGCCGTTGGGAATCACGGCGCCGCCAACAAAGCCTTCCTCGGTGACTTCCTGCCAGCGAACGTTGGGTGTCCACAGAGACTTCATGCCATCGCGATTGACCCCTGGGACGTAGAACACCTCGTCGGTGACCTGCTTCAGCACTTCCTGGAATTCGGGGGTGAAGATGTCACCTTGCTTACTCTCCACCACGATACGCACCACGTTGCCGAGGTCCGCGAGTTCCTGGCGGTAGTCCATGTAGTTATTGATGAACTCGTGGTTGCCGGGAATCATCTTGGTGAAGCTGGCCTCGGGGCGCACCTGCAGGCCCTGCCAGCTGAGGAAGACCAGAAGCAGTGACAAGACAGACAGCGCCAGTGCGCGCTGGCCGAAGACCAGGGATTCGAAAAATGCCTGTACCCGGGAGGCGGGCGCGGCAGCTTGTTGATTCGGGGATGTATTACTCATGCTTGCCACTACCTCAGTTCATGTTCCACGCGGTGACGCCGAACTGGCCCGCCAGAATCAGCTGTTCACCTTGTACGGCGACCGCGGAAAAGGCGGCGCCAGAGGGGTGCTTGCGTACGGAAATTACTGCGGGCTCCGCGATCGCGAAGCTGGCAATCAGGCCGCCGTGGCCCACCAGCACGACGCGGCCGCTATCGTCGATGGTGCCACCCAGCAGACTGGCACCGGCCTCTACCTTGTGGTGCTGCCAGCTGTTGCCGCCATCGCGGGACACCAGCACGTGTCCCTGCAGGCCAAAGGCCACCAGGTTGCCGGAGCCCGCCTGGCTGACGATGCCAAACAGGCTGCCGTCGTAGGGCAAATCCATGGTTTCCCAGCTGTCGCCGCCGTCGCGGGAAACGAAGCCGAGGCCGCTCTCGCCGACGATGTACAGGCTGCCGTCGTCACTGCGGGTGATGGCGCTGAGGTGGAAGCGATCGGGATTATCGAGACTGGCGCTGCGCAGCTGCCAGCTGTCGCCGCCGTCGTCACTGCGCAGCAGGGTGCCGTAGGCGCCGATGGCGTACAGACGGTTGCCGCCGGCGACGACGATGTCGAGCAGCGGTTTGTTGGGCCCGCTTTCCAGTTCGGCCTGACTGTCTTCGAGGGCGAACTCCAGCTCTTCCAGCTGGTATTCCAGTTCTTCGATATCGGCGTCGTCTTCGGCATTGTTACCGGTATCGTCGATAAGCTGCTGCAGCTGGTCGCGGCGCGCTTCCTGGGCGTTGATCTGCAGGCGGCTCAGGTCGTAGCCGTCAAACACTTTCTGCCAGGCGCCATCGCGGGTGCGGCGCAGGATCGCAGCATCCTGGCCCACGGCCACGGCACTGCCGTCCGCAAGCAGGGTGACTGCGGTGAGGCCAACGCTCACCGGGGAATCCTGCTGTTGCCAGTGGCCATCGGCCCGCCACTGCAGCAACAGGCCGCGCTCGCCGGTCAGCAGGTAGCCGTCATTCAGGGGTTGCAGGTTAGTGATGACGCTGTGGGCGGCGCGGGTGCTGTGCAGCGCCGGGGTATTTAGTAGCTCTACGTTTGCGCTGGCCATCAGGGGCTGGGAAGCCATCAGCGCTGGCAGCAGGAGTCGGGGGATAAAAAGTCGGAAAAGTCTCATAAGTCGCTTGTGTGCTTATTATTCGTCCGCCCGATTATCTGGTAGCCGATTCGCGTCTCGATATGTCATACGCGCCAAATCATTATCCGAGCCCGCAGGAGGCACTCACCTTAGCTCTGCGCGGTTGGTATCTTAGCGGTGAATTCAAAAGGCCCTGGAGTCACAAATTCTGCCGCCAGCAGGCGACATTGTTACGGCATCATGAACTGAGTGTTGATAGACTGGCGCGAAAATGCATTCACTGTCATAAAAGTCAGGATAAAAAAGTGAATTTTGAACACGCGGTAATGAGCGGCTGGCTGATCCTGATGGTCAGAGCCATGCAGGCTTGCGATATCGATGTGCCGGAAGCGTTGGCTGCCTGCGAAATTCAGTGGGAGGAACTCGGGGATCTGGAATCCAGGGTGACCCTCAGCAAACTGGTGGAGCTGCTGAACTACGCCAGCGCCCGGGCGCCGGAGCACGACATGCGGGTGATGATGGCGGAAAACTTCCATCCCAGTATGTTGCATGTCCTGGGCTACGCGATGATGTCCGCTCCCAGCCTGTGCGACGGTCTCGATTACATCGTGCGTTACCGGCGCATTGTTTCCAGTCTGTGCAATGTGCGCCTGCAAGAGGTTGCCGGTGGCTTTGAATTTGGCATACGCCCGGTGCGTATTGAGCAGCGGGTGGTGCCGGGGCTGGGCATGCGCGAGGCCGAGGTGTTTCTCGCATCCCTGGTAAAGTTCGCGCGAGATCTGGTCTCCAGTGACCTGACACCGCTGTGTGTCTATCTGGAAGCCGAGCAGCCCAGTCAGCAGGTCGACCCGCTGCAGATATTTTTTGGTTGCGAGATTCATTACGGCCACAGCTACAACGCGGTGGTATTCCCCCGCGAGCTGGCAACACGCAAGCTCCTGACCCACAACAGTTTTCTCGCACGCAGCCACGAGGCCATGCTGGATGAATACCTGGCGCGGGTGGACAAGAGTGATCTGGTCAATCTGATCCGTTGCAAAATCTACGATTACCTGCCGGGCAGCGCGCCGGCGCAGACTGAGGTGGCGGAGGCTCTGGGGATGAGCCTGCGGAATCTGCAGCGCCGGCTCAGCGAACTGGGTACCAGCTACAAGGACATCCTCGAGCAAACCCGCAAGCAACTGGCGGTGAAATATATGGGGCAGTCGAACCTCTCCCTTGGGGAAATTGGCTACCTGGTGGGCTTTTCTTCGGTCACTAATTTCAATCGCGCCTTCAAGCGCTGGACCGGGCAGACGCCGGGCGACTACCGCGAAAACCGAATTGTGAACCAGTTAAATTAATGGGTGTTTCTGTTTAAACGGGACTGGATGTGACGCCAGTCCCCGTCTGCCGTGACTGGCGTACTCGCTTCTGTCTTTGCTCAAGCCCTGGTTATCCCTCTTGGTCCATTTACCTCCCTGTGCGGCATGTACGGATAAGAATCTGGCATATTGCGCACATTGAACGGGATCGACCCTTGCCTCCTCTCGCCTTAAGTTTTCCCATGTATGAATGGGAGAACAGCAATGGCTATAAGAATAAATGTATCTGGTTTCAGTCGAGCTCTGCTCGCTGCGGCGATCAGCGCAGCAGTAGTGCCTGCACAGGCGGCCGAGTTTTACTTCGGTGCGGATGAAGATATCTCTTTGCGTATCAGCTCGCAGCTGGATGTCGGTGCGAGCTGGCGTCTGAACGAAGCGGATCCGCGCTTTATCGGTTATCTGAACGGCGGTGAGGGTTTCACCAGCACCACTGACGACGGCAACCTGAACTTTGAAGAAGGCGAGACCTTCTCGAAGATCATCAAGGGTGTACACGATATCGAACTGTCGAAAGACAACTTCGGTGTGTTTATGCGGGTCAAGTACTGGTACGACAAGGAGCTGGAAGGGGAAAACCGCCCCCACGGCACCAACTCCAACAACTACGCTGCCGGTGAGCCGCTTTCAGACGAAGGCTTCTCCGAGTTTGCGAAATTCTCCGGGCTCGCGCTGCTGGACGCCTACACCTACCTGGATACCGAAGTCGCCGAGATGCCGGTCAGCCTGCGCCTGGGGCGTCAGGTATTGAGCTGGGGTGAGAGCACCTTTATCCAGGGCGGTATCAACGCCATCAACCCGGTGGACGTAAGCGCATTCCGCCGCCCGGGCGCAGAGCTGAAGGAAGGCCTGCTGCCGGTGGGCATGGCCTACTTCAACGCCGGCGTCACCGAAAACCTGAGTGTGGAAGGTTTTTACCAGTACGAGTGGGAGAAGACCCAGATCGAAGGTTGTGGTACCTACTTCTCTTCCACCGACTACGCTGCCGATGGCTGTGATCGCGTCACCATTATGGCTCCGGATGCGATGGCCGTAGCCGGGGGCCTGTACGCCCAGCGTCAGGACGATATCGAGCCTGAAGACGGCGGCCAGTACGGCTTTGCCGCGCGCTACTACGCAGCGGCACTGAACGATACCGAGTTCGGTGTCTACTTTATGAATATTCACTCGCGCATGCCTTATGTCAGTGCGATTCGCACGGCGATCCCTGCAGCAGTCGGCGAGGGCGCTCCGGTCTTTGTGCCTTCTTCGCACCCTGAATTCGGTGCGCTCTCCGTGTATAACCCGGCATACATGGTCAGCTTCCCCGAAGACCTGAAAGTGTACGGCCTGAGCTTCGCCACCAATGTGGCCGGCGTGGCGCTGTCCGGTGAGCTGTCCTACAAGCCGGACACCCCGCTGCAGGTCAACGGCTCCGACATCCTCAATGCCGCACTGTCCGAAAACCCGATGTTCGCGTTTACCAGTCGCGTGAATGAGGTTGGTTACGGTGAGGTGGTCCGGGGTTATGACACATTCGACCAGACCCAGCTGCAGGTCACCGCGATCAAGTTCTTCGACCGCGTACTGGGTGCCTCGCGTCTGGCGCTGATCGGTGAAGTGGGCGTGTCCATGCTGGACGGGGTGGAAGACTCCGACCAGCGCTACGGCCGCAACACCGTGTTTGGCCTCGGCGACTTCACCCTGCCCAACGGCACTACGTGCAGCAATCTGGTGGCTCTAGGGGCGATCGATGGCGACTGCAGCGCCGAAGGTTACGTTACCGACACCGCCTGGGGTTACCGCGCGCGCGCTGCGCTGGAGTATCCGAACGTATTCGCCGGCATTTCCCTGAATCCGACCCTGGCCTGGTCACACGATGTGAACGGCTATTCGGCGGAGCCGGGCCAGCAGTTCCACGAGGGTGCCAAGTCCCTCGGCCTGGCAGTGGAAGCCGTGTACAAGATGAAGTACAGCGCCACCCTCGGCGTCACCGCGTTTGACGGCGGCAGCCACAACATCCTGGAAGACAAGGACTTCGTGTCCCTGAGCTTCAAAGTCTCCTATTAAGAGGTAGCGATATGAACCCGACAATCAACAAGAAAATGACCGCAGCCGCGCTGCTGCTGGTGTCTTTGATGAGCGGCACCGCGTTCGCCAAGGTATCGGAGCAGGACGCGGCCAAACTGGGTGATTCCCTGACCCCACTGGGTGCGGTAAAGGCGGGCAATGCGGACGGTTCCATCCCGGCCTGGACCGGCGGCCTGATCAGCGGTGCTGAAGTGGCCAAAAACAGCAGCGATCCCGGTCGTCCGGTCGACCCCTTCGCGGGCGACAAGCCGCTGTTCGAGATCACCAATGCCAACCTGGACCAGTACAAAGACAAGCTGAGCCCGGGCCAGATCGCCATGTTCAAGAAGTACCCGGAATACCGCATGCCGGTGTACCAGACCCGTCGCTCCGCGGCCTACCCGGAGTCCCTGTACGACGTGGTGAAGAAAAACGCCCTCAATGCCGAGCTGGTGTCCGGCGGCAACGGCGTCACCAATTTCGATACCGTGATTCCCTTCCCGATGCCCCAGAGCGCGCTGGAAGTGGTGTGGAACCACATCACCCGCTACCGCGGTGGCTCCGCGATCCGCAACACCACCGCAATCCCGGTACAGGCCGATGGCTCTTTTGTGCCGGTGAAGTTCACCGACCAGCTGGTGTGGCCGGAATTCCTCGACGGTGGCCGCGACGCCCAGGGCGATGACAATGTGCTGTTCTATTACCTGCAGCAGATCACCGCACCGGCGCGACTCACGGGTACTGCGCTGCTGGTGCACGAGACCGTGGACCAGGTAAAAGAAGCCCGCCGTGCCTGGGTATACAACGCCGGCCAGCGCCGCGTACGCCGCGCCCCGAACGTGGCTTACGACGGCCCCGCCGAGGGTACCGATGGTCTGCGCACCGCGGACAACCTGGATATGTACAACGGTGCTCCAGACAAGTACGAGTGGAAACTCATCGGCAAGCGCGAGCTGTACATCCCGTACAACGACTACAAGCTGCTGGACACCTCTCTGAAGTACGACGACATCGTACAGGCCGGCCACCTGAACCCGGAGTACCTGCGTTATGAGCTGCACCGGGTATGGGAAGTGGAAGCGACCCTGAAAGACGGCGAGCGCCATATCTACGCCAAGCGCACCATGTTCCTGGATGAGGACACCTGGGGTGTATCGGTGGTGGATCACTACGACGGCCGTGGCAATCTGTGGCGCCTGGGCGAGGGCCACAACGTGATGTTCTATGACGTGGGCACCCCCTGGATGTCCGCCGAAGTGTTCCACGACCTGGATTCCGGCCGCTACCTGGTGACCGGCCTGGCCAACGAAGAGCCGAAATTCATGGAGTGGGGCAGTAAGGTCAACCGTCGGGACTTCTCCTCTGCGGCACTGCGCCGTATCGGTCGCTGATCCGTTTGGTTTCCTGACACGCCTGACAGGGCCGGCATTGCCGGCCCTTTTCTTTTCTGTACCCTCGGCTCCCCTTCTCACTCTCCCTCGATTTATTTTCAGGCTTCGCAAGCAAGTAAGAAGCGGCATCTGGTGCGCAGATGGCTTGCCAAATTAGTAAGCATCCTTACAATAAGCGCCCTCAAGAAGACCTGATATAAAAGCCACTCTGTGAATAAATCTGATATCGCAGCGCATTTGGGGTTTGAGCTGCACACCGCCGCTCGCTTGCTAAAGCGCAATTTCGATCGCCGCGCGAAAACCCACGGCCTGACCCGCGCCCGCTGGCAGGTGCTCTGGATCCTGCACAAGAACCAGGGCATGAAGCAGGCAGAACTGGCCGAGCGTATGGACGTGGCCCCCATCAGCCTGACCCGCCAGATAGACCTGTTACAGGCGGAGGGGCTGGTGGAGCGCCGCCAGGATCCCCAGGACCGGCGCTGCTACCGCATTTATCTCACCGGGGCCGCCGCTCCGGTGTTACAGGCCCTGCACGGTCTCGCCGAGCAGACTCGCACCGAGGCGCTGGAGGGACTGTCGCAGGAAGAACAGCAGCAATTGCAGAATTTACTGAGTCGGGTGCGCGAGAATCTGAGTCGCGAGGAGACGGTGTGTGACTAACGCACTGGGAAACAAACCGCCTGTGGAAAACCAACTGCCCGCAGAAAACAATCGGAAGGAAAACAACATGGTGCAGAAGCTGAAATCCCGACGTGCGGGTTTTACTCTGGGGATTTTGATCGCCGGCGCGGTTGCCGGTTGGTGCATCTGGGGTGCTGACAGCAGCGTACACACGGAAAACGCCTATGTGAAAGCGGACAAGTTTGCGCTTGCGCTGGAAGTGAGCGGCATTGTCGCCGAGGTGCCGATTCGCGCGAACCAGCACGTGAATAAAGGGGATCTGCTGGTGCGCCTGGATGACACCGCCTTCCGCCTGGCGGTGGCGGAGGCCGAGGCCCATCTCGCCCAGGTCAAAAACCAGGTGCATGCGCGCCAGGCGGAGTACGCCGAAGCGGAAGCGGAACTGCAACAGGCCCAGAGCGATGCGGAATTTTTCCGTCGCCAACTGGACCGCAATGAAAAACTTGGCAAGGTGGCGCTGTCGGAGTCGCAGCTGGACGAATCCCGCCAGAAGTTGGATCAGGCCCGCGCCCGGATTGCGGTCAACACCGAGAAACTCGCCAGCCTGCGCGCGGAGCTGGGGGGCAATTCCCAGGTGCCGCTGGAACAGCAGGCTGACGTGATGGTGGCGCAGGCGAAACTGGATAAAGCGCGCTACCAGCTTTCCCGTACCCGTATTACCGCACCGGTTTCCGGTGTTATCGCCAACGAAGCGCCGCAGGTCGGTGAAATGGCGGCGATGGGTCTGTCGGTGGTGACACTGCTCAGCACCGAAGATATGTGGATCGAAGCCAACCTGAAGGAAACCCAGCTCGAGCACGTGCACGCGGGGCAACAGGCGGAAGTGACCGTAGATGCCTATCCCGGGGTGAAATTCCAGGCGCTGGTCGAAAGCCTGAGCGGCGCCAGCGGCAGTGAGTTCGCGCTGATTCCGCCGCAGAATGCCAGTGGCAACTGGGTGAAAGTGGTACAGCGGGTGCCGGTTCGCCTGCGCCTGCTGCCGGCAGAGGAGGCTCCGGTGCTGCGCGCGGGCATGAGCGCGGAGGTGATCATCGACACCACCGAAGACAAGAAACTGGTTTCTGCCCGCGCCGCCGATGACCACCGCGTCGTACTTTAAGTTGTTCTTTGAGTTGTACGCACCGATGTATGCACCGATGTATGCACCGATGTATGCACCGATGTATGCACCGATGTACCGACCGATGTACCCCGTGTCGTACTGCCAGCCGGATTGGAAAAGGACGCAGCGCACATGAGCCAGACGCTACAGCCCGGTGCCCTGTCCGCGCCGGCACCACAGGCAAAGGCATCGACCAGCGAGGCGCTGGTCGCGCTCAGTGTGATGCTGGCCACCATTATCCAGGTGCTGGATACCACCATCGCCAACGTGGCCCTGCCGCATATGCAGGGCAGCCTCGGCGCCAGCAGTGACCAGATCACCTGGGTACTCACCTCCTATATCGTGGCCGCCGCGATTATGACCGCGCCGGTGGGTTATATGGCCCAGCGCTTCGGTCGTCGTCGCCTGTTCCTCTGGTCCGTGGGCGGGTTCACCATTACTTCCATGCTCTGTGGCCAGGCCAGCAGTCTCAACGAGATGGTGCTGTGGCGGCTGTTGCAGGGGGTGTTCGGCGCGTCTCTGGTGCCGCTGTCCCAGGCGACACTGCTCGATACCTATCCAAAGGAGAAGCACGCTTCCGCCATGGGAATCTGGGGCGTGGGGGTGATGATCGGACCGGTGCTGGGCCCGACTCTCGGCGGCTGGCTGACGGAGTACTACTCCTGGCGCTGGGTGTTCTACATCAATCTGCCGTTCGGCATCCTGTCCATGCTCGGGATCTACTTCTTTGTGCCGGAGAGCGAGACCCGCAAACAGCGCTTTGACGCCCTGGGGTTTGCGCTGTTGGCTCTGGCGGTGGGCGCGCTGCAGATGTTGCTGGACCGCGGCGAACTGGTGGACTGGTTCGAGGCACTGGAAATCCAGCTCTACGCCATCGCTACCGCACTGGGCGTGTACCTGTTTGTGGTGCACTCGCGCACCACGCCGACCCCGTTCCTGTCTCTGGACCTGTTCCGCGATCGCAATTATGTGTCCGGGGTGGTGTTCATATTTGTTGTTGGGATCACACTGCTGGCCACCATGGCCCTGCTGCCGCCGTTTCTGCAGCAGTGGAAGGGTTACCCGGTGATGACCACCGGCATGGTGCTGATGCCCCGCGGGATTGGCACCATGATCTCGATGATGCTGGTGAGCAAGCTGATGCAGCGCTTTGATGCGCGCGGGCTAATCCTGCTGGGAATGGGGCTGATTTCCATTTCCCTGTGGGTGATGAGCGGTTTCACCCTGCAGGTGAGCCAGCACGATCTGGTCTGGACCGGGATTCTGCAGGGGCTGGGACTGGGCCTGGTGTTTGTGCCCATCTCCACCCTGGCCTACGCAACTCTGGCACCGCAGCTGCGAGGTGAGGCGACGGCGCTGTTCAGTCTGTCGCGCAACCTGGGAAGCAGTATCGGCGTGTCGATTGTAATGGCGGCACTGACGCGTAATCTGTGGATCAATCAGCAGCAGCTGGGGGAGCGGGTACAGATTCCACCGGGAATGGGACTGCCTTCGATGGACCAGGTCTCGGCGCTACCGGCGGAGCTGATGAACACCATCAGTCAGCAGGCGGCGGAAATTGCCTATGTGAACGATTTCCAGATGCTGATGTGGATCAATATTGCGGCCATGCCGCTGGTATTTTTGCTGTCTAATCCAGATCGGAAGGGATAGCGGCATGTGTGCGGTGCGATAGAGGGTTGGCTGGCAGCCTCTTGGTGGCCCTGTGCTCCACAACCTCATCGGCAATCGTTCCGCACAGGGCCACCAAGAGGCTTTCACATCTAGGCCTGTGTACAGAAAAGCAGGTAATGTGGTTTAGAAAACCTGCTTCTCTGTACCAGTCCGCCACAGGGCCTCAATCGAGAAAAGCTAGTTTGCCGGATACCACGTCTGGGTACGGTAAAAGAATCCCAGATAACCCCGCACTTTCAGGTTGCCGTCTTCCAGCCACATTTTGCAGTCGTAAACCTTACCCGTCACCGGATCGAGAATCTGCCCGCCTTCGTACCTGTCTCCGGTTTTCACCATGTTGGTGATGACATTCATGCCGACGATTTTCTTGCCCTTGTTGTCGCCGGAACAGGCGTCGCAGACGGTGTCGTCCGGCTTCATCAGCAGGTCTACCACGCGCCCGTAATACTTGCCGCCCTGTTCGTAAATCTCCACGATGGACTTGGCCTGGCCGGTTTCATCATCAATCGTTTTCCAGCGTCCGATCACGTCGTTGGCAAAGGCAAGCTGGGTAGTGAAAAGTAGGCTGATAAAGGTAAGGAATAGTGTCTTCATTGGGGTATCCATCGCTAACAGACCAGGTGTGAACATAACACCTAATGCGGTCGCTCTCCGCTGCGGGTTTCATTTGAGTGTAGTTGCTACGGGTCATCGCGCCGCGGGCTCTGGCCACTGGCGCTGCCAAGCTCGGTTAACTGTGGAATAATCCGCAACTCAAGCGGGCCCTGGTTCGGTCCCGGATGCAAGACGCCGGTGAGAAGTGCAGGCCGGGGATACAAAGAACATGCTTATATGGATACGCCAAAACACGCACTGACCGTAGACAATGTCATTTTCGGCTTCGACGATGGCGAGCTCAAGGTGTTGATCGTCAAGCACGGCGAGGGGGAAAGTCGCGGTCGTTGGGGGTTGCCCGGGGACTGGTTGTACCCGGACGAAACCCTGGAACAGGCCGCGAGCCGGGTGCTGCTGGACCGCACCGGGGTGCGGGATATTTTTCTTGAACAGCTACACGCGTTCAGCGAGCCGCAGCGGCACCCGGGGGAGCGAATTATCACCGTCGCATTTTTTGCGCTGGTGCGCTCCGATGCACATGCGCTCTCGGTGGGGAAAACCGAGCTGGATGCGCGCTGGGTCAATGTGCGTGAGACGCCGGAACTGATCTTCGATCACAACACCATCCTCACCAAGGCGCTGGCGCGCCTGAAGCACAAGGTGCGGCACGAACCCATCGGGTTCAATCTGCTGCCGGAAAAATTCACTCTGCTGGAACTGCAGCGCCTGTATGAAGCGGTGCTGGATATTTCTCTGGACAAGCCCAACTTCCGCCGCAAGATGATGAAAATGAACCTGCTGGTTTCCACCGATGAAAAACAGTCCGGTGTGAGCTATCGCGCGGCCAATTTGTACCGCTTTGATCTGCGGGTATACAAGGAACTGACCGAGCAGGGGTTTGTTTTCGAGGTATAAAAAAAAGCCCGGAGTGCAACGCTCCGGGCATGAAGTGTGAGAGAGACGACTCACCATTTACCACAGTAACTCCTGAAACCCGGGGGGAGCTTCAGGCTTTGATTTCAACCAGAACCTTCTAAATACTCGAAGAAATCAAAGTCGGCGGGGCGATTGGCCCCGGAAATATCCTGACAGGCCATGCCGACAAAAGCACCGGTAAAACTGGCGCCCTCACCGCGGCCCGCCTCGTCGGAAACGATGCTGTAATCCAGCGTTTGTCCAATCTTCTGCCAGTTTTCTCCGTCGCTGGACCAGAGGAAATCCAGCTTTTCAAAATTCACTTGTGCACGCAGGTAGATGGGCGCGTCTTCGGGCACGGCGACAACGCCTTCTGTTCCCGACCCGTAGTTGCCCAGAGGAAACTGAAGGTCGGTCACTTCGCCGTCGCTGTGGCTCATGATGCCCAGGTGTTTACCGTGTTCGTCGTCGTGGGAAATATACAGGTAGTGGAACTTCTGCCCGTTGTAGTAACAGGTGATGCCCGCCATCTGCTGAAAGGTTTCCGGTTCAAACGTCACGCAGGTGGTGGCGGTAAAACAGAATGCCTGCTGGCGGCGGGCGAGCAGTGCCTGCTCGAAGGTATTGCCGATGGACTGCTTGCCGTACAAACGCAGATATCCTGGCCGGTCCTTCAGGCTGTAGAAGTTTTCCGGGTAGGGCGTGCGCAGCCATTGATAGTGCATGGGCAGCACATCGCTGTTGAACTCGTCCCGCGCTGGGTCGCCAGGCCAGGGGTGTGGTGCCAGGTCAGGTGCATCCAGTGTGGCGCGGGGCTGGTTGTTACCGTGGGCGAGACGCAGCCAGCCATCGACACTCCAGTGCGCGCGCTGAATCGCGGTTTCGCGCCCAAGTGGGCTGCGCTTCAGGCCTGGTAGCGGGCGGGTGCTCAGGTGCACGGCGAAAATCTCGCCCTGTGGGGTTTCCACAAAGTCGCCGTGGCCGGAGCGCTGCAGTACCAGATCCGGGTTGTCCGCAGAGGTGAGGAAATAACCCTGTGGGTCCAGCTCGTAGGGACCCTCGATATTTTTCGCACGCGCAAAGGTCATACGGTGTTCATAGCCGGTGCCGCCTTCCGCGGTGAGCAGGTAGTAATAACCGTTGCGACGGTAAATATGCGGCGCTTCCGTAAGGCCCGCTTCGGTGCCGCGGAAAATATTGGTGATCGGCCCCACCAGTTTTTTCGCAATCGCATCGTATTCCTGCAACAGAATCCCGCCGAACGCGTTTTTGCCGGTGCGGTGATCCCACACCATATTGGTAAACCACTTGCGGCCGTCCTCGTCGTGAAACAGGGAGGGATCGAAACCGCTGCTGTTCACATACACAGGATCGCTCCACTCGCCGTCGATAGTGGCGCTGGTGGTAATGTAGTTGTGCGCATCCTTGTAATTGCCGTTGAAGCGCTTTACATCGGTGTATACCAGGTAAAACAGGCCGTCGCAGTAGGACAGGCAGGGCGCCCAGATACCGCAGGAGTCTGGATTGCCACGCATATCCAGCAGTGCTTCCCGATTCAGCGGGCGGCTGATCAGACGCCAGTTCACCAGGTCTTTCGAATGATGAATCTGTACCCCGGGGTACCACTCGAAGGTGGAGGTGGCGATGTAATAATCGTCACCCACCCGTACGATGGAGGGATCCGGGTTGAAGCCTTTCAGAATTGGATTGTTCATCACGTCCTTACTTCGAATACATGCTTAGTTGGAAACTGTTTGGGTTGCGGGCTTGCGGTGTGAGACTTCGCCCGACACGTCGTCCTCAGCCATACCCTCGGCGATATAGGCGTTGGTGAGTCGGTAGTAACGGAAAACCGCCATGGTGATCAGGGTGCAGATCACCGGGCCCGCGGCGTAGATCAGCACGATGCCGTTCAGAGTGCGTTCGCTCTGCTCGGCGTTGGGAACATAGTCGAAGTAGCCCAGCAGCCAGCCGGCACTGGCGCCCCCGAAAGCGAGGCCAAGCTTCAGTGCCATCAGGTGGCCGGAGTAGGCCATGGCCATTTTTTTCGGGTGGCCTTTCTGGGCAAACCAGTCCACGGTGTCAGGCACCATGGAGAAAATCAGTGGAATAGCGATCATGTGTACGAAGTTCGCCGCCATCGCCAGTACCAGCGCCAGGTACACCTGATCCCGCCCCAGTGGCAGCAGCGCCGCGTGGGTGACGATCACACCGATCATCGACCAGTTGAACAAACGCGCCTTGCAGAAATGTTTGGTGAGAAAGTTAGTGCACACCGCACCGGCGACACCTGCCAGCATCGGCAGGGTAACGAACATGCTCACCAGGCTTTCCGACTGGAAGTAGTAGGTTACATAGAAGGGGGTGACGGCACCGCGCATGGCCACCAGTACCAGCAGGAAGAAGGTCGCTGCGGCGATGACGGCCCACTGGCTGTTGCGGAACAGGTTGATAAAGTCCGCGGCAAAGTTGACCGCCACGTTTTGCTTTTCTGCGGCTGCGACTTCCGCTTCCGGCTGCACCCGCTCACGGGTACTCCAGAAACAGATAAAAAAGCACAGCGCCGCAATGGCCGCCATCACCGCCATCGCCATCTGGTAGCCGAACGCCTTGTCTCCCTGGCCGAGCAGATTGACCAGTGGCAATGTGAGTGCCGATACCAGAGCGCCGCCGACCATTGCCATGGCAAAGCGGTAGGACTGGATCGAAGCGCGCTCGGTAGTGTCTTCGGTAATTACCCCACCGAGGGCTGAGTAGGGAATATTGATGGCGGTGTAGACAGTCATCAGTAGTGTGTAAGTAATGTAGGCGTAAACCAGCTTGCCGTTTTCACTCAGGTCTGGAGTGGTGAACGCCAGCACTGCGAGGCCCGCATAGGGCAGCGCCATCAACAGCAGGTAGGGCCGGTAACGCCCCCAGCGGGAGCGGGTGCGGTCTGCCATACCGCCTACTAATGGATCCGTTATTCCGTCAAATATCCGCACGACCAGCAGCAATGTACCTGCAGCGGCGGCGGAGATGCCGAACACGTCGGTGTAGAACACCAACAGAAAATTGATTACCACCTGGAATACGATGTTGCTGGCGGTATCCCCGAGGCCGTAGCCGATTTTTTCACGGATGCTGATGCTGGACGCAGGCATGGTGTTTCTCTCATTCGTTATTGTTATTGATTTTTTATTCGTCACTATTGATGACGGCGCCGTCGCTATGTCGGCGGTTACCGCACCGGCTTCTTGGCTGGTGTCGATAAGCTTCACAGTTGGTTTTTACTGCTGTTATTTTGTTCTGGCTTTCATTGACCATTAATAATAGTCTCAGTGACTATATCACAGAGGCAAGGGCTGTCTAGCATTTTGCGCCGACTGGGATATCGTCCTGTTCAGATTAAAAAATAATCAGAAAAATAAGAAGGCAAATAAAGGTAGGAAGATGAAAAAAACGATGATGAGTGATCTGAGTGATCAACGGCGACAGTTTTTACGCAACGCCCTCACCGTCGCAGGAATCGGCCTGGTGCTTGGCAGTGCCAGCCCCCGGCGCCTGTTGGCGGAAGCGTTGAGCGCCAAAGCCGGACCATCTACACCGGGCCTCGGTGCACTTTTTGCCGGGGATTTCAAAGTCGGTACCGCCCTGTCCAACACCACACTCCTCGCGCAGAATCCGGAACTGGAAGCACTGGTGTCCCGGGAATTCAGCGCCATCACCGCGGAAAACGCGATGAAGTGGGAGGAAGTCCACCCGCAGGCGGATACCTGGGACTGGCAACGGGCCGATCACTTTGTGGATTTCGGCCATCGCAAACAGATGTACACCATCGGCCATACCCTGGTTTGGCACTCGCAGATACCCGAGTCCGTATTTGTCGACACCCACGGCCGACTGCGCAAGCGCGGCGAGATCGTGCGGGCAATGGAGACTCATATCGGCACCCTGGCGGGCCGATACCGGGGCAAGATCCAGGCGTGGGATGTGGTCAATGAAGCGGTTACCGACGACGGCCAGTGGCGCAAAAGCCTCTGGTACAACACGCTGGGGGACAGCTATTTTTCCCGCGCCTTCCACCTGGCCCGGGAAGCCGACCCCGGCGCGGAACTGTTGTACAACGACTACAGCATGCACCTCCCGGCCAAACGTGACGGCGTCATCGACAAGATCGCAAAACTTCGCAAGCAGGGCATGCCGATCCATGGCGTTGGCATGCAGGCCCACGTCCATCTGGACGATCCGGCAATCTCAGAACTGGAAGCCTCCATCGAGGCCATCGCCGCCGTCGGCCTCGATGTGCATATCACCGAGCTGGACGTGGACGTACTGCCAAAAGCCTACGATTACATGGGCGCGGAGATCTCCACCAACTTTGCCTACTCCGAAGAACTCAATCCTTTCCCCGAGCAGTTGCCGGAAAAGCTGGTCGACGAATTGGCGGCGCGCTACGAATCGCTGTTTAAATTGTTCCTGAAACACCGGGACAAGGTTCGCCGGGTTTCTTTGTGGGGGACCACGGATGCGGAGTCGTGGAAAAATGATTGGCCGGTAGTTGGGCGCACCAATTACCCGCTAATTTTTGATCGTGAAGGTGAGCCGAAGAAAGCGTATTACGCTGTTGCTGGACTAAAGGGAGGAGCTAGTTCCGGTTGAATGGCGCGTCATAGTGGAGCTTTGTGGCGGCACCGCTGCCGCCACCAAAGGTCAACAAAAGACCACGAAATTATGATGAGCAACTAATGGGCAAATGTTTCCCCGACTCGGGTGGTGCGGCAGACCAACCCTCAAACCCCGGGTGTTCATCAAACGGCGTCTGTAACAAATCAAACAAAATATGCAGCGGCTGGAAATCTCCGCCCTCTGCCGCCTCAATTACCCGCTGTGCCAGATAATTTCGCAACACAAACTTCGGGTTAGTCTGGAGCATTGCACGGCTGCGCTCCTGGGCAGAACGGGTTTCTTTCTGTAGACGCTGGTCATAGCGAGAAAGCCAGTGCCCCAGCGGCTCATGCTGAGACGGCGAAACAAGAGCTTCCAGTGCCGCAGCCGGCCGCTCCCCGCAGTAATGGCTCAACGTGCGGAAAAACAGCGAGTAATCCACCCGCCCGGATTCCAGCAACTGCATCAGGTCCGCACACAACTGCTGGTCCCCATCGTCCTCTGTCGCGAGCCCAAGCTTGCGGCGCATTAACCCGGCATAAAACTCAATTAACAGCGGCTGATACTGCCCCAGACAATCCTTCAGCGTCTCAGTATCCAGCAGCGAAGAAAGCGCGTGGGCCAGGGCGTTCAGGTTCCACAGCACCACCCCGGGCTGCGCGTCGAAGGCGTAGCGACCGGTGTGATCCGAATGGTTGCAGATCAATCCCGGTTCGTAATCATCCAGAAAACCGTAAGGGCCGAAATCGAATGTATCGCCGATGATCGACATATTGTCCGTATTCAACACCCCGTGGGCGAAGCCCACCGACTGCCAGCCTGCTGCCAGTTCCGCACTGCGCTTTACCGTAAGCCGCAACAGTGCCTCTGCCTGCACCTGCACCGGTTCCCCGACTACTTCCGGTAAAAACTGCGCGCACACATACTCCACCAGTTTGTGCTGTGCCTCCAGCTGACGGGTGTAAAACAGGTATTCAAAGTGTCCGAAACGAATATGGCTTTGGGCCACACGGATCAGTGCCGCACCGGTTTCCATTTTTTCCCGCGCCACCAGCTCACTGCTGCCCGCAATACACAGCGCGCGGGTGCTGCGAATGCCCAGGGCGGTAAGCGCCTCGCCCGCGAGATATTCGCGAATGGTGGAGCGCAACACCGCGCGACCATCGCCGAAGCGGGAGTAGGGGGTTTTACCGGCGCCCTTCAAATGCAGGTCCCAGCGTTTGCCATTGTGCGTCACCTCGCCCAGCAACAGCGCGCGCCCATCGCCCAGCTCCGGGTTAAAGGCGCCGAACTGGTGGCCGGTGTATTTCATCGCAAACGGCAGGCTGCCGGAAAACAGCTTGCCGCCACTGCTGAACAGCGCCCAATCCGGATGATTCGACTCCGCCGGGTCCAGTCCCAGTTCCGTCATCACGGATTTGTTGACATGAATGATGTGGGGCTCAGACAGCGGTGCGGGTGCCGTAGGTGTTCCGAATACAGGGCCGAGATCAGCGTAATGATGCTGCAGCGTGAAGGAGTCGAGTTTGTGCAAAACGGGTTTCGGATCAGTCACTGGATGCCTGGGTCAGGGTAAGCTTGATGTTCTTGTCGTCCCAGCAATCCACTTCCATGCTCAGCAGGTCTTCAATGGCCGGGTACTGGTACAGCCAGTCTTCGGGGATCGCAAGGGTATAACCGGGGCCGTCGGCGGCGAGCTGCAGGCCGGTTATGCTGCGGTCCACATGATCCCGGTGCACGATACAGGCCAGACGCAGGCACAGTAACAGGTCATTGTTGGGGTGAAAACCGTAGTGCTCCTGTACCGCTTTGATATCCCCGCGCTGGTTGCGCACAAGATAGGCGAGATTTTCCTGCTCGCTGCGGCTGAAGCCGGCCATATCCGCGTGCTCGATCATAAAGGCGCCGAGCTTGCGGAAGCTGCTGTGGGACAGGGACAGACCCACCTCGTGCAAGTCCGCCGCCCAGTGCAGCAGGCGGCGTTCGGCGACGCGGGAGTGAGGATTCAGTTGGCCAAAAAACTGCAGCGCGGTATTGGCCACCCGCTTGGCCTGGGTCGGATCAATTTCGCTGCGCTCCATCATATACGCCACGGTATCCGCGCGGCGGTCACCGCCCTGAGCGCGCCCGGCCAGGTCGTGGACGATACCCTCGCGGATCGCAAAGGGGGAAACCTGCATTTCGCGGATATCCAGTTCACGGAAAATACCGTGCAGAATTGCCAGGCCGGAGGCGAATACCGGGCGCCGCAGGGGGTCCAGATGGGGCAGGTCGATGGCTTCTACGGTCTTGCAGCGGGAGACTTTCTCCGCCAGCTGGTCGATATCATCCCGCAGGATAGGCAGCAGCTCGCCGTCGTTCAGAATCCGCGCCACCGATTTGATGGTGCCGGAAGCGCCCATCACCAGCGCCTCGTCGGCCATATGCTGCAGTTCCTGTAGTTCCGCCTGGGCGGCGCGGCGGGCGCGTACAAAATTATTGCGCTTGCCAGCGTCAATTTTGCCGCTGTCGAAAAAGCGCCGGTTGAAGGCGACGCAGCCCATATTCACGCTCTGCAGCTGCTTCGGGGTCTCGACTCCGCGCACCAGCTCGGTGGAACCGCCACCGATATCCACCACACAGCGGAGGCGCGGCGGCCCCTCGGCAGCGGCCATGACACCGGAGAAAATCAGGCGCGCCTCTTCAATCCCGGAAATGATTTCGATCGGCGCGCCGAGAATACTTTCCGCCGCTTCCAGAAAACCGTCCGCCTGGGTGCTGGCCATACGCAGTGTATTGGTACCCACAATACGCACATTGTCTGCCGGCAGGTCCTGGATCACCGGGGCGAAGCGGCGCAGAGCTTCCAGCGCCCGTTCCGCCACTTCCGGCGCCAGATTGCGTTCACTGTCGAGGCCCTCGGCCAGTCGCACCATGGCGCGGTCGGTGTGCAGGCGCACCATCCGTAGTTCGCGGAATTCCGCCAGTAGCAGGTGAAAGCTGTTGGACCCGAGATCGAGCGCAGCATAGCGCGCATGATTGGACTCGGTCGTGGAATTATTTGTCATGCTTATGGTTGTCAAATAACGGTAATAAAAATGTAGCAAACTGCGCAGCCATTACTTTGGCCGTTGGGTACAGATAAACTTGAAACCGAAAACCTTTGCATTGCCAACAGGCCTTCACTGCCCGGATGTCGCGGGACAGGATCAACACTTCCCGGAAAAAGCTGTAGACAGTATGGCAAAAGACATTCCCCTGTACCCCAAAGAGCTCAGCTGGCTCTCGTTCAACGCCCGGGTGCTGCAGGAGGTGGAAGACGAGAGTGTGCCCATTATTGAACGGGTTCGCTTTCTTGGCATCTTTTCCAACAACCTGGACGAATTCTACCGCGTCCGCGTGGCAGATGTCCGGCGCCTTGCCACCTTCGCCAAAGGCAGTAGCCAGAAAGAGCAGTTCTCCGAGCTGCTTGGCAATATCAATGAAAAAGTACTGCGACTGCAGGCCCGTTTTGGCAACGCCTACACCAAGGTGCTGAAAAGCCTGGGCGAGCACAATATCCATCTCATCAACGAGCGTCAGCTCACGGACAACCAGCGCGCGTATATCGAGGAATTTTTCCATCGCGAAGTGCTGCCGGAACTGGAGCCGTTTTTTATCGACGACCGGGAAACCATGCCGCTGCTGAATGAAGCGAGCATTTACTTCGGTATCTACCTGGAGCTGCAGGATGGCAGCCTGCGCTTTGCCGCGCTGGAAATTCCCACGGATATACTGCCGCGTTTTATCGCGGTGCCGCACCGGGAGAAGCGTCACGAGAAGGTGTATATCGTGCTCGACAATGTCATCCGCGCGTGTCTGGTGGACGTGTTCCGCTATGTGCTGCCGATCGAGAAGGCCGCCGCCTACACCTTCAAGATCAGCCGCGACGCGGAGCTGGAGCTGGGTGAGTATGTGACCCAGAACATCGTCGACCGGGTGGCAAAGTCCCTGAAGAAACGCAAGCAGGCGGAGCCGGTACGTCTGGTGTATGACTCCACCATGCCCGAGGCGCTGCTGGAGGCGGTCAAGAAAAAGCTCAAGATGGGGCGCTACGACAGTTACACCCCCGGTGGGCGCTACCACAACTCGAAAGACTTCATGAGCTTCCCGGCAGACAGCCGGCAGCATACCTACCGCAGTATCAAGCCGCTGCCCACCTTGCCGGACAGCGCCAATATTTTTGACTGGCTGCGGGAGCGCGATCGCCTGTGCTACTACCCGTATCACGATTTTCGGGTGATCACCAAGCTGCTGGCATCCGCCGCTATCGATCCGAAAGTGAAGGAGATTCGCATCAACCTGTACCGGGTGGCAAAAAACTCCCGGGTGGTTGCGGCACTGATCAATGCGGTGCGCAACCAGAAACAGGTCACCGCAGTGGTGGAACTGCAAGCGCGTTTTGACGAGCTGGCCAATATCCACTGGTCCAACGAGCTGAGCGATGCCGGGGTCGAGGTCATTTACGGTGTCCCCGGTCTCAAAGTGCACTGCAAACTGATATCAATCGTGCGCGAAGAGGGCGGTCGCGACCGCTATTACAGCCATTTTGGCACTGGCAACTTCAACGAGAGCACTGCGCGTCTTTATTGCGATTTCAGTCTGCTCTCCAGTGATAACAAGCTGGGTGCCGACGCCTATCGGGTGTTCGATTTCATCAAGCAGACCCACCTGCGACCGGAGTATGAGCATATCTGGGTTTCTCCCCACACCAACAGGCCTAACCTGCTGGCGGCGATCGATCGGGAAATATCCGCGGCGGTGGCGGGGAAACCGGCGGAGATTTTTATCAAGTGCAACAATCTGGTGGATTCGGAGGTGATCGAGCGCCTCTACCAGGCCGGGGACGCCGGGGTGCGGGTACGCATCATTGTGCGCAGCATGTGCGCGCTGTTGTGCCGGGCTGAAGGTGTTTCCGACAATATCCAGGTGATCAGTCTGGTGGACAAGTTTCTGGAGCATGCGCGGGTATACGCATTTCACAATGACGGGGATCCGCTGGTGTACCTGTCATCGGCAGATCTGATGACGCGCAATCTGGATCACCGGGTGGAAGTCTCTTTCCCGCTGCAGTTGCCAGAACACCGGCAAACCGTGCTGGATATTCTCGAACTGCAGTGGCAGGACAACCAGAAGGCGCGGGAGATGGATGCAGAACAGAGCAACAGCCGTATTGCCAATCGCGACAGCAAGCGCAATGTGCGTTCTCAGGATGCGATTTATCGCTACCTGAAGAAGCTGGAGGTATGAGTTGAGGATGCTCCGGTGCTGGCTATGTGGCGGTGGCGCTACCGGGGGCAGCCTTCCCAGACACGCCGTAAACCCCTCCCTGGGGGCTCTGCACCGCCATCCATGGCGGTGAAGGTCTGGCAAGGCTGCCCCCGGCATCGCCACCTTCGCAGAAATTTCATTCGCGCGAATACGGAATGTGGTTAGTTTTTGCTGAACCCCACCAGATTCCCATTCTCAAACGAAAGCCGGTAACGCTCCCCAACCTTGAGGCGATCCTTGCAACGGGATTCAATCGTGATGCGGGGAAACTGCGGCGTTACCACCCAGGTGGAAAAATCATTTTCCGGTCCACGCTTGATCAGCCAGTAGTGGTCACCGTTTTGGCACTGGCCTTTTTCCATGCAGTTGTCGTACCCCCACACGTAGGCGCGCACATCGTACTTGGCGGGAAGGTTGGTGGCGGGGCGAAACGGGTGTCGGGGGTCACTGGTAGCGTCGTAGAGGTCGCCAAAGTCCACCAGCTTGTAGCCCTTGGCTTTGACGTCGCAGCTGGCGGCGTGCAGGCTGACACCGTCGGCGGTCTCCGGCGACTTCTCGGTCTTGGGGGTCGGCTCCATTTCACTGGGCAGGTAGCCACAACCGCTCAAGGCCAGGCTCCACAGGGCCAAACCGGCGCAGATCGCGCCACAGCCGAAATACCGCACTTCCAACCTCCCTCGGTATCAAACCGCTCACCTAACTATAGCCCCTGATCCCGCCCTCGCCGCGCTAGTAAGAGGTTGGTTGTCGCGGCTGACAGGCGCGATGGGAGGGGGGTTCAGCGGAGGCGTTTTATCGGCAGGCGCGGGAAGCGCACCTTGCGGCGATAGGGGAAGGTGCTTTCTATACGGCCGGCGCGAATACGTTCCTGCAGTCGCTGCCAGTAGCGGTAGTCGTAGAGATCGCTGTGCTGATCTTCAAAGGCCTTGCGTGCCACCGGGTTGCCGGAGAAGAACAGCCGGAATTCCTCCGGGAAAACGTCGGCTTCTGCGACCGTGTACCAGGGCCTGTCTGCCAGCTCCTGCTCTGCGGTCTGGGCCTCGGGAATTTTTCGGAAATTGCACTCGGTCAGCGGACACAGCTCGTCGTAATCGTAAAACACCACGCGTCCGTGACGGGTAACACCGAAGTTTTTCAGCAGCATATCGCCGGGGAAAATATTCGCCGCCGCCAGTTGCTTGATGGCATTGCCGTACTCCTCCATCGCGGCGATGGTCTGCGGCTCATCCGCCACATCGAGATACAGGTTGAGGGGTTCCATACGCCGTTCGACATACAGGTGTTTGATAATTATCCATTTGTCGTCCACATGCAGTTTAGAAGGCGCCAGGGTCTGGAGTTCTTTTAGCAGTTCCTCACTGAAGCGATTGCGATAGAAAATGAAGTTGGTGTATTCCTGGGTGTCGGCCATGCGTCCCACACGATCGGCGCGGGATACGAACTTGTATTTTTCCTTGACGATTTCTTCGGTCACCGTTTTCGGGTTGTCGAATTTGTCCTTGATGACTTTGAACACCACCGGATAAGAGGGGAGGGTAAATACGCTCATCACCATGCCCTTGATCCCGGGGGCGATGATGAACTTGTCATTGCTCACTTTCATGTGCGCCAGAATATGGCGATAGAACTCGGTCTTGCCATGCTTGTGGAAACCGATGGAGTTATACAGCTCCGATTTTTCCTTCAGTGGCATGATCGTCGAGAGAAAGCGCACAAACCGCGAGGGAATGGGCGCATCCACCATAAAATACGAGCGGGTGAAACTGAAAATGATACTGGCGGAGTCGTTGTCGTGGATCACCGTATCGACATAGACGCTGCCGCGGCCATTGTTGAGGCAGGGCAGGATCAGTGGAATCACCTCACCGGCAAACATCAGCCGGCCCACCAGATAGGCGGCCTTGTTGCGATAGAAAACCGACTCCAGCATGTCGACCCGCAGGCGCTGCTCGTCGTCTTCATCCTCCAGCTTGCCGGCCAGCGGTCCATCCCGCAGGGCATCGCAGATATGTTCCAGGTCCCGCTCCAGATCCTCCCAGGGAATGGAGAATTCGTAGTCCGCGAGGATGTCCTCAATCATCGCTCTGAGCCCATGGCGGCCGTTATAGCTTATGTAGATGCTGTAATCCCGCAGGGGTTTTTCGTCTGGGGCGCGGGAGGATTTGACGAAGATATGACTGTCGTGAATATGGGCGTGCTGGAACTGACTACAGAACACCGAATTGAAAAAGGTTTCGGCAATTTCGTAGTTGTTGTTATTGGCAATCAACTGACTGTAAGTGGCTTTTGCCTGGCCCCAGAGTTCGAGCTGGGTGGTATCTTTGCTGGTCACCGAGTGCACCAGCTTCAGCACCTGGTTGGCCTTGACCTTGTAAAGATCGATTCGCTCCTTGTTGGTCTCGTGCACCGCCGGCCAGGCTGCGGTCTCGAAGCGCGCCTTGGCTCCCAGGGTAATATTCTGGAAATCTGCGAAGTAGGCATCAAAGCCATTGAGAATGGTTTTGGCGATACGCCGCGCGGTCGGGGAGTGGTTTGTCATGCACTAGACTCTTGAGGAATCATCTCCATTATTTTTCCGATACTAGCACGGGCCTGCGGGAGACCACTTGAACGATTGGATCAGCAGCTTTGTCTTTTTCTTTGCGGTGATTGACCCGGTAGGCACTCTGCCGGTGTTTATTGCGGTGACCAGTCGCCACAGCGACTGGCAGCGGCGCAAGATCGCGATTATTGCGGTGCTGGTTGCCACTGGCATCCTGTTTTTCTTCCTGCTGCTGGGGCAATATTTACTGGAAGCCATCGGTGTGCCGCTGTCGGCATTTCAGGTTGCGGGGGGCATCGTGCTGTTCCTGTTCGCACTGACTATGATCTTCGGCGAAGGCAAGCCGGAGCGAGAAGTGGAAATCATCCGCGAAGGACACGAGACGGCGATTTTCCCGTTAGCCGTACCTTCTATAGCATCACCGGGTGCGATGTTGGCCGCGGTGGTACTGACGGATAATCACCGTTTCGACACTATTCACCAGGCGAATACCGCCAGTGCCATGCTCGCGGTCCTGGCGATCGTGCTGCTGCTGTTATTGACCGCCAACTGGATTTACCGCTGGATTGGCAATGCCGGTGCCAGTATCGTCAGCCGGGTGATGGGGCTGATCCTGGCCTCGGTGGCGACCACCAATGTGCTGCTGGGTATTCAGCAATTTTTTATGAGTTGATCCGCAGCCCTGGTGCCAGCGTAAAATACAGCCATAAAAGTACAGCCATAAAAGTACAGCCATAAAAGTACAGCCATAAAAAACGCCGCAATAGCGGCGCTTTTTACCTCCGTTGAGCAATCATCGCTGCCGCAGCAGCATGAAGTCAGCGCAGTGTCGATCTGACAAAAATAACATTATGGCCTGCGGCCGCGCACAAGGCGCAGGATGAGCAGGATCACCGCAATGACCAGTAAAATGTGCAGAAACCCGCCCATGGTGTAAGAACTCACCAGTCCCAGTAACCAGAGCACAACCAGAATAACGATAATCGTCTCAAGCATCTGAGCTACCTCACTTCATTGCCAATTGCAGCCGCTGCCGGTGAGACGGACTCGGCTGTATTGAGGAAACGATAGTCTGCACTTTGCGCAGCCACCAAGAAAACTGTCCTACATTGCAATCGGATATAACGGTGAGGCGCGCTATCTGGAACCATTCTTAGTGCTTGCCTGAGTGCCCGAAGAGATGCTGCCATAGAGGCACAAGCGGCAATAAAGTGTAAGAAAAAACGCCCGGCAACGACCAAGTACTGTGGCGAGAAAAAGTTTCAGGACAGGAAAGAGGCCTTCACGTGTTGATCAAAGTACCCCCCAAGAGCGCGTTGCGCGAAGCACAAACCACCTCCGAATCTGCCTATGTATCCCGTCGCAGTGTGATCAAGGGCCTGGGCGCGGGTATTGGTGGCTTGCTGCTGAGTGGCAATACCGGTGCCGTGGATCTGTTTGGCGATGGCGTAGAAGGTGGCGCTAGTGAAGCGACCCCACGCAAGCCCCTGCAGTTCAGCCCTCAGCGGCCGGCACCGGATCTGGTACTGACACCGGTGGACAAGGTGACCAATCACAACAACTTCTACGAATTCGGCACCGGCAAGACCGACCCGGCCAAATACAGCCAGGGGTTCAAGACCGAACCCTGGACCCTGCGGGTGGAAGGGGAAGTGGAAAAGCCGGGCACGGTGGATGTCTGGAAGCTGATGAGCGACATCGGCCTCGAAGAACGCATCTACCGCATGCGTTGCGTTGAAGCCTGGTCCATGGTGATTCCCTGGGTGGGTTTTGAGCTGGGCAAATTCCTCCAGCGTTTCCAGCCAACCAGCCGCGCAAAATACGTCGCCTTCGAAACTGTCTATGACCCGGAGCAGATGCCCGGCCAGCGCAATCGCTATGTTGGCGGTGGGGTGCACTATCCCTACGTGGAAGGCCTGCGCATGGACGAAGCCATGCACCCGCTGACTATCCTCTCCGTCGGTCTCTATGGCAAAACCCTGCCCCCCCAGAACGGTGCGCCGATTCGCCTTGTAGTTCCGTGGAAATACGGCTTCAAGGGCATCAAGTCCATCGTCAAAATCACACTGGTGGAAAAAATGCCCCCCACCAGCTGGAACAAACTCGCCCCCAATGAATACGGCTTCTATGCCAACGTAAACCCCGATGTCGACCACCCGCGCTGGTCGCAGGCCAGCGAGCGCTTTATCGGTCCCGGTGGACTGTTTTCGGTAAAACGCCAACCAACCCTGCCGTTCAATGGCTACGGCGAGGAAGTGGCGTCGCTGTACAAAAATATGGACCTGCGGAAGTTCTACTAGTGGCTGCTATCGCGAAGAAATCCGTTGCCGTATTGCTGCAGATCGGTGTGCATCTCGGCGGGTTACTACCATTACTGTGGCTTTTTTATGCGATTAACGCCGGACATCTTGGCGGCGACCCGGTGGTGGAACTGATCCACTATCTGGGCATGGGCACCATTCGCTTGCTGCTGCTCACGCTAGTGGTTTCGCCGCTGGCGAAAGCACTGCATTTTGGTCAACTGAACCGTTTGCGCCGGCCTCTCGGGTTGTGGTGCTTTGTCTGGGCGAGCCTGCATTTCAGCACCTGGCTGGCGCTGGATCTCGGGCTCGACTGGTCGTTGATTGGTGAGGAACTGGTCAGGCGTACGTATATTCTGCTGGGATTTACCTGCTGGTTGATCCTGTTCGCACTGGCGATCACCTCGATACCGGCACTGCTCAGGAAAATGGGTAAAAACTGGAAGAAACTGCATGGCTTGCTTTATGTGGCGGTATTGCTGGCGTGCTGGCACTTTTGGTGGTCGGTGAAAAGTGGCTGGATTGAGCCGGCAATTTATCTCGGAATTGCGATTTCCTTGTTGTGCTGGAGAAAGGAATCCGTCATGCGTTGGATCAAGTCCTTACGAAGCTGGTAGTTTAGGAAGCTTTGAAGCGGGTGCAGTGGCGGTGCTTGGCCGCCACCGAGCCAGCGAAACAACCACTAAAACCAAACCATCAGCTACCCACAGCCCCACCGTCCTTGCGACGAATCGCCAAAACCGAAGGGCGTGGTGGCATAGCGGGATCGTTGTCTGGCCACCGATGGAGCGGATTATCAAAGGTCGAGTTATCCGTGTCCGCCGGGTGCTGTACCGAAACAAACAGGGTTTTGCCATCCGGAGTAAATTCCGGGCCGCAGATTTCAGCTCCCTCCGGGCAGCCAAAGAAGTGCTTCGGCGCCGCGCGCAGGTCGCCCTCGGTCGCCATCGCCCAGAGCCCATCGTGAAAGCCGAAACTCTCGCAACCATCTGTGGCAATCCACATATTGCCGTGTTGATCGAACGCTACATTGTCCGGGTTGGCAAACCAGCTGTGCTCGGACATAGTGCCCGGCAGTTGCTGACCATAAGCCCCGCGCTCCGCCGGGCTTTCCGCATTGGGATTGCCACCGAGTAAAAACGTATTCCAGCGGAAGGAATCACTCACGTGATCCCGCTCACCACTGCGCCCCGGCGGCACTATCTCAAGAACATGCCCCGCGGTATTGCGCGCGCGCGGGTTCGCCGCATTTTCATCGCCTTCCGCGCGCTTCCTGTTCTTTGTCAGCATCACATAAGTGCAGTCGTTCACCGGATTCGTTTCCACATCCTCCGGCCTGTCCATCGGTGTAGCGCCAATCAGTTTTGCCGCACGCCGGCAGTCGATCAGCACATCCGCCTGATTGCGAAAGCCGTTCTCCTCCGTCAGCGGCCCCTGACCGAACACCAGTGGCAGCCACATCCCGGCACCGCCCTCGCGGAACTGACCGGCATACAGCGTGCCTTCCGTCAGCAACTCGCGGTTGTGCCGGTTGTCGCCAGGGTGGTAAATGCCCGAAGACACAAAGCGATATACGAACTGGTGCTCATCGTCGTCACCGCCGTAGGCCACGATTGGCTGGCCGGGTTTGCTTACCAGGGTAAAACCCTCGTGCTCGAAGCGGCCGAGCGCGGTCAGCTTGCGCGGTCTGGAACCGGGGTCGTAGGGATCGTATTCCACCATCCAGCCGAAGCGATTGGGCTCATTGGGTTCTACCGCAATATCGAAGCGCAGGTCGTAGTCGCCCCAGTTGCGATTTTGCGGGGAGATACCAAAGGCGTGGTGATTGCGCGCCTCCACCTCGTCCGCCACATTGTCCGGATCGCCCTGGAATGCGCCGCCGAAGCCTTCCTCCGCAATCAGTACCGTTCCCCAGGGTGTTTTGCCGCCGGCACAGTTGCCGACGGTGCCGAAAACCCGGGCGCCGCTCGGATCTTCACTGGTCTGCAACCGCTGGTCCCCGGCGGCAGCGCCGATGATATCCATCGCAGTGGTAAGTGTTATGCGACGGTTATAGGGACTGCCCAATACCGGCTGCCAGCCTTCCGCGGTATTTTCGATTTCCACCACACTGTGGCCGCAGGCCTGCTGCTCCACCGCGATGTGTGGGTGGCTGGTGCCGCGGATCGAGCTGTCTTCGCTGTAGCCGGCGAACATCAGGTGCGGCTGGGTGTACTCGTGGTTGACGCATAGCAAGCCGCGTTCGCTATTGCGACTCTGGCAGTGTTTATCCCCCTCACCGGGGCCGGCCTCCGGGGCGAGGGGCATGAAGGCAATAAAGTCGTTGTTGTAGCCGAAGCGACGGGCCTGTTCGCCGGCGTCCAGGTTTTCCGGGTCGAAGTTGCCGGCAAACCCGTCCAGCGGATCCCCCCAGCGCATCAGCAGATCCGCGGCATAGCCGTCGGGAAGATGGTGGTGGTGATCCAGTCGGTGGGGAATTTCCGCGAATGCCAGGTTCTGCCTGCTGGCATTTTTTTTTTCAGCGCTGCAACCCGGCAGCAGACCACCGCCCGCCGTGGCTGCAGTGGCTACGCCCAGCGCTTTGATCAGGGTGCGGCGCGCCGGATTCTGCGGTGCAGCGCTCGTGGGTTGCTGGTTGTCGTTTGTCATAAATTATTCACCTGACTGCAATATTTTGCCGGGACCACCGGGGGACGCCTGTGTTTTCGGAGTCTGGGGCTGGTGCCCGATTCAAGTTGCGCCAAGATTAGCGGCGCAATATGACAAATTTAAAAAAAGCGTAACGAAATTTTCACATCTCAAGACTAGCCTGCGCCCCATCAAAATAACCGCCAGTAAATACGGGACGGGGAGCAATGACTAAAACTGCATTCACTTTCAAACTGGTAGCGCCCCTTGCGGCAGCGATTATCAGTATCAATGCCGGTGCCGAAGAGGCCGCGGTCAAATCGGACGCACTGATGGAAACCATAGTGGTTACCGGTCAGGCCGCCAACGCCCGCAGCGACATCGAGCGCCAGCGTGAATCCAACAAGGTGGTCGCGGTTCAGACCTCTGAGGCCATCGGCGAACTGCCGGATGCCAACGTCACCGAAGCTCTGCAGCGTATGGCCGGTGTATTTATCGCGCGCGACCAGGGTGAAGGCCGATTTGTCGGCGTGCGCGGTATCGACCCTAACCTCAACGCCTCCACCATCAATGGCATGAGCCTGCCGGCACCGGAAACCGACAGCCGCGCGGTGGCACTGGATGTGATTCCGTCCGACCTGCTGGCGAGCCTGGAAGTCTTCAAAACTCTGACCCCGGATATGAGCGCCGACTCCATCGGTGGCGCCATTGAGATCAAAAGCATCAATGCGCTGGATAAGGACGGCCAGACCTACAGCGTCAATATTGAAAACGGCTACAACGATCTACAGGGTGAAAACAGCCCGAAAATTTCTGGCAAATACACCAATCGCTTTGATCTGGGTGGCAGCGAGCTGGGTGTCGCAATCGCCGGCAGCCACCAGGAGCGCAAGTTCGGTTCCGAAAACATTGAAACCGACGGCGCATGGGAAATGATGGAAGCGGAAGATGGCACCGAGGCCGTCGGCGCGCCGGAAATCGAACAGCGCGATTACACCATTACCCGTGAGCGCACTGGCCTGGCCGCCAACTTCGATCTGAAAGTGTCCGACAGCAGTCAGCTTTACCTGCATACCCTGTATTCCGATTTCTCCGACGCCGAACAGCGCCAGCGTAACTCATTCAAGCTGGACAAGGGCGACCTGCAGACCATCAGCGCCAATTCCGCGACCTGGTCCGATGCCACCCTGGACAAGTCTCTGAAGGATCGCTACGAAGAGCAGGAAATCCTGTCACTGGTTGTGGGCGGTGAACACAATCTCGACGAATGGGGCATCGAATACTCCCTGGGCTACTCTCACGCGGAAGAAGCCGAGCCGCACCGCCGCGACACCGGCTTCGAGCAGAAAGACCTGGAGCTGGGTTATAGCTCCGCCGGTGAGATCCCGACCCTGGTTGCCGGCGACGCCGCGGCCATGGACGCTTCCCAGTTTGAGCTGGATGAAATCGTCATCGAAGACAACTACACCGAAGATGAGGAAATCAGCTTCCGCATCGATATCCGCCGCGATATCGAAGTGGCCGGTAACCCGTCCGAACTGAAATTCGGTCTGCACGAGCGCCGTCGTGAAAAATCCGGTGATCTGAATGCCACCGTGTACGGCGATTTCGGTGGTGATTACACGCTCGCGGACTTTGCTCTGAACGATGTGGATTACAGCCTCGCCGCCTTCGGCCCGGGCATTAGCAGAGAAAAACTCAACGCGTTCATCAACCAGAATCTGAGCAGCTTCGAAGTCGACGAAACCGAGACCGCGCTGAGCTCTGCGCGTGACTACGTGATGAACGAGGATATCTCCGCGTTTTACCTGATGAACGACATCGATTTCGGTCGCGCCAATCTGGTCTACGGTGTGCGCTACGAAACCACCGACTTCAGTGCCAAAGGCTACCGTGTGGCCGAATCTTCCGAGGTCATCCCCGGCGCCGAGGAAATTGCTGAAGATGTCTACGCCAGCGAAGTCAACTTCGATCGCAAGTACAGCAAGCTGTTCCCGAGTGTGAACTTCAAGTACGACTACACCGACAACATCGTGCTGCGCGCTGCCTACACCGAGTCCCTGTCGCGTCCATCCTTCGGCGACCTGAATCCGTCTCCGGAAGCCATCGAATACGACGAAGGCGAGCTGGAAGTGGAAGCGGGCAATCCGGCGCTGGATCCCTATGAGGCCCAGAACCTGGACTTTTCCGTGGAGTACTACGCCGACAAGCTGGGTATGTTCTCTGTGGGTGTATTCCACAAGAACATCGATAACTTCATCGTGACTGCGGATGTGTCCGGTACTGTGGATGTGTCCCAGTACGTAGGCTCTCTGGCGGTGGAAGAGGCAGAAATCTACCTGCCGATCAATGGCGACAGCGCCACCCTGACCGGTGCGGAGCTGTCCTGGACCCAGGGCTTTGACAATGGCCTGCTGCTGCGCGCCAACGCCACCTTCACTGACTCCGAAGCGAGCCTCGGCCTGGGCGCAGACGCGGAGCGCAGCGACAAGATCAGCCTGCCGTCACAAGCGGATCTGGTTGGTAACTTCATCGTCGGCTACGAGCGCGATGCCCTGAGTCTGCGTCTGTCCACCACCTTCAAAGGCGAACGCCTGCTGGAAGTGAATATGGAAGACGAAGCCGCCGACCTGTATGAAGACAACCATATGCAGGTGGACTTCTCTGCCAAGTACCGCTTCAACAACGGCCTGAAGCTGTCCTTCAGCGCGGTTAACCTGACCGATGAGCCCTTCTACACCAATAACTCCGGTTACAACGGTGTATATGAGGAGTACGGCACTTCCTACGTGCTGGGCCTGACTTACTCAAGCTTCTGAGTTTCGGGTTGACAGGCAGATGGCCCGGGCAGCAGGTGTGCCCGGGCTTTCTGCTATTTTTTTACATGGGATTCGGCGGTCATCTGTTTGACATGGTTTTGTCATCGGTGGGGCGTATTTTGGTGCCCGGCGCGGTCGAAACCGCAAATCGACTCTTTGCAAAGCGTGAGTACTATGACGCGTAAAACATTAATTTTTCCCGCGATTGCGCTGGTTCTGGCCGGTGCGCTCGGTGGCTGTGGCCCACAGATCGACAAGTCCGCAGCGACGCACAAACCCCTGACTCCTCAGAGTGCACTGGATCTCAGCAATGTGATTTCCAGCCAGCTGGCACCGCTGGTGCTGGGCGGTACCGATTACCTGTTGCTGGCCAGCGAAAAGCGCGGCCTGGTACTGGTAAACGCCGCGGGTGAGGAAAAACTGGCGCTGGATGGCGGCAAGGTCGAACGCTTTGCCTTGCAGCAGCTGGAGCAGGACCGCTGGCTGGTGGCTGTGTATGACGAAGATAGTGGTCAGCTGCAATTGCGCCTGCTGGATATGGAGCAGGGCAGCCCGCGTATCCGCTATCTCGGCGCCATGGCTACCAGTGCACCGCAGGTCGCCATGTGCTTCTCCCGCCAGGCAGAGCGCACGCACCTGTTCTCAATCGATGAAAACGGCCTCGGCCACGAGTACGTGGTGCACCCCCGCGAGCAGGCCTGGGAATTTACCGGCGTGCGCCCGCTGTATTTCGGCGAGCAGGTTTCTTCCTGTGCGGTGGACGATCACAGCGGCAAGCTGCTGGTGGCGCAGCCGCCTCTGGGGATCTGGAGTCTCAATGTCGATGCGGAAATGGATGAAGACCGCCAGGTTTTTGCTACTTCCGCAGCGCTTGGCGCCAACGAATTCGGCGGCCTGTGGCTGGACAGCAGCAGTGGCAATCTGTGGCTGACTTCTGGCGATCGGGTGCTGGCATTCAGTATCAACAATCCCGGTCAGCCGCATTTTGTTGAAACCCTGGCGGATATGGAGCCGGTGTCTGCGGCGGTACAGCAGGGCTCCCTGCTGGCGCTCGAAGAAGAGAGCGATCGCGTGCAGCAATTTGCCGTAACCCTGCCCGAGCCTGCGGCAGAAATGCAGGCCTTCCGCGGCGCGGTGGAAATCCCGCGAGTGCGCGCCAGCGCCCAGACGGCACCGGTACAGTCCGGGGGTGACGCCGCCGATGATCCGGCGATCTGGGTCAATCCGGTCAATCCGTCTGCCAGCCTGATTCTTGGCACCGACAAGAAAAGCGGTCTCAGTGTTTACAACCTGAACGGCAAACTGTTGGAGCACTTTCCGGTTGGACGTGTGAACAATGTCGACCTGCGCCCGATGAAACACGGTAAATATGTCGCGATTGCTGCCGCCAGCAACCGCACCGATCCCGGTGTCAGCCTGTTCGGTATTACCGCGGATGGCAAGGTCGAGGACCTGGGGCTGCGCAACCTGGACATGGGCGACCCCTATGGCCTGTGTGTGTACCGCCGCGGTGCGGACCTGATGACCTGGGTGTCCGACAAGGATGGCGCGGTGCATCTGCTGCAGATACTCCCCGGTGAGGGCAACGTGGACTGGCGCCTGCAACCGGTCGCGCAGCTGGCGGTGCAGAGCCAGGTGGAAGGTTGTGTGGTGGACGACGAGAAACAGATGCTGTTCTTCGGTGAAGAAGATGGTGGCATCTGGCGCCTGGATATCGCGGCCTTTCTGGCGGGTGAAGCCCGGCCGCAGTTGATAGCGCCGGTGGATGGCGAGCGCCTGGCCGCGGATGTGGAGGGCATGGGCCTCTACATTAATAATGAGGACGCTGGTGAAAACAGCTATCTGGTGGTCTCCAGTCAGGGCAATAACAGTTATGCGCTGTTCAGCCGCGACGGCAGCCAGTTTGTTGGCCACTTCCGGGTGGATATCAACCTGGACAAGAATCTGGATGGCAGCTCGGAAACCGATGGCCTGGAAGTCTCCAGCGCTTCCTTCGGTAGTCAGTACCCGCGGGGTCTGCTGGTGGTGCAGGACGGTCGCAATCGCATGCCGAGCGAAACCCAGAACTTCAAGCTGGTGTCCTGGGCAGATATTGCCGATACCCTGCAGCTGAAATAGATTCCTGGCCTGGTCCTGCCCCCCCGGGGGCGGGTTTGTCTCCGGGAAATTTATGCGAGAATCCGCCGGTATCCTTTGATCCGGCGGATTTTTTTATGCAACGCGTTTCCTCCACACTTGTTCGCGAGTTTTCATTTTCCCGCATCGCCTTTGGTCTCTGGCGCCTGACTGACTGGAATTACTCTCCCCGCGAGCGCATTGCTCTGTTCGAGCAGATGCTGGATCTCGGCGTCACTACATTTGACCTTGCGGATATTTACGGGGATTACCGCTGTGAGCAGTTCTTTGGCGAGGCGTTGAAGCTGAAACCGGAACTGCGGGCGCGTATGGAAATCGTGAGCAAGTGCAGTATTCGCCTCGCCGGTGCGGTGTCTGGTGCGCGCATCAATCACTACGACACCAGCGCGGAGCACGTGCGCAAGGCGGTGGAAACCAGTTTGCGGGATATGGGGGTGGAGCAGATGGATCTGCTGTTGCTGCACCGGCCGGATCCATTGATGGATGCGGGCACACTGGCGGCAGTACTGGAGCAACTGGTGGCTGAGGGCAAGGTAAAACACTTGGGGGTTTCCAATTTCCTGCCGCAACAGGTGGATCTGTTGCAGTCGCGACTGTCGTTGCCGTTGGTGGCGAATCAGATAGAAGTTTCCCTGTTGCACTCGCAGCCGATGTTTGACGGTCAGCTGGATCACTGCCAGCAGCACCGAATTATTCCCATGGCGTGGTCGCCATTTGCCGGTGGCCGGTTGTTTGCCGGCGAGGATATGGACTCGTCGCGGGTGCGGAATTGTTTGCGGCAGCTTTGCGAGGCACGGGGTTTGAGACCTGAAATGGGTGCTATGCAGTTGGCGTTGGCGTGGTTACTGAAACACCCGGCGCAGATGGTACCGGTATTGGGAAGTGGTAATCCGGAACGTCTGGTTGCTTGTCTTGAGGCTGTGGAATTGGAACTGGATCGGGAAGACTGGTTTGAATTGTTGCGTGCGGGGCGCGGCAGGGATGTGGATTGAGTTCCGGTTCTGGTGGTAATTTCTTTTAAGGGGGGCGTAAGGCGGTGCGGTGGTGCCGAAGCACTGCCGCTGAAAGTGCGACAAAGCTATATACATAGCTATAAACGCATCCCCCAGGTGTTACACAGCGTAAGCGTTCTCAGGCACCAGATCGTAATTCACTTCCCCAAGATCGATCTGCTCGAGAGGGGCAAGGTGCATGGGCACGCGGTAGCAGCGCAGTAGTTCGTGGTCCTGGCGGTCCATCACTTCGAGTTCGCTGCCGGCGATACTGTGTATCAGGCGCTCGAATTCAGTGACCGCTGACGCAATCAGAGCCTTGTACTCCAGCTCATCTCCCAGCTTGATAAAGCGGGCATCGCTGCCCACCTGCTCGATGCGCAGCCAGCCGGGGCCGCGCTCTGTGCCGGAAACCCCCAATACCAGCGGGCCCTGCTGGTCCTGACACAGAGGGGTCAGTTCGTGTGTCGAGGGCTCGGCCTCTACGGTGTGGCCTACCCACACCCAGCCCGACAGACCGATGCGGGTCAGGTGCCACTCGGACAACCACACCGTCTGGTCGTCATCCACGCGAAACTCGCTGTACTCACGCTGGCCGCTGCGGCTCGCCAGGTTTACGTTGGCATCCGGGTTATGTTTGCGGAAATTGTGCAGCTGCTGGGTCATCTCGTAATTCACTTCCCAGTGCTTCTCCAGTCGCCACTGCAGCGGATACTCGCCCCATTCCACCAGATATTCCTCGCGCTCGCGGATTGTCTCGGCAACACGCCAGAAGGCTCCGTCAATCAGGATACAGGTATCCCCCGGCTTGCTGCCGGGGGCAATGATGCTGTGCTCGGGGGATGCTTCGGAGGCGTTGACCACATGTTCGCTGCGACCTTCGATGGCTTCGTACCAGGGGAAGCCGTGACGCAAGGGGGGTGGAAATGCCAGGGGCGGCCGGCCGGCCAGCAGGCGGCGGAAGAGAACCGATTTTTCGATTTCCAGGTCAGACAGGGTGTAGCCTTCTTTCTGGGTGATTTGCCCCCAGGCAAAAGCCGCCCGTATTAGTTGTTTTTCTCTATCTGAAAAGATCATTGATCGGAAGTCTGGAAATTGTGCGGAACCAACGGACCGCAAACCTTATCACTGTGCGTGATGGGGCGCTATGGCTATGTGGAATTCGTCGGCAGCGGTGGCGGGGAAACTTCGGTAGACTGCGTAAGCTTATGGCGAATCTTCGGGAGAAAGTGTGAACGTAAGGATACATTTACTCGCTCTGCTTGCGGTATTGGGGAGTGGGGCGCAACTTGTGCAGGCTGAACCGGCGCGGCAGCTGCCGCTTGCTGAACCCTGTTTTATCGATGGCTGGCCTAACGCCCTGAACTGTCATCAGGTCGACGTCGCCGATGGGCCGGAGCACGAAAAAATCGCGCTTTCGGTACTGGTGGCGCCGGCGCTTGCCGGAAGCGAGAAAGAGCCGCTGTACCTGCTGGCCGGTGGTCCGGGGCAGGCAGCCAGCGATCTCGCGCGATTGCTGCACCCGTTGCAGAAAATCAATCGCGAGCGGGATATCGTTTTGGTGGACCGCCGAGGGGCCGGTCGCTCCGATGTGTTCGACTGCGGCATCAAAGCCGAGCCTCCCTCTGACCCGTCAGAGTTTTCACAATTGCTGGCGAACTGCTACGCGCAGAATCCTGAACGTCCCCAGACCCTCAACAGCCGCCAGGCGGTCAATGATCTGGAGCAGGTGAGGGTGGCTCTGGGGCACGAAAAAATTTCCCTGTGGGGCGGTTCCTGGGGAACCCGCACCGCGCTGCTGTATCAGCAGTGGCACCCGGAATCCCTGCAGAGTCTGGTGCTGGACGGGGTGGCGCCGATCGAGAGCAAGGTGTTTCTCTCCGCGCAGAAAGCCGAGGCCGCATTGCAGCAATTGCAGCGCGACTGTGCAGCGGATGCCGTTTGCGCCGGTTTTGGGGACTGGCGCGGTGATATGGACCGGTTGCTGGCCAGCTGGAGTGATATTCAGGCGAGCAATTTTCCCGATCCGTTCACCGGCCGGCGAGTAGAGCAGCCGGTTGAGGCCTGGATGCTGGCCAATGCCGTACGCGCGGCCCTGTATGACCCCGCGGCGGCGGCACAGCTGCCCTTTGCCATTCACCAGGCCAGCAGCGGCAACCTTTCGCCGCTGGCGGGGATTGTCGGGCTGTTTGCGCAGATGGAAGGCAGCATGGCGATGGGCCTGACCTTTTCTGTTGCCTGTGCCGAAGAGTTGAACCGGATTACCCCGCAGGAGATTGCGGCCGATGGTGCGAATACCTTTCTCGGCGACGGCTTTATCCGCGTGTTTGTACAGGGGTGCGCGTCCTGGTCGGTGCCGCCGCGGCCATACGCTCGCAGCGAACCCCGCGCGCATCCGGTGCTGTTGATCAGTGGCAGTGCCGATCCCATAACCCCGCCACAGTATGCGGAACAGGCGTTGGGCTACCTGCAAAATCGCCAGCATCTGATCGTAAACGGCGGTGGACATATCAATACGCCCCGCGGCTGTATTCCGGACCTGATCAGGGATTTCCTCGATACACCGGAGCAGCCGCTCGACGCCGGTTGCGTGGCGGAGATACGCCGGCCGCCGTTTATGGCGGCGGCCTACGGGCCGGCGCTGGCGGTGCCGACATTGATGGCGCAAGGCGGTGATCATCCTGATGGGGAGCATCAAGTGGCTGATAAAGACAGCGCCGGGAAACAGCTGGCCGACAAAGGAGATGCTGCCCAGTGATTCGTGTGGAAAATATTCGTAAATCCTTTGCCGGCAAGCCGGTATTGCAGGATCTGAGTTTTGACGTTCCGGACGGTCGCATCACCGCACTGCTCGGTGCCAACGGCGCGGGTAAAACCAGTTGTCTGCGCATCGTCTGCGGGCTGCTGCGGGCGGAATCCGGGCGCGTGTTGGTGGGCGGTGTCGACCCGGCCCGGGATCCTCGGGGTGCGCGGCGACAACTGGGCGTGGTGGGAGACCGCGAGGGGCTGTATGAACGCCTGACCGTGGCTGAATATTTGAAAATCTTTGCGCAGATGCAGGGGCTTGTAGGGGCGGAACTGAACACGGCGCTGGAGGCCGTGTGTGCCGAGCTGGAACTGGAGTCCCTGTGGCAGCGCCGTGTGGCAGGTTTTTCCCAGGGCGAACGGATGAAGGTATCCCTCGCCCGGGCTCTGGTGCATCGTCCCCAACACCTGATTCTGGATGAGCCCACCCGGGGGCTGGATGTGCTGGCCGTGCGCCTGTTGCGCAAAACCCTGCTGCGTCTGCGAGCCGCCGGAACCGCTATCGTGTTTTCCAGTCATGTCATGCCGGAGGTGGCGGAACTGTCAGACGCCATTCTGGTGATGTCTGCCGGTCGCATTGTCGGACGTGGTACTCCCGCGGAGCTGGCGCAGCAGAGCGGGTGTGACACTCTCGAAGACAGTTTTGTTGCGCTGGCGTATGGCCAGAGTCCCGTGCAGCCACAGGGGGTGCCAGCATGAGTCGTGTCAGGGAAAAAGGCCGGTGGATCGCCGAGCTGGGACTGATTGTGCCGCTGTTGCGCAAAGAATTCCTGGAAGCCTGGCGCGACCGTCGCGCGCTGATTATGGCGGTGAGCTTTGCGCTGCTGTTTCCAGTGATGATGGCCGGCGGTGCAACCTTCATGATCAAGAAGCAGATCGAAGAAACCTCCAGGGTTGCGATTCTCGGCGGGGAGCGCGCGCCGCTGCTGCTGGAACGACTGCGTGGGCCGGGCCTGGAAGTAGAGCGCCTGGAAGCGGGGGAGCCCCGCGAGTTGCTGGCGCAGGGCTATCACCTGGTGCTGTCCGTCAGCGAGGGCTTTGTCGAGCGCTATCAGGAATTCCGTGCACCGCAGCTGTACCTGTATCTGGATAGTTCGAGCAGAGAGGCCGGTCGCGCTCAGCGCCAGGTGCAGGAACGGCTTGCCGCGCTGCAGCAGATGGTGGTGACACAGCGCCTGGTCGCACGGGGCGTGGGAGCGGGGTTGCTGGCACCCTGGCAGCTGGAAGTGCGAGATGTGAGCACTCCTTCGAGCCGCGGCGCCTTGTTACTGGCGATGGTGCCAGGGCTGCTGGTGTTGACGCTATTCGTGGCCAGCCTGGCTACATCCGTGGATACTTCCGCGGGCGAGCGCGAGCGCCTGAGCATGGAAACCCTGCTGCTGCAGCCACTGCCGCCATGGCAGATTATTACCGCCAAAATGTTTGCGGTGGCGAGCCTCGGCTGGATCGGATCCGTGCTGGCGATCGGCGCACTGGTACTGTTGATGCCCACCATGCCGCTGGCAGAGCTCGGCATCAAGCAGGACACTACTCCGGTCGGTGTGTTGAGTATGGGATTGCTGTTGTTGCCACTGGCATTGCTGGTGGCGGTGCTGCAGATATTGCTGGCACTGCGCTCCAGGTCATTCAAGGATGCGCAAACCCAACTGAGTATTTTCCAGATAGCGCCGCTGCTTCTGTTAATGGCACTGGACATGGCGCAGGTCAGTCTCACAGGAAGCTGGCAATTGTTGCCCCTGGTCGGTCATCAGCAGTGGCTCAAGGCACTGTTGATCGGTGATTCGGTGTCACCTCTGTGGGCACTGGCCGGGTCTGCCATCACCCTGGTGCTGGTGGTTGCGGCGGTAGTAACCGGTGCGCGCGCGCTGCGCCGGGAAAGTTTGTTGTCCGCCGGATAAGCGGCAGGAATAAGCGAGTAGATTTTGACAATGTCGGATTACGAGGGCGAAGGGCTGCTCACCATTGATCTGGGTGCCATTGCTGAGAATTACACGCGTATGCGCGCGCGCCTGAAAAATGGCAGCGAGTGCGGCGCAGTGGTGAAGGCCGATGCCTATGGCCTCGGTGCTGCCAAGGTGGCGCCGGTTCTGTACCGGGTCGGTTGCCGGACTTTTTTTGCCGCGACCCGGCAAGAGGGTGAGCAGCTGCGCGCCCTCTTGCCGGAAGACGTGCGTATTTTCCTGCTTACCGGGGTGCGCAGGGGCTGTGAGCGCGCCTGTGCCGAAGCGGGCTTGATTCCCGTTCTGGTGACTCCCGCGCAGGTGCAGCGGTGGATTGAAGCCACCGGGGAACTCGACGGCGGCGGTCTGGCTGCCCCCTCGGCACTCAAGCTGGACTCGGGAATGACGCGCCTGGGGATGGGGACAGAGGAGCTCGCGGAATTGCTGGCGCAACCAGCGTTGCTACAGCGAGCGAACCTGCAACTGGTGCTCAGTCACCTGGCCTGTGCCGATGAAAATGGACATGCACAGAATGATGCCCAGCTCGCCACATTTACTGGTGCACTGGCCCAGTTGCGCCGGATATGTCCGCAGTTACCGGCTAGTTTTGCCAATTCATCCGCTATCTGTCTTGGTGAAGCCTATCATTTTGACCTGGTACGTCCAGGGTGCGCACTCTACGGAGTGAACCCGACCCCCAGCGAGCCCAACCCGATGCGGCCTGTGGTGAGCCTGCGGCTGCCGGTACTGCAATTGCGCCGGGTTTCCCATGACAGCGCAGTCGGTTACGGCGCGACGCAATTCGCCGCGGCGGGTAGCTGGCTGGCGGTGGTGAGAGGGGGCTATGCGGACGGTATACTGCGCGCCCAGAGCGGCCGCGGTTGCGGTGTGGCACTGGCCGGCGATGAGCGGGTTGTGGTGCCGATGATGGGGCGTGTCTCCATGGATACGACGGTGTTTGATATTTCCGCGCTCAGCGAGGCCCAGCGCGCGCGCCTGGAGGTGATCGAGTTGCTGGGTGATTCGGTGACGGTGGACGATATGGGTGCCGCCGCCGGCACCATCGGCTATGAAATTCTCACTTCACTCGGGCGCCGTTACAGCCGGCGCTACCTTTGACCTCTTGCAGAATCGTTTACTCGGAGTTCGCTTAACTTGGCCACGCGCAAATCCTACGAACAAGTCCCCGCAGCGGCAGCTGCTGTCGCTGTGGAAGCGTTACGGCCGCTGTTGCTGCTGCTGGCTGATGGCGAAGTGCATTCAGGGGAGACGCTCGGCGAGCTGCTCGGGGTCAGTCGCGCAGCGGTATGGAAACAATTGCACAAGCTGGAACCCCTGGGGTTGGAAGTTGAATCCGTAAAAGGACGCGGCTATCGGCTCAGGGGTGGACTCGATCTTTTGGAATCCGGCGAAATTACCCGGCAATTGGGCGGCGAGGCATCGGGTCTGATGGCGGACCTGCAGATATTCGATCAGCTGGATTCCACCAATGCCCGCGTTCTTTCCAACCTCGAGGACGGTGGTGGGCATGGTCTGGTGGTCCTGGCGGAACAGCAGACTGCCGGGCGCGGTCGTCGCGGCCGCAGCTGGGCGAGCCCTTTCGCTTCTGGTATCAGTATTTCCATCGGCTGGCGCTTCAGTGGCGGTGTCCAGCTGCTCGAGGGGCTCAGCCTCGCGGTGGGGGTGGCTGTAGCGCGTGCGTTGGCGCGCTTCGAAGTCCCCGATGTGCGCCTGAAGTGGCCCAATGATGTCTGGTGTCGCGGGCGCAAGCTGGCAGGTGTGCTGCTGGAATTGAGTGGTGACTTGACAGACCGCTGCGCTGTGGTCATTGGTATCGGCCTGAATATGCGCCTGCCGGCGGCCGCTGCGGACGCCATTGATCAACCGTGGATTGATCTTGCCGCCGTGCGCCCGGGTATTTCCCGCAATGCGCTGGTGGCGGCGATGCTGGACGAGTTGCTGCCGCTGTTGGCGGCCTACCCCGGGGGCGGATTTGCCGACTGGCGGGAGTCCTGGTTGGCGCTGGACCAGTTTGCCGGCGCCGAGGTGTGTGTTCACTCGGGACAGCAGCGCTGGTGTGGTATTGGTCGCGGTGTAGATCGCAGCGGCGCACTGCTGCTGGACGTCGATGGCGAGCGCCGCAGTTTCCATGGCGGCGAGGTATCTCTGCGTCCGGCAGGCAGCGATGGTCAGTGACGTGGAGCGGGATATGCCGGCAATTCTAGAACTGGACCAGGGCAACACCCGCTGTAAATGGCGCTTGCTGGCGCCTTCAAAGGATCGCTCGGGAGGGTTTTCTGTCGTCGAGCGCGGGGCCCTCGCCCGTGGACCCTGGTGGGAAAGAGATGTCTTGCCCGCGGCCTGGTTTCTTCATCCGCAGCCGAGAGTGCGGGTGGCCAATGTGGCGGGCAGTGAGGTGGAGCGGAAGATTTCCACCTGTTTGCGTCAGCAACTGTGTGCAGATGTGGAGTTTGCACGGGTAACCGCCGAGTGTGCCGGCGTACACTGCGCCTACGAGGAGGTACATCGACTCGGGGTGGATCGCTGGCTGGCCGTTGTCGCCGTCCACCATCGCGATCCTGGTCCGGCATTGGTGGTGGACTGCGGCAGTGCCGTGACTCTGGATCTGCTCGGCGGCGACGGCCGGCATCTGGGCGGTTACATCGTTCCGGGGTTGGGGTTGATGCGCCGCGCGCTCTACAGCGATACCGATGCAGTGAAGGTCGAGTCTGCATTCGCTGAGCGGATGTCGCTGGCGCCCGGTGAAAACACCGCGGATGCGGTCAATCGGGGGTTGCCGATGATGGTACTCGGTGCCATCGAGCGCGCTTACGACTATCTCGCACACCAATGTGTGCTCACCGGGTTGCCCACACCGAGGTTGTGGATGACCGGCGGCGATGGCGCGCTGATGGCATCCCTGTGTGACCGTCCGAGCCAGTTAGTCGAAGATCTGGTCATGGAGGGGTTGGCATTCACCAATCCCTGAAAATATTTTGTGCGGCTGAAATAAATGCGGCTGAAAGAGGAAGGTATTGAACCTTATGCGTTGGATCTTTCTTTTCCTGGTGGTGGCCAATCTCGCCCTGCTTGGATGGTTTCTGACTTCCGGGCGCAATCCCGCGGTGGTCTCTGCGCCGGCAATCGATGACGACAGGGTGCCTGGTATCACTCTCGTCGGTGAAGCTGGGCCAGGACAGTTGGCCCCCGCGAAAGCCAAAAATAGCCGTGGGAGGAGCGGGGAAGCCCCGGTTGTGGAGGAGAAGCCGGGTGATGGCGCGGAGGATAAACGCCCGGCCGGTGGTCTGTGCACGATGGTCGGTCCGTTTGCTGAGGGATATCAGGGGGAGGATGTCGCCCAGCGTCTGCAGGCGCTGGATGTCGAAGCTGCCTTGCGGGAAATCGAAATGCAGGGACAGATGCGCTACTGGGTGTACCTGGCTCCGTTGAACTCCTCCCAGGAGGCGTTCAGGAAATTGCGTGAGTTGCAGGCTGCGGGCGTCGACAGTTACGTGATTCCCAAGGGCTCGCTGGAAAATGGAATCTCTTTCGGCATCTTTTCTGAAATGGACCGGGCCAAGGCGATGACTGCGGATCTCCAGCAGCGCGGCTTTGCCGCTGAGTATCGCGAGGAGCCGCAGACGTATCTAGAACGTTGGGTCGTTGTGGAGGGTGGTGGTGAGCGCCAGATTGCCGACGCATTCTGGCAGCAATTACAGTTGGATTACCCGGATATTGGTCGCCGCCAGAACCTGTGCAGCGAAATTCGCGCAACGGAAAATCCGTAAAATCCGAAATCCAGTATGGAGGTGAAGAAAAACGACAATAGGCTGTTGCTTGTCGAGTTCTCTTCCCCTAGAATCCCGCCTCCACTTCAGGGGGTGTTAACAACCCGGAAGTGGCGGGAGCTGAAAAAGTTTCTGGAGGTGCTGGCGTAGCTCAGTTGGTAGAGCAGCTGACTTGTAATCAGCCGGTCGGGGGTTCGACTCCTCTCGCCAGCTCCATTTCTTTCTCGCTTCACTGCTTGGTCAAGAAAATCTGCTAAGTGTGTGAATTTGAAAGAAAAATTGTTGACAGTCAGCGGTTTGCTGTAGAGAATACGCACCGCAATCGGGCAGGGGTTCCCGAGTGGCCAAAGGGATCAGACTGTAAATCTGACGCGCAAGCTTCGGTGGTTCGAATCCACCCCCCTGCACCATTATTCAGATGCCGGTGTGCTGGCATCGAAAGTAGAAGAGGTTGTTTGGTCTTCTGCTTGGAGGTAACGCACGCGATTGCGCGGGCATAGTTCAATGGTAGAACCTCAGCCTTCCAAGCTGATGATGCGGGTTCGATTCCCGCTGCCCGCTCCATTTTTTGTGCGGAGCCTGGTCGGTTAGGTTTGATTGTTAAGTCACTCGCAAGAGTGCATATGCAGGCAGCCCCGCTTGCAGTCGGTAGTTCGCTATCGATGTCGGAGTAAGCTCATGTAGCTCAGGGGTAGAGCACACCCTTGGTAAGGGTGAGGTCGGCGGTTCAAATCCGCCCATGAGCTCCATTTTTCGTGGCCGCGGTGACCTGTGTCTCCGCGGCTATTTGTATCTGGCTTTTTTGCCGTTAGGCGGGCCTGGGTACGATGGCTCCCGAGCCGCCTCTTGTTTGTGAGTGTGCGGGAGCCGTTCTTACGTAAAGTCGCTAGTTCGGCTCACGCTTATATTGGGAGGCCTGCAATGGCAAAAGAAAAGTTTGAACGTTCCAAGCCCCACGTAAACGTGGGCACCATCGGTCACGTTGACCACGGTAAAACCACCCTGACCGCTGCGCTGACTCGCGTATGTGCGGAAGTATGGGGCGGCTCCGCTGTTGCCTTTGACGGTATCGACAATGCACCGGAAGAGCGTGAGCGCGGTATCACCATCTCTACCTCTCACGTAGAGTACGAGTCCCCGACTCGCCACTACGCGCACGTAGACTGCCCGGGACACGCCGACTACGTTAAGAACATGATCACCGGTGCTGCCCAGATGGACGGCGCTATCCTGGTATGTTCCGCAGCAGACGGCCCCATGCCGCAGACTCGTGAGCACATCCTGCTGTCCCGTCAGGTAGGTGTACCGTACATCGTGGTATTCCTGAACAAAGCCGACATGGTTGACGACGAAGAGCTGCTGGAACTGGTAGAAATGGAAGTTCGCGAACTTCTGGACCAGTACGAGTTCCCGGGTGACGACACCCCGATCATCGTTGGTTCTGCTCTGATGGCGCTGAACGGCGAAGACGACAACGAGCTGGGTACCACTGCTGTTAAGAAGCTGGTTGAGACTCTGGATTCTTACATTCCTGAGCCGGAGCGCGCTATCGACAAGCCGTTCCTGATGCCGATCGAAGACGTATTCTCCATCTCTGGTCGCGGTACCGTAGTAACCGGCCGTGTAGAGCGTGGTATCGTCAAGACTGGTGACGAAATCCAGATCGTTGGTATCAAAGAAACCACCACCACCACCTGTACCGGTGTGGAAATGTTCCGCAAGCTGCTGGACGAAGGCCGTGCTGGTGAGAACATCGGCGCCCTGCTGCGCGGCACCAAGCGTGACGAAGTAGAGCGTGGTCAGGTACTGGCCAAGCCGGGTTCCATCACTCCGCACACCAAGTTCGAAGCGGAAGTGTACGTACTGTCCAAGGACGAAGGTGGTCGTCACACCCCGTTCTTCAAAGGCTACCGTCCTCAGTTCTACTTCCGTACCACCGACGTAACGGGTGCGTGTGAACTGCCGGAAGGTACCGAGATGGTAATGCCGGGCGACAACGTACAGATGGTTGTTACCCTGATCGCGCCGATCGCGATGGAAGAAGGTCTGCGCTTCGCGATTCGCGAAGGTGGCCGTACCGTTGGTGCTGGCGTGGTAGCCAAGATCGTCGAGTAATCGATGTATCGAGTGCGATCTTCATTTGAACGGAAGGTCGCGCTTGCAAATGCTGGGGTGGGTGGTATGATCCGCCCCTCATTTTTTCCGGAAGTGGCGCAGATTACTTTCGGAAGTGTTCCAGGCCAGTAGTTCAATTGGTAGAGCACCGGTCTCCAAAACCGGGTGTTGGGGGTTCGAGTCCCTCCTGGCCTGCCAACTTCAAGATGCCCGCAAGGGGCCTGCAGTTGGGCTATCCTGTACTGCTGTCGCTCTTTGCGGTCGTTGGCAATTAAGGCGCCTTGCGGTATCCAGGCGCGCTAAAGGCTTCAATGTATGAATGCTAAAGTAGAGGCGAAAACCTTTCGTCTTGACGGCCTGAAGTGGCTGCTGGTTGCGCTGCTCGTCGGCGGTGCCGTAGCAGGCAATTCCTACTACGCCGAAATTCCCCTGTTGTATCGTGTGCTGGCAATTGTTGCGCTTTGCCTGATGGCAGCGTTTGTTGCAGTGCAAACCGAGAAGGGTAATGCCTTCTGGAATCTGTTGCGGGAAGCTCAGAATGAGGTGCGCCGGGTAGTATGGCCGAGCCGTCAGGAAGCTACTCAGACCACCTTGATTGTGGTGGTGTTTGTACTGTTGATGGCGGTCATTCTGTGGGCGCTGGATTCCGGTCTCGGCTGGGCCGCTTCCAAGATTATTGGCTAAAGGTTAATCCATGGCAAAGCATTGGTACGTGGTTCAGGCTTACTCCGGTTATGAGAAGCGTGTAAAGACTTCTCTGAAGGAGCGCATTGAGCTGCACGAAATGGATCACCTGTTTGGTGAAGTGCTTGTCCCCACGGAAGAGGTGGTGGAGATGCGTGCCGGCCAGAAGCGCAAGAGTGAGCGCAAGTTTTTCCCCGGCTATGTGCTGGTGGAGATGGAGCTGAATGACGATACCTGGCACCTGGTGAAAGAGACACCGCGCGTGCTGGGCTTTATCGGTGGTAAGGCGGACAAACCGGCGCCGATTACCGATCGCGAAGCTCAGGCGATCCTGAATCGCATCGATGACTCTGTCGATAAGCCCAAGCCCAAGACTCTGTTTGAGCCGGGCGAGATGGTACGTGTTATCGACGGTCCGTTTAATGATTTCAATGGTGTGGTCGAAGAAGTCAACTACGAGAAGAGTCGCCTGCGGGTGGCAGTGTTGATCTTCGGTCGCTCCACTCCGGTAGAGCTGGAATTCAGTCAGGTAGAAAAGAGCTGATTTCGAGCTGAAAGGATTCGGCCCTCTTTCGCGGTTTGCGGAAGGGGGCTTTCGCGTCCCTGGAAACCAAGTATCCCTTCGCGGGGTTCGGCTACAGGGCAAACAGGGGAGCTGAGCGCTGCACGTTTGTATGAGTGTACAGCGCAGGCGTTAGCACCCAGTTAAAGAGGAAGCTGTAATGGCTAAGAAAGTAGAAGCTTACATCAAGCTGCAAGTTAAGGCCGGTCAGGCCAACCCGAGCCCGCCCGTCGGCCCTGCACTGGGTCAGCACGGTGTGAATATCATGGAGTTCTGTAAGGCGTTCAACGCACAGACTCAGGGTATGGAGCCGGGCCTGCCGGTACCGGTTGTGATCTCTGTATACAGCGATCGCTCCTTCACCTTCATCATGAAGTCTCCGCCCGCCGCGGTTCTGCTGCGCAAGGCTGCCAAGATCAAGAGCGGTTCCGGTCGTCCGAACACTGAGAAAGTCGGTAAAGTAACCCGCGCTCAGATCGAAGAGATCGTGGAAATCAAAAAGGCAGACCTGACTGCATCCGACCTGGAAGCAGCTGTGCGCACCATCGCTGGTTCCGCACGCAGTGCCGGTATCGAAGTGGAGGGTCTGTAAGTGGCCAAATTGACCAAGCGTCAGCGCGCTATCGCTGAAAAACTGGAAGCGGGCAAAGCTTACGGTATCGATGAAGCCGTAGCCCTGCTGAAAGAGATCTCCAACGTCAAGTTCGCCGAGACTGTCGACGCAGCTATCAATCTGGGTATCGACCCGCGTAAATCTGACCAGGCTGTTCGCGGAGCAACCACTCTGCCCCACGGCAACGGTAAAGACGTACGTGTCGCGGTATTTACCCAGGGCGCCAACGCGGAAGCTGCGAAAGAAGCGGGCGCTGAGCTGGTAGGTATGGACGAGCTGGCTGCTGAAGTGAAAGCTGGCAAGATGGATTTCGACGTGGTTATCGCCTCTCCGGACGCGATGCGCGTTGTCGGCCAGCTGGGCCAGATCCTCGGTCCGCGCGGCCTGATGCCGAACCCGAAAACCGGCACCGTAACTCCAGACGTTGTGACTGCGGTTAAGAATGCCAAAGCTGGTCAGGTGCGTTTCCGCGCTGACAAGGGCGGTATCATCCACGGTGGTATCGGCAAGGTTTCTTTCGACGTGAATGCTCTGAAAGAAAACCTGGAAGCACTGGTTGCTGACCTGAAGAAGGTCAAGCCGGCTTCTGCAAAAGGTGTGTATCTGAAAAAGATCACCCTGAGCACCACTATGGGCCCGGGTCTGACCATCGACCAGGCTTCTCTGGACGTTAAATAACTTTCTAGGAAGGTTATTGGCGTTCAGTAAAAAGAACTTTGGGGTTCGCCGCACTGCTTTGGCAGGGCGGCGGGCCGTCAAAGACCGTAGGTGTAGCGGGTGTTTGAGGTTTAAATGCCCGCTGCTTAATCCGCTCTCAGGCCAGGCTGGTCATTGACGAGAGCGAGCCTACGCAGACGGTGTGCCCAAACCAGTATTTTTTACTGGATTTGAGCTTTAAGCACCGGAACGGATCGGGTTCATGATGTCCCGATCTTTTTTCAAATCCAGGAGTGACACTATGGCTATTGGACTCGTAGACAAGAAAGCGATTGTCGCGGAAGTCCAGCAGGCTGCTGAGGGTGCTCTGTCTGCGGTGGTTGCGGATTCCCGTGGCGTAACCGTGAATGACATGACAGCCCTGCGCAAAGAGGCTCGCGAGAACGGCGTTTGGTTAAAAGTCGTCCGCAATACTCTGGCGCGTCGCGCTCTGGCCGGTACCGAATTCGAATGTCTCCTTGAGAAATTCGTCGGTCCCAGCATTATTGCCTTCTCCAACGAACACCCGGGTGCCGGCGCGCGCATCCTGAAAGAGTTCGCGAAGAAGAATGACAAGCTGGAACTGAAAGGTGCCGCCTTCGAAGGCGTAGCGACTGACGTTGCACTGTTGGCAAGCCTGCCGACGTACGACGAAGCAATCGCCAAGCTGATGAGCGTCTTGAAAGAAGCCTCTGCTGGCAAACTGGTTCGCACTATTGCGGCCGTTCGCGACCAAAAAGAGCAAGAAGCTGCTTAATCGTTTCGCAATTGCGAAGCGGCAGTTTTTTCAAATACTCTTTTTATTAATGAATAGTCGAGCAGTTTGCTGCTCACACGAAATCAGGTACTAACTCATGTCTCTGACTAAAGAAGATATCATCAATGCGATCGCTGAAATGTCCGTTAAGGACGTTGTTGAGCTGATCGAAGCTATGGAAGAGAAGTTCGGCGTAACTGCAGCGGTAGCAGCTGCTGCACCGGCTGCTGCTGAAGCTGCTGAAGAGAAAGACTCTTTCGACGTTGTTCTGACCTCTGCAGGCGACAAGAAAGTGAACGTGATCAAGGTTGTTCGCGGTATCACTGGTCTGGGTCTGAAAGAAGCCAAAGCTCTGGTAGACGGCGCTCCGAGCCCGCTGAAAGAAGGCGCTACCAAAGAAGAAGCCGAAGCAGCGAAGAAAGAGCTGGAAGAAGCTGGCGCTACCGTAGAACTGAAGTAATTCGGATCTACAAGCTACCGTCGTTGGATGTTTTTTGTTCAGCGACGGCAAGGCTGGTGGACGTTTGTCCGCCGGCCTTTTTGCCGTTTGCGGGATGGTGGTTTTGTCCGCCAAGTCGCAAAAGGGTTCGAGAGGTTTGTGCACAGGGCAGTTCGTTTTATGACCGCCTGTAAAAAGCGTAGTGCAAAGCCGCTGCATTGTGCAGAGACTTCTCGCCCGGATGGGTTGCGTATCGTCAGGCTACTGACCGCAACCCGACTGAAGTCTTGTCACCGATCAAGCTGGGGAATATGAATGGCTTACTCATACACTGAGAAAAAACGTATCCGCAAGGATTTTGGCAAACTGCCTAAGGTCATGGATGTGCCTTTCCTGCTTGCGATACAGCTCGATTCTTATCGCAATTTCACACAGGCTGACAAGCGCCCTGACGAGCGGCTGGATGTCGGTCTGCAAGCGGCGTTCAAGTCAGTATTTCCAATAGTCAGCTACTCTGGCAATGCCGCTCTAGAGTACGTGAGCTATACCCTCGGCAAACCCGCCTTCGATGTCAAGGAATGTACCCTGCGCGGTGTTACCTACGCCTGCCCGCTGCGCGTGCGTGTGCGTCTGATCATTTACGATAAAGAATCTGCGAATAAGTCCATCAAGGACATCAAGGAGCAGGAAGTCTACATGGGCGAAATTCCGCTCATGACCGAGAACGGTACCTTCGTAATTAACGGTACCGAGCGCGTGATCGTGTCCCAGCTGCACCGCTCCCCGGGTGTATTCTTCGATCACGACAAAGGCAAGACCCACTCTTCCGGTAAGCTGCTGTACGCTGCGCGGGTAATCCCTTACCGCGGTTCATGGCTCGACTTCGAGTTCGACCCGAAAGATCTGGTTTACGTACGTATCGACCGTCGCCGCAAACTGCCGGCGACTATCCTGCTGCGCGCCCTGGGTTTCAGCTCCCAGGAAATGCTGGAAATGTTCTTCGAAACCAGCAATTTCACCCTGAACAACGAAACCGTCAGCCTGAAACTGATCCCGTCGCGCCTGCGTGGTGATGTTGCCTCTTTCGATATCAAAGACGACAAGGGCAAGGTCATCGTTGAGGAAGGCCGCCGTATCACTCCGCGCCACATCCGTCAGCTGGAAAAAGCCGGCGTGGAAACTCTGGAAGCGCCGGTTACCTACGCCAATGGTCGGGTACTGGCGCACGACATCATCGACGAGTCCACTGGTGAAGTGGCCATCGAATGTAATACCGAAATTACCGATGAGGTCGTCAACAAGCTGCGTGTCCTGAACATCCAACAGTTCGAGACCCTGTACACCAACGACCTGGACTGTGGTCCGTTCGTGTCCGACACCCTGCGTGCCGATCCTTCCCGCACCCAGCTGGAAGCGCTGGTAGAAATCTACCGCATGATGCGCCCGGGCGAGCCGCCCACCAAGGAGTCTGCGGAGTCCCTGTTCGAGAACCTGTTCTTCTCCGACGAGCGCTACGATCTGTCCGCGGTTGGTCGCATGAAGTTCAACCGTCGTCTGGGTCGTGAAGACGAGACCGGCCAGGGTACCCTCAGCAAGGAAGACATCGTTGATGTTCTGAAAACCCTGATCGAGATCCGCAACGGTCGCGGTATGGTGGACGATATCGACCACCTGGGTAACCGTCGTGTACGTTCCGTGGGTGAGATGGCGGAAAACCAGTTCCGCGTCGGCCTGGTGCGTGTAGAGCGCGCGGTGAAAGAGCGTCTGTCCATGGCGGAATCCGAAGGCCTGATGCCACAGGATCTGATCAACGCCAAGCCGGTGGCTGCCGCGGTGAAAGAGTTCTTTGGCTCTTCCCAGCTGTCCCAGTTTATGGACCAGAACAACCCGCTGTCGGAAGTGACCCACAAGCGCCGTGTGTCCGCGCTTGGCCCGGGTGGTCTGACTCGCGAGCGCGCGGGCTTCGAAGTGCGCGACGTGCACCCGACCCACTACGGTCGCGTGTGTCCGATCGAAACCCCGGAAGGTCCGAACATCGGTCTGATCAACTCGCTGGCGACCTACGCCCGCGCCAACCACTACGGCTTCCTGGAAAGCCCGTACCGCAAGGTAGTGGACGGTCAGGTAACTGACCAGATCGAATATCTGTCTGCGATCAACGAAGCCAATTACGTGGTTGCACAGGCGTCTGCAGCAGTTGATGAGAACGGTCGTTTTACCGATGACCTGGTCAGCGTGCGTTACCAGTACGAATTCACCCTGAAGACCCCGGACGAAATCCAGTACATGGACGTGTCCGCCCGTCAGGTAGTGTCCGTGGCCGCGGCAATGATTCCGTTCCTGGAACACGATGACGCCAACCGTGCACTCATGGGTTCCAACATGCAGCGTCAGGCGGTTCCGACCCTGCGTGCCGAGAAGCCGCTGGTAGGTACCGGTATGGAGCGTACCGTAGCGCGCGACTCCGGTGTATGTGTGGTAGCGAAGCGCGGTGGTGTGATCGAGCGTGTCGATGCCAGCCGTGTAGTTGTACGCGTACGCGACGACGAAGTGGAAGCTGGTGACGCCGGTGTAGACCTGTACGGTCTTACCAAATACACCCGTTCCAACCAGAATACCTGTATCAACCAGCGCCCGATCGTGAAGACCGGTGATGTGGTTGAGCGTGGCGATATCCTGGCCGACGGCCCGTCCGTTGACCTGGGCGAGCTGGCCCTGGGCCAGAACATGCGCATCGCGTTCATGCCCTGGAACGGCTACAACTTCGAGGACTCCATCCTCGTGTCCGAGCGTGTAGTTCAGGAAGATCGCTTCACCACCATCCACATCCAGGAGCTGACCTGTATTGCCCGTGACACCAAGCTGGGCAGCGAGGAAATCACCGCGGATATCCCCAACGTGGGTGAGTCTGCGCTGAATAAGCTGGACGAGTCCGGCATCGTGTATATCGGTGCGGAAGTGGGTGCCGGCGATATCCTGGTGGGCAAGGTAACGCCGAAAGGCGAAGCCCAGCTGACCCCGGAAGAGAAGCTACTGCGTGCGATCTTTGGTGAGAAGGCGTCCGACGTAAAAGATACTTCTCTGCGCGCGCCTTCCGGCACTCGCGGTACCGTGATCGACGTACAGGTGTTCACCCGCGACGGTCTGCAGAAAGACCAGCGCTCTCTCGCCATCGAGAAAGCCCAGCTGGACGAAGTGCGCAAGGATCTCAATGAGGAATACCGCATCGTTGAAGGCGCTACCTTCGAGCGTCTGGCTGCCGCACTGGAAGGCCAGGCCGTTGCCGGCGGTAAGGGCGTCAAGAAAGGCGACGTGCTGAACGCTGAAATCCTGTCCGCGCTGCCGCGCGAAGACTGGTTCAAACTGCGCATGGCGGAAGAGAGCCTGAATGAGCAGTTGGAAAAAGCCGAAGCCCAGCTGAAAGAGCGCCGCAAGCTGCTCGACGAAGCCTTCGAAGACAAGAAGAAAAAACTGGAATCCGGCGACGATCTGGCGCCCGGCGTGCTGAAAATCGTCAAGGTGTACCTGGCGATCAAACGTCGTATCCAGCCCGGTGACAAAATGGCCGGCCGTCACGGTAACAAAGGTGTTATCTCCGTGATCAAGCCGGTCGAAGATATGCCGTACGACGAAAACGGCGACCCGGTAGATGTGGTTCTGAACCCGCTGGGTGTACCGTCGCGGATGAACGTCGGCCAGGTACTGGAAATGCACCTGGGCATGGCAGCCAAGGGCCTCGGCGTGAAGATTGATCGCATGGTCAAGGAAAAGCAGGAAGCAGCCAAAGTGCGGGGCTTCCTGGAAGAGGTCTACAACTCCACCGCTGGCCGTGTTGAGGATCTGAACGAGCTCACCGACCAGGAAGTTCTGGCAATGGCCGAAAACCTGCGTCGCGGTGTACCCATGGCGACTCCGGTGTTCGATGGTGCGGCAGAGCCCGAGATCAAGAAGCTGCTGCGTCTGGCGGATATCCCGGATTCCGGTCAGATCACCCTGTTCGACGGCCGTACCGGCGACGCGTTCGAGCGTCCGGTTACCGTGGGCTACATGTACATGCTGAAGCTGAACCACCTGGTAGACGACAAGATGCACGCGCGTTCTACCGGTTCCTACAGCCTGGTTACCCAGCAGCCGCTGGGTGGTAAGGCGCAGTTCGGTGGTCAGCGTTTCGGTGAGATGGAGGTGTGGGCACTGGAAGCTTACGGTGCCGCCTACACCCTGCAGGAAATGCTCACGGTCAAGTCCGATGACGTGGAAGGTCGTACCAAGATGTACAAAAACATCGTGGACGGCGACCACCGCATGGAGCCGGGCATGCCCGAATCCTTCAACGTACTGGTCAAGGAAATCCGCTCGCTGGGTATGAACTTCGAGCTGGAAAACGAGTAAGACCGGAAGGTAATAGGTGTAGGAGCCTGCTTGCAGGCGAACTGTTGAAAGTGCCGGCAGAATATCGATTCTGCCGGCCTTCCCGGCCCCGAGAAGTGATGGCCGGGTTGACCACCCCCTAGTGGAGGAAAGGCCTTGAAAGATTTGTTAAACCTGGTGAAAGCCCAGGATCAGCTGGAAGAATTTGACGCTATCCGTATCGGTCTGGCATCCCCGGACATGATCCGCTCCTGGTCCTACGGCGAAGTGAAAAAGCCGGAGACCATCAACTACCGTACCTTCAAGCCGGAGCGTGAAGGCCTGTTCTGTGCCAAGATTTTTGGCCCGGTAAAGGACTACGAGTGCCTGTGCGGTAAGTACAAGCGCATGAAACACCGCGGCATCATCTGTGAAAAATGCGGCGTGGAAGTGACCAAGGCCAAGGTGCGCCGTGAGCGCATGGGCCACATCGAGCTGGCGAGCCCGGTCGCGCATATCTGGTTCCTGAAATCCCTGCCGTCCCGGATCGGCCTGCTGCTGGATATGACCCTGCGTGATATCGAGCGTGTGCTGTACTTCGAAAGCTATGTTGTGACCGATCCGGGTATGACTACCCTGGAGCGCGGCCAGCTGCTGAACGACGAGCAGTACTTCGAAGCGATGGAAGAGTTCGCCGACGAGTTCGAAGCGAAAATGGGTGCGGAAGCCATCCAGGAGCTGATGAACGACATCGACCTGCCCCAGGAAATCCAGCGCCTGCGCGAAGAGATCCCGGCCACCAATTCCGAGACCAAGATCAAGAAGCTGTCCAAGCGTCTGAAACTGCTGGAAGCCTTCTACAAATCTGGCAACAAGCCGGAGTGGATGGTCATGCAGGCACTGCCGGTTCTGCCGCCGGACCTGCGCCCGCTGGTACCGCTGGACGGTGGCCGCTTTGCGACCTCCGACCTGAACGACCTGTACCGCCGCGTGATCAACCGTAACAACCGTCTGAAGCGCCTGCTTGAGCTGAATGCGCCGGACATTATCGTGCGCAACGAAAAGCGCATGCTGCAGGAGTCTGTGGACGCGTTGCTGGACAACGGCCGTCGCGGTCGTGCCATCACCGGTTCCAACAAGCGCCCGCTGAAATCCCTGGCCGACATGATCAAGGGTAAGCAGGGTCGTTTCCGTCAGAACCTGCTGGGTAAGCGCGTCGACTACTCCGGTCGTTCCGTGATCGTGGTAGGTCCGACCCTGCGCCTGCACCAGTGTGGTCTGCCGAAGAAAATGGCCCTCGAGCTGTTCAAGCCGTTCATTTTCGGCAAGCTGGAAGCCCGCGGCCTGGCCACCACCATCAAGGCGGCCAAGAAAATGGTCGAGCGCGAAGAAGCTATCGTGTGGGATATCCTCGACGAGGTGATCCGCGAGCACCCGGTACTGCTGAACCGTGCACCGACCCTGCACCGTCTGGGTATCCAGGCGTTCGAGCCGGTGCTGATTGAAGGTAAAGCGATTCAGCTGCACCCGCTGGTGTGTGCGGCGTACAACGCCGACTTCGACGGTGACCAGATGGCGGTACACGTGCCGCTGACCATCGAAGCGCAGCTGGAATCCCGCGCGCTGATGATGTCCACCAACAACATCCTGTCGCCCGCGAACGGCGAGCCGATCATCGTACCGTCCCAGGACGTGGTACTGGGTCTGTACTGGATGACCCGCGAACGCGTAAACGATAAAGGCGAAGGCATGTTCTTCACCGATATCAAGGAAGTCAGCCGGGCCTTCTACGCCAAACAGGTTGGCCTGCAGGCGAAGGTGAAAGTGCGTATCGACGAAGTCGAGGTGGGTGAAGACGGCGAGAAGCACAAAACCCGTACCGTATACGACACCACTGTTGGCCGCGCGCTGCTGTGGAACATCGTACCGGACGGCCTGCCCTTCGAATTCGTCAACCAGCCGATGAAGAAGAAGGCGATCTCCCGCGTACTGAACGAGTGCTACCGCAAGGTGGGCCTGAAGGCGACCGTTATCTTTGCTGACCAGCTGATGTATACCGGTTTCGACTTCTCCACCAAATCCGGTTCCTCCATTGGTGTGAACGACTTCGAAATCCCGGCGGCCAAGGCCGACCTGATTGCCTCTGCGGAAGCGGAAGTGAAAGAAATTGAGAGCCAGTTTGCTTCCGGTCTGGTAACCGCGGGTGAGAAATACAACAAGGTCATCGATGTTTGGTCCCGTACCAACGACAAGGTGACCCAGGCGATGATGGCCGGTATCAAGAAAGAGCCGGTGATCGATCGCGAAGGCAACGAAACCGAGCAGGACTCCTTCAACTCCGTATACATGTACGCCGACTCCGGCGCACGGGGTTCTGAAGCTCAGATCCGCCAGCTCGCCGGTATGCGTGGTCTGATGGCGCGTCCAGACGGCTCCATTATCGAGAACGCCATTACTGCTAACTTCCGTGAAGGTCTGAGCGTACTGCAGTACTTCATTTCGACCCACGGTGCTCGTAAAGGTCTGGCGGATACCGCACTGAAAACCGCGAACTCCGGTTACCTGACCCGCCGTCTGGTGGACGTGGCCCAGGACGTGGTGATCACCGAAATCGACTGTGGCACCGACGACGGCCTGACCATGGCGCCGGTGATCGAAGGCGGTGACGTGATCGAATCTCTGGGTGACCGCATCCTCGGCCGTGTCGTGGCCCGCGATGTGATCAAGCCCGGCAGCGACGAGATCGCCGTACCCGCCGGTACCATGATCGACGAAGCCTGGGTTGAGCGCATTGAAGGTATGGGTATCGACGAGGTTATCGTGCGTTCTGCGATCACCTGTGAAACCGCCCACGGTATTTGTGCCCAGTGTTACGGTCGCGACCTGGCTCGCGGTCACCGCGCCAACCCGGGTGAAGCCGTGGGTGTTGTGGCAGCACAGTCCATCGGTGAGCCGGGTACCCAGCTGACCATGCGTACCTTCCACATCGGTGGTGCGGCGAGTCGTGCGTCTGCGGCGGACAGCATCCAGGTGAAGCAGCCGGGTACCGTGCGTCTGCACAACGTGAAGACCGTAAAAGCCGAAAGCGGCAACCTGATCGCGGTTTCCCGCTCTGGTGAACTGGCGGTCGCTGATCCTTCCGGTCGTGAGCGTGAGCGCTACAAGCTGCCCTACGGTGCCAATATCAGCGTTTACGAAGGTGCTGAAGTCGAAGGCGGCCAGATTGTGGCCAAGTGGGACCCGCACACTCACCCGATCATCACCGAGGTGGCCGGTTGGGTGAAACTGTCTGGTATGGAAGATGGTCTGTCCATCCGCAAGCAGACCGATGAAATTACCGGTCTGTCTTCCATCGAGATCATCGATCCGGCTGAGCGTCCGGCTGCGGGTAAAGACCTGCGCCCGGCGGTGACCCTGGTGGATGAGAATGGTGAAGAGCTGACTCTGGCGAGCTCCAACGCACCTGCGCACTACGCGCTGCCGCCGCGGGCGATCCTGAGCCTGGCCGAGAATAACAAGGTGAATGTCGGTGATGTTATTGCCCGTATTCCTCAGGAATCCGGCAAAACCAAGGACATCACCGGTGGTCTGCCGCGGGTTGCCGACCTGTTTGAAGCGCGTAAACCGAAAGAGCCGTCCATCCTGGCGGAAATCTCCGGTACCGTTTCTTTCGGCAAGGAAACCAAGGGCAAGATCCGTCTGCAGATCACCCCGCGTGACGGCAAGCCGCTGGCCAATGGCAAGGATCACTACGAAGTACTGATTCCGAAGCACCGTCAGCTGACCGTGTTCGAAGGTGAAACCGTAGAGAAGGGCGAAGTGATCTCCGATGGTCCTTCCAACCCGCACGACATCCTGCGCCTTAAAGGTGTGGAGGAGCTGGCTCGCTACATCACCAACGAGATTCAGGAGGTTTACCGCCTCCAGGGTGTAGGTATCAACGACAAGCACATCGAGACCATCGTGCGTCAGATGCTGCGTAAAGTTGAAATCCTTGAGATGGGTGACTCTGAGTTCATCAAGGGCGATCAGGTGGAATACCAGCGTGTGGTGGAAGAGAACGAGCGTCTGCGTGCCGAAGGCAAGCAGCCGGCGCAGTTCGAACGCCTGCTGCTGGGTATCACCAAGGCGTCCCTGGCGACCGAGTCCTTCCTGTCTGCGGCCTCCTTCCAGGAGACCACCCGGGTACTGACCGAAGCCGCGGTAACCGGCAAGGAAGACAGCCTGCGTGGCCTGAAGGAAAACGTGGTTGTGGGACGTCTGATCCCGGCCGGTACCGGTCTCGCATACCACGCCGAGCGCAAGCGCAAGCGTCAGCAGCAGGTGAGCCTGAGTTACGGCGAGGGGCCTTCTGCCGAGGAAGTGGAAGCAGCGTTGACCGAAGCGCTGAAGTCTTCCGGCGAGTAACGCTCGCAAAGGCAACTCTGACCGAGAGGTTTCGCCTTTCGGTCAGAGTCAGAATGCTGTCACCAGACGGAGTTAGTGGTTACTTCGTTTGGTGATTGACTAGGGGCGCCACCGCTTATAGAATGCGGCCCCCGCTAATGGGGTACGGCTAACCGGCAGTCTTCGGACAGGTCGGAAGGTCGTGCACTGACGATAGGCCCTCACTGCTGTTAATGGTGGGGGCGTTTTATTTTGGAGTGATTTTTAATGGCAACGATCAACCAGTTGGTTCGTAAGCCGAGAAAACGCAAAGTTGAAAAAAGCGACGTGCCTGCACTGCAAGCCAGCCCGCAGCGTCGTGGAGTTTGCACTCGTGTGTACACCACTACACCGAAAAAACCGAACTCTGCGCTGCGTAAAGTTTGTCGTGTGCGCCTCACCAACGGTTTCGAAGTAACTTCGTACATCGGTGGTGAAGGTCACAACCTGCAGGAGCACAGCGTGGTACTGATTCGCGGCGGTCGTGTAAAAGACCTGCCGGGTGTGCGCTACCACACTGTACGCGGTGCACTTGACTGTGCCGGCGTAAACAATCGCAAGCAGGCCCGTTCCAAATACGGTGTTAAGCGTCCTAAAGGTTAATCCTTAAGGTCTCAACTGCGTTTCGGTTTAACGAATAACCGGAGTAAGGCTGAGCTCGCCGAGTAGTAATTGTTTACGGCGGCGTCTCAGAGTAACCCTGAAGAGAGGCAATCCCATGCCAAGAAGACGAGTAGTCGCCAAGCGCGAAGTACTGCCCGATCCCAAGTTTGGGAACGTGACTTTGGCCAAGTTCATGAACCATGTCATGATCTCTGGTAAGAAGTCTGTGGCAGAGAGCATCGTATATGGTGCACTGGATCTGGTTTCAGAAAAGCTGAACAAAGATCCGATCGAGATTTTTGAAGAGTCCCTGGAAAATATCGCCCCGATGGTGGAAGTAAAGTCCCGTCGTGTTGGTGGTGCTACCTACCAGGTACCGGTAGAAGTGCGTCCTGCGCGTCGCACTGCGCTGGCAATGCGCTGGCTGGTAGATTTCTCCCGTAAGCGCGGCGAGAAGTCTATGGCTCAGCGTCTGGCCAACGAAATGATCGATGCTTCCCAGAACAAGGGCGGCGCGGTCAAGAAGCGTGAAGACGTTCACCGTATGGCGGAAGCCAACAAGGCGTTCTCTCACTATCGTTTCTAAGATAGTGGCGCTTCTAACTCTGATGAATACCCACATCGGAAATTAATACCGAAAGGCAGCAAGGACCTGAGTGTTAAGTTTGGGGCCTCGCTGCCTTTTGCCGTTATATCGAGGATACAACTGTGGCACGTAAAACGCCTATCGCGCGCTATCGCAATATCGGTATCTGCGCCCACGTAGACGCCGGTAAAACCACTACTACCGAGCGTGTACTCTTCTACACTGGTCTGTCCCACAAAATTGGTGAGGTGCACGAAGGCGCCGCTACCATGGACTGGATGGAACAGGAGCAGGAGCGTGGTATTACCATCACCTCTGCTGCCACCACCTGCTTCTGGGCGGGCATGCAGCAGCAGTTCGACCAGCACCGCATCAACATCATCGACACCCCCGGGCACGTTGACTTCACCATTGAAGTAGAGCGCTCCCTGCGTGTTCTCGACGGTGCTGTCGTGGTTCTGTGTGGTTCCTCCGGCGTACAGCCGCAGACTGAAACCGTTTGGCGTCAGGCCAACAAGTACGAAGTACCTCGCATGGTCTTCGTCAACAAGATGGACCGCACCGGTGCAAACTTCCGCAACGTTGTCAGCCAGCTGAAAACCCGCCTGAACGCTAACGCTGTTCCGCTTCAGATGACCATCGGTTCTGAAGACGAGTTCAAAGGTGTTGTCGACCTGGTCAAAATGAAAGCCATCCTGTGGAACGAAGCAGACATGGGTATGACTTTCGATTACGCCGACATCCCGGCTGACATGCAGGAAGAGTGCGAAGAAATGCGCGAATTCCTGGTGGAAGCGGCGGCGGAAGCCAACGAAGAACTGATGGAAAAATACCTGGAAGAAGGTGAGCTGACCGAAGAGGAAATCAAGGCAGCTATCCGTCAGCGTACTCTGGCCAATGAAATCGTTCCGGTTCTGGGCGGCTCTGCGTTCAAGAACAAGGGCGTACAGGCCATGCTGGACGCGGTTATTGAATACCTGCCGGCACCGAACCAGGTTAAGGCGATCGAAGGTACTCTGGACGACGGCGAAACCATCGAAACCCGTGAAGCTGACGACAATGCGCCGTTTGCTGCACTGGCGTTCAAAATCGCTACCGACCCCTTCGTTGGTACCCTGACCTTCTTCCGTGTGTACTCCGGTAAGCTGGAAAGCGGCACCGCGGTATACAACTCCGTGAAGATGAAGCGTGAGCGTGTCGGCCGTATGGTGCAGATGCACTCCAACAACCGTCAGGAAATCAAAGAAGTACTGGCAGGTGACATCGCGGCAGCCATCGGTCTGAAAGACACCACCACTGGTGACACCCTGTGTTCCGAAGACGCCAAGATCGTACTCGAGCGTATGGAGTTCCCGGAGCCGGTAATCTCCGTAGCGGTTGAGCCGAAGTCCAAGCCGGATCAGGAAAAAATGGGTATCGCACTGGGCAAGCTGGCTCAGGAAGACCCGTCTTTCCGCGTAAAGACCGACGAAGAGACTGGCCAGACCATCATCTCCGGTATGGGTGAGCTGCACCTGGACATTATCGTTGACCGTATGCGTCGCGAGTTCAATGTTGAAGCCAACATCGGTAAGCCGCAGGTAGCCTACCGCGAGCGCATCACCAACAAGTGTGAGATCGAAGGCAAGTTTGTTCGTCAGTCCGGTGGTCGCGGTCAGTACGGTCACGTATGGATTCGCTTCGAGCCGAACCTGGACGAGGAAGCGGAAGACCAACTGGAATTCGTCAACGAAATCGTGGGTGGTGTGGTTCCGAAGGAATACGTACCGGCGATCCAGAAGGGTATTTCCGAGCAGATGCAGAACGGTGTTCTGGCCGGCTACCCGCTGCTGGGTCTGAAGGCTACCATCTTTGATGGTTCCTACCATGACGTGGACTCCAACGAAATGGCGTTCAAAATCGCTGCTTCCATGGCGACCAAGCAACTGGCCCAGAAGGGTGGTGCAGTTCTGCTTGAGCCGATCATGAAAGTAGAGGTGGTTACGCCTGAAGAGAACATGGGTGACGTGGTAGGTGACCTGAACCGTCGCCGCGGTCTGATCCAGGGCATGGATGAGAATTCGTCCGGTAAGGTTATCAATGCCGAGGTTCCGCTGGCGGAAATGTTCGGTTACGCAACTGACCTGCGTTCTGCGACCCAAGGCCGTGCCACCTACACCATGGAATTCCAGAAGTACGCGGAAGCGCCGAAGAACGTTGCCGACGAGATTATCGCCAAGAACAAAGGCTGATTCTCAAGGTAATAACGCTAAGGTTTACTCTTTTTAATTCTTTTAGCTAGAGGACATCTAAGATGGCAAAAGAAAAGTTTGAACGTTCCAAGCCCCACGTAAACGTGGGCACCATCGGTCACGTTGACCACGGTAAAACCACCCTGACCGCTGCGCTGACTCGCGTATGTGCGGAAGTATGGGGCGGCTCCGCTGTTGCCTTTGACGGTATCGACAATGCACCGGAAGAGCGTGAGCGCGGTATCACCATCTCTACCTCTCACGTAGAGTACGAGTCCCCGACTCGCCACTACGCGCACGTAGACTGCCCGGGACACGCCGACTACGTTAAGAACATGATCACCGGTGCTGCCCAGATGGACGGCGCTATCCTGGTATGTTCCGCAGCAGACGGCCCCATGCCGCAGACTCGTGAGCACATCCTGCTGTCCCGTCAGGTAGGTGTACCGTACATCGTGGTATTCCTGAACAAAGCCGACATGGTTGACGACGAAGAGCTGCTGGAACTGGTAGAAATGGAAGTTCGCGAACTTCTGGACCAGTACGAGTTCCCGGGTGACGACACCCCGATCATCGTTGGTTCTGCTCTGATGGCGCTGAACGGCGAAGACGACAACGAGCTGGGTACCACTGCTGTTAAGAAGCTGGTTGAGACTCTGGATTCTTACATTCCTGAGCCGGAGCGCGCTATCGACAAGCCGTTCCTGATGCCGATCGAAGACGTATTCTCCATCTCTGGTCGCGGTACCGTAGTAACCGGCCGTGTAGAGCGTGGTATCGTCAAGACTGGTGACGAAATCCAGATCGTTGGTATCAAAGAAACCACCACCACCACCTGTACCGGTGTGGAAATGTTCCGCAAGCTGCTGGACGAAGGCCGTGCTGGTGAGAACATCGGCGCCCTGCTGCGCGGCACCAAGCGTGACGAAGTAGAGCGTGGTCAGGTACTGGCCAAGCCGGGTTCCATCACTCCGCACACCAAGTTCGAAGCGGAAGTGTACGTACTGTCCAAGGACGAAGGTGGTCGTCACACCCCGTTCTTCAAAGGCTACCGTCCTCAGTTCTACTTCCGTACCACCGACGTAACGGGTGCGTGTGAACTGCCGGAAGGTACCGAGATGGTAATGCCGGGCGACAACGTACAGATGGTTGTTACCCTGATCGCGCCGATCGCGATGGAAGAAGGTCTGCGCTTCGCGATTCGCGAAGGTGGCCGTACCGTTGGTGCTGGCGTGGTAGCCAAGATCGTCGAGTAATTTTTACTCCTGATCTGCATCAAAAAAACCGCGGCGGAAACGCCGCGGTTTTTTTATGGCCTCAATAAAAGTTCCGGTTCAGAGGCAGCCTTTTTTCCAGGGACCGCGAATGGCGAAGGTCACACCGGGCGACTGGATATTCGCAAACAGCCAGTCACCGTAAAAGGTCGCACCGGCCCACTCCCGCGAGCGGTAATCACCAATCGGGTTGTCTTGAAAGTTGGCTTTGGTGCCGGGATAAATACTGTCGATCAGATCCAGGTCCCCCTCCGCCAGTTGAATACGATTTTCTGCGAATGGGAAGGTCTCGCCGGCGCGGCTGAGCCCGACCATCCGTTTGGGGTCGGAGCTGCCGTCTTCGCACATGATGATGCCGCCCCGCGGGCTGATGGCGATATTGTCCGGACCGTCGACATCGGATGCGTCGGTGGATTCGAACACCAGGCTCAGGGTTTCGTTGCGCGGGTTGTACATCCAGATCTGCCCCAGGCGTGCGGCGCCACCATTGGTGGACACGAAATAAATGTTACCTCCATCTTCCCAGCAGCCTTCACCGCGGCTGATTACGGCCGCGGTGGGTGCCGAGTCGAATGCGCGACCGTGTATTCCCTCGGGATCTGTCACTAGCTCCCAGGTCACATCAAAGGTGTCACCGGGGGTGAAACCACCGCGCAGATCCATAGACGGTGTGCCCTTCACCACCATTGCGTAAAGCTGGCCGCCATCGCGCAGGGTTTCGCCTTTATGCCAGCGGCCACGCCAGCTGCGCTCTCCTGCGCCGGGCTGGACGTATTTGTAGAAGGCACTGCTGCCAGCGTCTTCGGTCTCATAGACCACGCCGGTATGTGGGTCTACCGCCACTGCCTCGTGGGAAAAGCGCCCTGCGGCCCGGATGGGCTGGCCGCTGCTGGTGCCAAACGCTGGTACGTCAAAGAGGTAGCCGTGGTTGTATCCGTCGTCTCGCCAGGTGTGGAAGGTCTCCTCACAGGAAATCCACGAGCTCCAGGGGGTGGGGCCGCCGGCGCAGTTGCGGATAGTGCCGCCGAGGCTGGTGTAGCAGCGGGTAAACTGGCCGAGCTTGAGGTCGAATTCCAGGGTGGTGGTGCCGCCGTACTCCGCGGGGTCGTACATGCCTCCCTCGACCAGGCACTGTGTGCCTTCCTGGGCGCTCAGTTCGTGGTTGCGTACCATGGCGATGGTTGTGCCGCGGCGCCCGCAAACGGCCATGCCGTCGTGATCGGTAGGGGTGGGACGGCCATCGTCCATCCGTTGCCCGGTCCAGCCGAACGACAGGTAGTCAAAGCCCGTCGGCAGGGCGAGTAGGCTAAGCCCCGTTGCCATACATTTGGTGGGCTTCAGAGGCCCGTAGTCTGCGCTTTGGGGGCGGTTGTGATGGGGGTTGTCGTTACCCTTATTGTGGTCTGGGTTGCGCCCGTTACCGGCTTCAACCCGGCTGGCGAGGGCGGCAAAGGCGAGGCTGGCGGCGCTGCCCATCACGCCGGTGCGCACAAAGCTCCGGCGGCTGAGTTGCGTGCTTTCTTGTTTCTGTTGGGTTGGGTTCCCCTGCTGCTGATTGTCCATAAGTCGCATCCTTATCTGGTTATGTGGATATCGTGGTGTGGTGGTAACGCCGCGAGCAGGGTGGTCGCAGGTAGTGAATTGCAAGTGCAGGGGTTGTGAAGTTTCTGCTACAGGCGCTGGATTGGTGCCCGTTGTCACACTACTTGGACGAAAGAGGTGTCGGCGGTTCGTTTTGGGGTGGGGCGTTTGGCGTTCATGCATGGACGTCGCCCACTGCGCAGAGGTGCGCAGGGGCTTGTATTATGTCGGGCCCGATTAGGGGGGGGCGTCAGAACCAGTCTTTACTCAGATCGCAATGGATGCATCCCGCCATCAGCTGGTTGAAGTCGCGACCGTCCATTGCCACCAGCGATTCGTGATCTCCCGACTCCAGATAAACCGTATCGCAAAGATCCAGGCTGCTGTCGACCAGGGTGGTGATACCATACGCGGGTCCCAGTGGTGGCAGGGCACCGACTTCGCAGTCGCTGAAGATCTCGCCGAATTCGGTTTCTTTTACCATTTCGAGCTGGTTGCGCCCGGTTTCATCGTGCACTGCGCGCATGTCCAGGCTGCTGCTCGAGGGGATGATCGCCATTACCAGGCCCTGGTCGTCCTCAAGCAGAATGGCTTTAGCAACGGTGTCTTCCCTCAGTCCGGCCTTGTGTGCGCTTTCACGGCTTGTGGCGCTATGGTCATGGGGGATAACCCGGTAGTGGACTGAATGTTCATTTAAATATTGACTGACAGTTGTGGCCATGGTCATAGTGTTGCCCTCCCGGTTTGTGCGCCCTGAGAGCGCTTTCTCTTAGTGTAGATTCGCGCCGCCACCGCCCGCACTCCATTGGCGGTTTTTCATTCTCCCTGGCGGTTGACAGATCAAATAATCACCCGTAGACTTCGCGCTCCTTTTCGCCCGCCCTCGGGGCTGTGCAAAAGGACGTTCTTTGGTTTTATTGATTGGAGTTTGATTCCATGCAGGGTCAACGCATCCGAATTCGCCTGAAGGCGTTCGATCACAAGCTGATTGACACATCTACTCAGGAGATCGTAGAGACGGCCAAGCGCACTGGCGCTCAAGTACGCGGTCCCATTCCGCTGCCGACTCGTAAAGAGAAGTACACCGTACTGATTTCTCCGCACGTCAACAAAGACGCGCGTGACCAGTACGAGATTCGTACTCACAAGCGTTTGCTGGACATCGTCGAGCCTACCGAGAAAACCGTCGACGCGCTGATGAAGCTCGATCTGGCGGCCGGTGTTGAGGTTCAGATCAGTCTCGGCTAACACTTCAAATTAACTACCGAATCCCAGGCGAAAAAGGTCTGGGTAGTGTAACGCTCTGAAATTGGGCGGCCGCAGTGGGTTAAAGCCCCGTGCACTGAGAGGTTGAAAAGATGACTATAGGTATTGTCGGCCGCAAGAGCGGCATGACTCGCATCTTCACTGAAGACGGCGCGTCTATCCCGGTAACTGTTATCGAGGTAGCTCCGAATCGCGTCACTCAGGTGAAAACTCTGGAAACTGATGGCTACTCCGCGGTTCAGGTAACTGTGGGTTCCCGTAAAGCTTCCCGTGTCTCCAAGCCCCAAGCGGGCCACTTCGCCAAAGCCAACACTGAGGCTGGCTCTGCTCTTTTCGAACTGCGTACTGACGGTTCTGAAGAGTCCTTCGAAATCGGTTCTGAAATCACTGTTGCTGGCTTTGAAGCTGGTCAGAAGATTGACGTAACCGGCACTTCCAAAGGTAAAGGTTTCCAGGGCGGTATCAAACGCTGGAACTTCCGTACCCAAGACGCTACTCACGGTAACTCTCTGTCTCACCGCGCTCCCGGTTCTATCGGTCAGTGCCAGACTCCTGGCCGCGTGTGGAAAGGCAAGAAAATGGCCGGTCACATGGGTGCCGAGCGTGTTACCACGCAAAACCTGGAAGTAGTTCGTGTGGACGCCGAGCGTAACTTGCTGCTGGTTAAAGGTGCCGTTCCTGGCGCGCCCGGCGGTAATGTAATCGTTCGTCCGGCCGTTAAAGCCTAAGTCTGAGGGGAAATAGATATGGAACTGAATATCGCTACTCCCGAAGGCGCTAAAGGCACTGTTGCAGTTTCTGAAGTGGCTTTCGGTCGTGAATTCAATCAGGACCTGGTGCACCAGGCAGTTGTCGCCTATATGGCTGGCGCTCGTCAGGGTACCAAGGCTCAGAAAAACCGCGCTGCGGTTTCCGGTGGCGGCAAGAAGCCTTGGCGCCAAAAAGGTACTGGCCGTGCTCGTGCCGGTACTATTCGCAGCCCGCTGTGGCGTTCTGGTGGTGTAACTTTCGCTGCTGAACCCCGTGATCACAGCGTCAAGCTCAACAAGAAAATGTACCGCGCTGCACTGCGCTGCATTCTCTCCGAGCTGGCTCGTCAGGAGCGCCTGGTTGTAGTTGAGTCTTTCGACGTTGACGCGCCGAAGACCAAACAGCTGGTAACCAAACTGGCACAGTACGATCTGTCTGATGCGTTGATCGTGACCGAAGAGGTAAATGAAAACCTCTACCTGGCCGCGCGCAACCTGCACAAGATCGATGTTCGCGATGTACAGGCAATCGATCCGGTAAGCCTGATTCGCTTTGACAAGGTCGTGGTTACCGTTTCTGCACTCAAGAAAATTGATGAGGTGCTGGGATGATCCAAGAGCGACTCTACAAAGTACTGCTGGGCCCGGTAATTTCCGAGAAAGCTGCTGGTCTGGCGGACGCCGCTAACCAGGTAGTGTTCAAAGTTACCACCGACGCTTCCAAGGCCGATATCAAGGCCGCGGTAGAAAAGCTGTTCAACGTTTCCGTTGAACAGGTTCGCACCGTGAACGTAAAAGGCAAAACCAAGCGCACCCGCTACGGCATGGGTCAGCGCAATGATTGGAAAAAAGCCTACGTTCGACTGGCCGAAGGCAGCGACATCAACTTCGAAGCTGCTGAGTAAAGGGGAAAGTTACAATGGCTATTGTAAAAACAAAACCGACCTCTGCTGGCCGTCGTCACCTGGTTAAGGTTGTTAACTCTGACCTGCACAAAGGTGCGCCTTACGCTCCGCTGGTTGAGAAGAAGTCCAAGACCGGTGGCCGTAACAATAACGGTCGCATTACCACCCGTCATATCGGTGGTGGTCACAAGCATCACTACCGTATGGTGGATTTCAAGCGCAATAAAGATGGCATTCCAGCCACCGTTGAGCGTCTGGAATACGATCCGAACCGTACTGCGCACATCGCCCTGGTGTGCTACGCCGACGGTGAGCGTCGTTACATCCTTGCACCGAAAGGCCTGAAAGCTGGTGCCAAGATCCAATCTGGCGACGCTGCGCCTATCGCTGTAGGTAACACCCTGCCGCTGCGCAACATCCCGGTTGGTTCCGTGATTCACGGTATCGAGCTGAAGCCTGGTAAAGGTGCTCAGCTGGCCCGCTCTGCCGGTGCCTCTGTTCAGCTGGTTGCCCGTGAAGGTCAGTACGCGACCATTCGTTTGCGTTCTGGTGAAATGCGTAAAGTTCTGTCTGAGTGTCGCGCCACCCTGGGTGAAGTGAGCAACTCTGAGCACAGCCTGCGCAAGCTGGGTAAAGCTGGTGCCAAACGCTGGCGCGGTGTTCGTCCTACCGTTCGCGGTGTGGCGATGAACCCGGTAGACCACCCGCATGGTGGTGGTGAAGGTCGTACCTCCGGTGGTCGTCACCCAGTGACACCTTGGGGCGTTCCGACCAAGGGTAAGAAAACGCGTAAGAACAAGCGCACCGACAACATGATAGTACGTCGTCGCGGCAAATAAGCCGCGCGATGTCTGAGCTGCTAGAGAGGAATCGACAGTGCCACGCTCATTAAAGAAAGGTCCCTTTATTGATCTGCATCTGATCAAGAAGGTGGAGGCAGCGATCGAAGCCAATGATCGCCGGCCGATTAAAACCTGGTCCCGCCGTTCCATGATTATGCCGGAAATGGTGGGCCTGACGATTGCCGTGCACAACGGTCGTCAACACGTGCCCGTACTGGTCAACGAAGAAATGGTTGGCCACAAACTGGGTGAATTCGCAGCTACCCGCACTTACCGTGGCCACGCCGCGGACAAGAAAGCGAAGAAGCGCTAAGCCGAGGTTATAGAGATGGAAGTACAAGCAAAATTACGCGGTGCTCGTCTGTCGGCACAGAAAGCGCGTCTGGTAGCTGATCAGATCCGCGGCAAAGGTGTCGAGGAAGCCCTGGATATCCTGGCTTTCAGTCACAAGAAAGGTGCTGCGATCGTCAAGAAGGTTCTGGAATCTGCAATCGCCAACGCCGAGCACAACGAAGGTGCCGACGTCGACGAGCTGAAGGTTTCCACCATCTTCGTGGATGAGGGTATGACTATGAAGCGCATTAAGCCGCGTGCCAAAGGTCGTGCCGATCGTATTCTGAAGCGTACTTGTCACATCACTGTGAAAGTAGCCGAGAAATAACAGGACAGGCGAGAAAACCATGGGACAAAAAGTACATCCTACCGGCATTCGTCTGGGTATCGTTAAAAAGCATACCTCTGTTTGGTATGCCGGCAGCGACGAGTACGCAGACAAGCTGTACACGGATCTGAAAGTTCGCGAATACATTCGCAAAAAACTGGCCCACGCTTCCGTGAGCCGCATCGAGATCGAACGTCCGGCCAACACCGCTCGTGTGACCATTCACACTGCGCGTCCGGGTATCGTGATCGGTAAAAAAGGTGAAGACGTAGAGCGTCTGCGCAACGACGTTAGCGCCCAGATGGGTGTGCCGGTGCACATCGACATCGAAGAAGTGCGCAAGCCGGATCTGGACGCCACTCTGGTAGCCCAGAACGTTGCTCAGCAGCTGGAGCGTCGCGTTATGTTCCGTCGCGCTATGAAGCGTGCCGTACAGAACGCTATGCGCCAGGGCGCTGAAGGTATCAAGATCCAGGTTAGCGGCCGTCTGGGCGGCGCCGAGATCGCGCGTACCGAATGGTACCGTGAGGGTCGTGTACCTCTGCACACTCTGCGTGCCAACATCGACTACGGCACTTATGAAGCCAGTACTACCTACGGCATCATCGGTGTGAAAGTTTGGATCTTCAAAGGCGAAGTCATCGGTGACGAAATCCCCGAAGAGAAGCCAGCGAAGTCTCGCAAAAAAGCTGCTAAGTAAGGGGTGCGCAGATGCTACAACCGAAGCGTACAAAATTCCGCAAGGTACAGAAGGGTCGCAACCGCGGTCTTTCCCAGCGCGGCTCTAAAGTGAGCTTTGGCGAGTTCGGCCTCAAGGCCATCGGTCGTGGACGCATTACTGCGCGTCAGATCGAAGCGGCTCGTCGCGCAATGACTCGTCACGTTAAGCGTGGCGGTAAGATCTGGATTCGTGTGTTTCCGGACAAGCCCATCACCAACAAACCTCTCGAGGTTCGGATGGGTAAAGGTAAGGGTGGCGTTGAATACTGGGTTGCCCAGATTCAACCAGGAAAAGTCCTCTATGAAATGGAAGGCGTTTCCGAAGAACTGGCTCGCGAAGCATTTGAACTCGCCGCAGCCAAGCTGCCTGTAAAAACAACTTTCGTTAAGCGTTCGGTGATGTGATGAAGACTGCAGATCTACGCTCAAAGTCAGTTGAAGAACTGAACCAGGAACTGCTGAGCCAGCTTGAAGCACAGTTTAAGCTGCGTATGCAGAAGTCCACCGGTCAGCTGACTCAGACCCATCTGCTGAAGCAGACTCGTCGCGACATTGCTCGCATTAAGACTGTGTTGACCGAGAAGGCAGGTAATTAATCATGGCTGAAGCACAACTGAAGCGGACTCTGACCGGCAAGGTCGTGAGTGACAAGATGGATAAAACCATCACCGTTTTGATCGAGCGCCGTGTTAAGCACCCGATCTACGGCAAAATCGTGAGCAAGTCCACCAAGCTCAAGGCACACGACGAAAACAATGAGTGCGGCATCGGTGATGTCGTAACCATTGAAGAATCTCGTCCGCTGTCCAAGAGCAAATCCTGGTCCTTGCAGAAAATTGTAGAGCGTGCGGCGAAGGTTTAACCCCTAGCGCATTGACATTGACTGTGAAGACCTAGAAAGGTCTTCGGAGAGGAACAATGATTCAAGCAGAATCCTACTTAGAAGTAGCCGATAACAGTGGGGCTCGCCGTGTCATGTGCATCAAGGTGCTGGGCGGCTCCCACCGTCGCTACGCTGGCGTTGGCGACATCATCAAGGTAACCGTTAAGGAAGCAATTCCTCGCGGTAAAGTAAAAAAGGGTCAGGTTATGAACGCGGTTGTGGTTCGCACCAAAAAAGGTGTTCGCCGTACCGACGGTTCCCTGATCAAGTTTGACGATAACGCAGCGGTGTTGCTGAACCAGAACCTTGCTCCGGTCGGCACCCGTATTTTTGGCCCGGTAACTCGCGAGCTGCGCGGTGAGAAGTTCATGAAGATCATCTCACTGGCTCCCGAAGTTATTTAAGCCACGAGCGGAGAAGAGTTATGCGCAAGATCAAGCGTGACGACGAAGTCATCGTTATCGCCGGTCGCGACAAAGGCAAGCGCGGCACCGTACGTAAGGTGCTGAACGACGGTCGCCTGATCGTATCCGGTGTACAGATGATCAAAAAACACCAGAAGCCGAACCCCCAGCTGGGCGTTGCTGGTGGCATTGTTGAGAAAGAAGCTGCTATCCAGGCTTCCAACGTTGCCATCTTCAACTCGAGCACTCAGAAAGCTGACCGGGTAGGCTTCAAAGTACTGGAAGATGGCACTAAGATTCGCGTCTTCAAATCCAGCGGCGAAGCCGTTGACGCATAAGTCAGGTGGAAAAAATGGCAAGGCTTAAAGAGCTCTATACCAAAGAACTCGCGCCCAAGCTGAAAGAAGAGCTGGGACTTGAGAACGTAATGTCAGTGCCACGCATCACCAAAATCACCATCAACATGGGTGTTGGTGAAGCGGTTGGTGACAAGAAGGTACTGGAACACGCAGTCAGTGACATGACTGCGATTACTGGTCAAAAACCTATCGTGACCAATGCGCGCAAGTCTATCGCGGGCTTCAAAATCCGTGATGGCTGGCCGATCGGCTGTAAGGTAACTCTGCGCGGTGAGCGCATGTATGAGTTCCTGGAGCGTCTGATCGGTATCGCGATTCCGCGTATCCGTGACTTCCGTGGCATCAGCCCGAAGCAGTTCGACGGTCGTGGTAACTTCTCGATGGGTGTAACAGAACAAATTATCTTCCCGGAAATTGACTACGACAAAGTAGACAAAATCCGCGGTCTGGATATTTGTATCACTACTACAGCAGCTAACGACGACCAAGGTCGTGCCCTGCTGAAAGCATTCAACTTCCCTTTCAAGGGTTAAGAGGATTCCATGGCGAAGAAATCCATGATTGCGCGCGAAACCAAGCGCGCTCGAACCGCAGCTAAGTACGCTGAAAAGCGTCAAGAGCTGAAGGCGATCATCGCCAGTGCCAACGCTTCCGATGAGGAGCGTTGGGAGGCTCAACTCAAGCTGCAACAACTGCCGCGCGATGCAAGCCCGGTACGTCAGCAACGTCGCTGTCGTATCACTGGTCGCCCCCACGCTGTCTACCGCAAATTCGGCCTGTGCCGTAACAAACTGCGTGAAGCAGCCATGCGTGGTGATGTCCCCGGCCTGGTTAAGTCCAGCTGGTAATCCGGCAGACTTGAGGAGTCTTAAGTAATGAGTATGCAAGATCCGTTGGCAGATATGCTGACCCGCATCCGCAACGCCCTGGGCCGCGGTAAGGGTAGCGTTTCCATGCCTTCTTCCAAACTGAAAGTATCTGTGGCCAACGTGCTGAAAAGCGAAGGTTACGTTACTGATGTGGCCGTCAGCGAAGGTGCCAAGCCTGAACTGACCATCGAACTGAAATACTTCCAGGGCAAGCCGGTTATCGCTGAACTGGATCGGGTTTCCCGTCCGGGCCTGCGTAACTACGCTGGCAAGAAAGCACTGCCTTCCGTACGCGGCGGCCTGGGTATCGCAATCGTCTCCACCTCCCAAGGTGTAATGACTGATCGCGCTGCCCGTCAGGCTGGTGTCGGTGGCGAAGTGCTCTGCACCGTATTCTAAGCGGGGGTTAATATGTCTCGAGTAGCTAATAGTCCAGTAAGCATCCCCGCTGGCGTGTCCATTGACCTGAAAGGTCAGGATATCGCTGTGAAAGGTGGTAACGGCAACCTGAACTTCTCTGTTCACAGCGATGTGGAAGTGAAGCAGGAAGAAAACCAGCTGACCTTTGCTGCACGCAACGGTTCCAAGCAGGCGCGTGCCCTCGCAGGTACTACCCGTGCGCTGGTTAACAACATGGTGGTCGGTGTCAGTCAGGGTTTCGAAAAGAAACTTCAGTTGGTCGGTGTTGGTTACCGTGCGAAAGCATCTGGTAAGTCCGTCAATCTGAGCCTCGGTTTCTCTCATCCGGTCGATTACGATCTGCCGGAAGGTGTTACCGCAGAAACTCCGAGCCAGACTGAAATCGTACTGAAGAGCAGCAACAAGCAGCTGTTGGGTCAAGTGGCCGCTGAGATCCGCGCATTCCGTCCGCCGGAGCCTTACAAAGGTAAGGGTGTCCGTTACGCCGACGAGCGCGTGTATCGCAAAGAGGCCAAGAAGAAGTAAGGCATAGATATGAACGTTAAAAAGCAATCTCGCTTGCGTCGTGCACGTCGTGCCCGCGCCAAAATGCGTGAGCTGGGCGCCGTTCGCCTGACAGTGAACCGCACTCCCCGCCACATTTACGCACAGATCCTGTCTGCCGATGGCGACAAGGTATTGGCCTCAGCCTCTACTCTGGACAAGGACCTGCGTGAAAGCAAAACCGGTAACGTCGACGCTGCTAAAGCCGTTGGCACCCTGATCGCTGAGCGCGCGAAAGCCGCTGGCGTTGAAGCGGTAGCCTTCGATCGTAGCGGCTTCAAATACCACGGCCGTGTTAAGGCCCTGGCAGACGCTGCCCGTGAAGCCGGTCTGAAATTCTAAGGGTTGAGTTATGGCTAGAGATAAAGTCGAGAAAAGCAACGACGAAGGCCTCCAGGAAAAGCTGGTCCAGGTCAATCGCGTTGCCAAAACCGTAAAAGGTGGTCGTATCTTCGCGTTCACCGCTCTGACCGTAGTTGGCGACGGCAATGGTCGCGTTGGCTTCGGTCGTGGTAAAGCGCGTGAAGTGCCGGTTGCCATCCAAAAGGCAATGGAAGCTGCGCGTCGCAACATGATCCAGGTAGACCTGAACGGTGACACCATTCAGTACGCTACCAACGGTCGCCACGGCGGTTCCAAGGTATACATGCAGCCCGCTTCCCAGGGTACCGGTGTTATCGCCGGCGGTGCCATGCGCTCCGTACTGGAAATGGCTGGTGTCCACAACGTACTGGCCAAGTGCTACGGCTCTACCAATCCGGTAAACGTCGTACGTGCAACTTTCAGTGCGCTGGGCAAAATGAGCAGCCCAGAAGACGTTGCCGCCAAGCGCGGTAAGTCTGTGGAAGAAATCCTGAACTGATTCAGTTACGGGTCGCAGCAGCAGAATCGCTGTGGCCCGATCTGAACTTGCTTTGAGTGAATGAGTCATGGCTAATAAGACCATCAAAGTCACCCAGGTCAAGAGCGTCGCTGGTCGTCTGAAGAATCATCAGGCGTGTGTCGCTGGTCTGGGTCTACGCCGCATCGGTCACACTGTGGAAGTGGAAGACACTCCCTCTGTGCGCGGCATGATCAACAAAGTGAACTACCTCGTAAAAGTAGAGGAGGCGTAACATGCGTTTGAACGAGTTGTCTCCCGCTGAGGGTCACAAGCACAGCGCCAAGCGCGTTGGTCGCGGCATCGGTAGCGGTCTGGGTAAAACCGGTGGCCGTGGTCACAAGGGTCAAAAGGCCCGTTCCGGTGGTAGCGTTCGTCCGGGCTTCGAAGGCGGTCAGATGCCTTTGCAGAAGCGTCTGCCGAAGTACGGTTTCACCTCTCGCGTTGGCCGCTTTGTTGCGGAAGTGCGTCTGGCGGAGCTGGCGAAGGTAGAAGGTGACACGATTGATTTGGCAGCGCTGAAAAATGCCGATATTATCGGCGACCACATTAAGCGCGCCAAAGTGTTCCTTTCTGGCGAACTGACCAAAGCGGTTACCGTTAAAGGTCTGGGCGTCACCAAAGGTGCTAAAGCGGCCATCGAAGCTGCTGGCGGAAAAGTAGAAGACTAAATCGAGGCCCCAATGGCACGACCAGGATCTGGTGTTAACTCCCTGGGCAACGGCAAGGGATTAGGCGAGCTTTGGGCTCGCCTTCGTTTTCTGTTTCTCGCGATACTCGTTTATCGCTTAGGGACTCACATTCCGGTGCCCGGTATTGATCCGGAAAAGCTGGCGAATCTGTTTAACCAGAATCAGGGTACCATCCTGGGTCTGTTCAACATGTTCTCCGGTGGTGCACTGGAGCGTATGAGTATTCTGGCGCTCGGCATCATGCCTTACATCTCCGCGTCCATCATCATGCAGTTGATGACCGCGGTAACGCCTTCTCTGGAGGCGTTGAAGAAGGAAGGTGATGCAGGGCGGCGCAAGATTAACCAGTACACACGTTATCTGACGGTACTGCTTGCGTTGATTCAGGGTATCGGTATGACCTTTGGTCTCGCCGGTCAGAATCTGGCGTACTCCGCGGAACCCGCGTTCGGATTTTACTTTGTGGCCGTAGTGTCACTGGTGACCGGTGCTGTGTTCATGATGTGGCTGGGTGAGCAGATTACCGAGCGCGGTGTTGGCAACGGCATTTCCATGCTGATTTTTGCCGGTATTGTGGCCGGGTTGCCCAGTGCTATTGGTCAGGCGTTCGAGCAGGCGCGCCAGGGTGAATTGCACATCCTGATGCTGCTGGCGATTGGTTTTGTGGCGATTGCCGTTGTGTACTTCGTCGTGGTTATGGAGCGCGGTCAACGCCGCATCACCATCAACCACGCACGTCGTCAGGCGGGTCGTTACTCCCAGGCGCCGGCGGCTCAGTCAAGCCACCTGCCGCTGAAGGTCAATATGGCCGGTGTAATTCCGGTCATCTTCGCCAGCAGTATCCTGCTGTTCCCTGCGACTCTGGCGCAGTGGTTCGGTCAGGGTGGTGAGGGTCTGGGTGCGCAGATACTGCAGTGGATGGCGCTGCAGCTCGGCCCCGGTCAGCCGCTGAACATTATTCTGTTCGCACTGCTGATTGGCTTCTTCTGCTTCTTCTATACGGCGTTGATGTTCAACCCGAATGAAGTCGCAGACAACCTGAAAAAATCCGGTGCCTATGTACCCGGTATCCGTCCTGGTGAGCAGACTGCACGTTATATCGATACCGTGCTGACCCGTCTGACTTTGGTAGGTGCCGTCTATATCGCACTGGTATCCCTGCTGCCGCAGTTCCTGGTAGTCGGGCTGAACATTCCCTTCTATCTGGGGGGTACTTCACTGCTGATCGTTGTGGTCGTGGTGATGGACTTTATGGCACAAGTGCAGTCGCACCTGATGTCACACCAGTATGAAGGGTTGATGAAAAAGGCAAATCTGCAAGGCTACGGCCGTCGTTGATCGGCAGCCAAACTGCAGCAGGATTGAATTGAGGTAAGGTCATGAAAGTACGCGCTTCTGTTAAAAAGATCTGCCGTAACTGCAAAATCGTACGTCGCAAAGGCGTTCTGCGGGTAATCTGCAGCGCCGAGCCGCGTCACAAGCAGCGGCAGGGCTAATCGACGCTCACGCGTCGACTAGCGACTCGCCAGGGAGGGCGGGTCAGGTGTTTTCTACCGATGGAATCGGGATAGGCGACACCAATTAATCGTGAAAGATATTTGCTGATTAACACCGCCCCGTGTTAAAAAGCGCACCGCAAGCCTCCCGGCCTGCGGCGAAACCCGAGGGTCACTCGTTGAGGCGGCCCCGGGGTTTCAAAAAGGGGGCGTTGACTGTCGTCTGCCTTAACCCAGGGTTTCCCTCTGGGCGGGTGGGCTATTGCAATTTGGTGTCTGAAAAGCTATTCTTGCGCGCCTTTTTGGTGGCGTTGATGGCTTTTTAGTCGCTGTCAGCGCCGAATCGAGAATTGAACCGCGCCTGTTACCAAAATTGTGCCGGTTCAAATACGTGGAGTATGCCTCTATGGCACGTATTGCTGGTGTAAACGTACCAGACCACAAGCACGCCGTGATCTCCCTGACCCATATCTATGGTGTCGGTCGCACTACGGCCAAGTCTATTCTGGCAGCGGTAGGTATCGCTGAATCCACCAAACTTCGTGATCTGTCCGAAGAGCAGATCGAAACCATCCGCGGTGAAGTTGCGAAACTGACCGTTGAAGGTGATCTGCGTCGTGAAGTATCCATGAACATCAAACGTCTGATGGACCTGGGTTGCTTCCGCGGTCTGCGTCACCGTCGCAGCCTGCCGCTTCGCGGTCAGCGCACCAAGACTAACGCCCGTACCCGTAAGGGTCCGCGCAAGCCGATTCGTAAGTAATCGCGCCGGTCTTCACAAGTACAGGATTTAGGATACAGGTATGGCTAAGCCAAAAACTACTGTTCGCAAAAAGGTCAAAAAGACCGTTGTCGACGGTGTTGCCCACATCCACGCATCGTTCAACAACACGATCGTGACGATCACTGACCGTCAGGGCAACACTCTGAGCTGGGCTACCGCAGGTGGCTCCGGTTTCCGCGGCTCTCGTAAGAGCACGCCTTTCGCAGCCCAGGTTGCCGCTGAGCGCGCAGGTACTGCCGCCCAGGAGTATGGCCTGAAAAACCTTGATGTCGAAGTTAAGGGCCCAGGCCCGGGTCGCGAATCTGCCGTTCGCGCTCTGAACAACTGCGGCTACAAGATCACCAACATCACCGACGTGACGCCGATCCCGCATAATGGTTGTCGTCCGCCCAAGAAACGTCGCGTGTAAGAGGGGGTTGACGAAATGGCACGTTATATTGGACCAAAATGTAAGCTTTCCCGTCGGGAAGGTACCGATCTTCAGCTGAAATCCGGCGTTCGCCCGCACGAGTCAAAGTGCCGCGCGGAAACCAAGCCTGGCGTTCATGGCGCCGGTCGCGGTCGCCTGTCCGACTACGGCGTTCAGCTGCGTGAAAAACAAAAAGTACGTCGTATCTACGGCGTGCTGGAAAAGCAGTTCCGCAACTACTATAAGGAAGCGGCGCGTCTTAAGGGTGCAACTGGTGAAAACCTGCTGCAACTGCTGGAAAAACGCCTGGACAACGTGGTTTACCGCATGGGCTTCGGCTCTACTCGCGCAGAAGCGCGTCAGCTGGTATCTCACAAGGCGATTCTGGTAAATGGTAGCGCTGTGAACGTCCCTTCCTACCAGGTTAAGGAAGGCGATGTCATCGCTATTCGCGAGAAAGCCAAAAAGCAGATGCGTATCCAACACTCCGTTTCCCTCGCTGCACAGCGTGGCGACGTTGAGTGGGTAGACGTGAATGCGAGCAAGCTGGAAGGTACCTTCAAGCGTGTTCCGGATCGCGTCGATCTGCCGGCAGAGATCAATGAAAACCTTATCGTGGAACTCTACTCCAAGTAAGGCTCTGTTCCATTTAAGGAATAAAACTGTAATACAGGTATGGCTATGCAGACTGCTGTCAACGAGTTTTTGACACCTCGTCGTATTGACGTCACCGAGTACAACCAGAACCACGCCAAAGTGGTTCTGGAACCGCTGGAGCGTGGTTTCGGCCACACTCTCGGCAACGCGCTGCGCCGCATCCTGCTGTCCTCCATGCCGGGCTGCGCCGTCACTGAAGTTGAGATCGACGGTGTTGAGCACGAGTACAGCGCAATTGAAGGTGTTCAGGAAGACGTAATCGAAATCCTGCTCAACCTGAAAGAAATTGCGGTGGTGATGCACGGCAAGGACCAGGCAGTGCTGAGCCTGAGCAAAAAGGGCCCCGGTGCGGTAACCGCTGGTGATATCCAGGTGGATCACGACATTGAAATCGTGAACCCCGAGCATGTTATCGCCAACATTACCGGTGATGTGGAACTCAACCTGCGTCTGACTGTTGCACGCGGTCGTGGCTACCAGCCCGCCGATGCGCGTCGTGATGACGAAGAGGAGTCCCGCTCAATCGGTCGCCTGCAGCTGGATGCGTCCTTTGGCCCGGTTCGTCGTGTTTCCTACAGCGTGGAATCCGCGCGTGTAGAACAGCGTACTGACCTGGACAAGCTGGTTCTGGACCTGGAGACCAACGGTACCCTGGACCCGGAAGAAGCAATCCGTCGCGCCGCCACTATTCTGCAGCAACAGCTGGCAGTTTTCGTGGACCTGGAAGGCGAGAAGGATGCCCAGCCGGAAGCGAAGGAAGAGGAAGTCGATCCGGTGCTGCTGCGTCCGGTAGACGACCTGGAGCTGACCGTGCGTTCGGCGAACTGTCTGAAAGCAGAAAACATCTACTACATCGGCGACCTGATTCAGCGTACCGAAGTAGAGCTGCTGAAGACCCCGAACCTGGGCAAGAAGTCCCTGACGGAGATCAAGGACGTTCTGGCTTCCCGCGGTCTGTCCCTGGGTATGCGTCTTGAGAACTGGCCGCCGGCCAGCCTCAAGGGCGACAGCAAGCTGAGCTCCCTGTAAAGCGTTTGTGGCGCGGGCGTGTTTGCCCGCCCGCGTGAAGAAAACCGAGTGGTGGGTGCCACCTGCAAGCACCACTCCCAGACGACTTGCTGAGAAAGCAATCGAAGTCGTGAGGAATTGAGTTATGCGTCATCGTTATAGTGGCCGTAAATTCAGTCGTACCAGCTCTCACCGTAAGGCCATGTTCAAAAACATGACCGCTTCTCTGGTAGAGCACGAACTGATCAAAACCACACTGCCGAAAGCCAAGGAGCTGCGTCGCGTCGCCGAGCCGCTGATCACCCTGGCCAAGAAGGACAGTGTTGCCAACCGCCGTCTGGCTTTCGCCCGTATCCGTGACAAGGATGCCGTGCGCAAGCTGTTCGACGAACTGGGTCCCCGTTATGAAGCCCGTCCGGGCGGATACATCCGCATTCTGAAATGCGGTTTCCGTGCCGGCGACAAGGCGCCGATGGCCTACGTCGAGCTGGTGGATCGTCCGGTTGCGGACGAAACTGCAGAAGCTGCAGAAGCCTGAGGCAAATTGCTTTAGGTTGATCGGTACTCCAATGTACCGAGCGAGGGAAAGCCGGTCATAGACCGGCTTTTCTTTTTTTCAGCACCTGATATTTCAGGCCGGAGTGAGCATGTTCCAGTCTCTGGATGATCTGTTAAAAATTCTGAACCCAACCATCGTTGCCAGTCTTAAGCGCGCTATCGAGCTGGGTAAATGGCCAAATGGGGTGGTAATCACCGATACCCAGAAATCCCTCTGTGCGGAGGCGGTTGCCTATTGGGAACAGAGCCACAGTGCACCGGAGTCGCGAGTGGGATACATACCGCCTAAAGCGACGCCTTGTGGTGATAAAAGTAGTGATGATAAAAGCGACGAGGATACAGCCCTGACCTGGGTTGAGTCTTGAACGGACAGTCTTTCTCAGCAGCCGCCGGGTCAACTATTCTGGCTTAAGTTTGTAGCGGGCCTCCGTGGGAATTACGGAAGCCCGGTAATTTATGGCTGTCGCCATCTCCCGGATACTTTTCTATCTCCCGGGACCCTTCTGGTTACAGGCGCTGGTTACAGACGCTCTTCCCGCAACTGCGCTTCAAGGCCCGCCAACAGTCGTTTTTGCTCCTGCAGAATACGCTGTGCTTCGGCTATCTCGATTCGTTCGAAATCTAATCTATCCCCAGGCTTCAGCTGTGCAAGTCGCGGTTGATCCGCCTCGATCACATGGGCGATGCGTGGGTAGCCGCCGAGAGTTTGCGCTTCCACAAATGCAATAATCGGCTCTCCACCCGCTGGTATTTGTACCGTGCCCGGACACAGTCCGGATGAGACCATCTGGGGGATGTCCTCGGTGTTCAGGGGAATACCCTGCAGACGAATACCCATGCGGTTACTGTCGGCGCTGACACGGTAAGTGTTGCGGAAAAACGCGCGGCGCGAGTCCGGTCCAAAGCACGCGGCCTCAGCTCCCTCGACCACCCGCAGCAGCGGGCGATTTCCATACTGGAGACGGTACACAGAGGGCAGGGTGCGTGACGGGACCTGGCGGCAGTGCGAGAGTGGAACGCGGTCGCCTGCACGTAGTGCGCGGCCGAGAAACCCACCGAACGCCGTTTGCAGGTGTGTTGCGCAGCTGTTGAACACCTCTGTCACATCCATTTCAGCGGACATCGCCAGATAGGCTCGGGCGCCGCTGCCGAGCCGGCCGAAGCTCAGTCGATCGCCGGCTGAGATCGGGAGAACGGTATCATTGGCAACCGGCTCGTCATTGAGTGTCAGATCAAACCGAGCGCCACAGACAGCGATGCAGAGACTCGCTTCAAATGCGATTTCCGGGCCGGTAAGGGTTATCTCCAGGCAGGGATGCGTCGGGGAGTTTTGCAGCAGGGTATTGGCCATGTGCATTGCCACGGGATCTGCTGCGCCGCCACGCGCGACGCCATAGCGCATCCACCCCGGACGTCCGCCATCCTGAATACTGGTCTGCAGGCCAGGCCTGATAATGTGGAGGCTCAAGCAGGCCCCCGCGTCTGATCGGAAGTCGTATTTTCCTGATTCTGTTCAAGGATCAGGAATTCATGCGCCGATATGGCAAAAAATTGCACTCGGTCCAGGGGGTGCGCGATAAATGGGAAGGTCTTTTCCGGTTGGAACAGCTTCAACGGCGTACGCCCAATGATCTGCCAGCCGCCGGGCGTCGACTGTGGATAAATACCGGTCTGTTGCCCACCAATTCCTACGGATCCTGCCGCCACCCGCAATGAGGGGGTGGCTTTACGCGGGCAGGCGATACTCTCATCCAGTCCGCCGAGATAAAGAAAGCCGGGTGTGAAGCCAAGCATATGTACCAGATAGGACCGGCTGGTGTGACGCTCGATTACTGTCTGCCGGTCGAGGCCGGTGTATTCGCACACCTGGGCCATGTCAGGCGCAAATGTATCCTCGTAACAAACCGGGATTCGCACCAGTTCAGACGCACGTTGACTGTATGGAGTGGGGTCGACTTGTCGCTCCTCAAGAAATTCGCCCACTGCGCGCTGCAGTTTATCGTGAATGGTCGCGGCGGATGGTTGAGCTTGCTGTTGGCCAAACAGTGGTGAATAACACACGGTGAGACACTGGTAGGCGGGGATCATCTCGAGAATTTCCGGCGAGTGTTCCCGCTGCTTGGCGGAGCCAAGAAAGGCTTCCAGGCCGATAATGAGTTTGCTCAGGTCTTCGCTGGGTTCCGCGCTGAAACAGATATCCAGTGCGGTATCGCCGTTGTCGCGCAGAAAATAGGGTGGAGTCATGATCGTATTTCGATGCTCGCATGGCGCAGCGCGCGCTGGAGATCGCGGGCTATGGTTTCAGCGTGGGGATTGTCGCCGTGCAGACATATGCTGTCGGTAGTAAATGTCAGTGGCTGATGATCAATAGAATAAAACTCGTTACCGCGTATCAGGCTTAGGGTTTGTTGCAGGCACAGGGAAAATTCCGCGATTACAGCTCCCGGCCTGTTTCTCGGCGCCAACTGGTGGTCATTCAGGTAGCGGCGATCCATAAAACCCTCCCGTAAAAAGGGGTGTCCAATACACCGGGCACTTGCTTCCACAGCCGCATTCGCCAACCCCAGGATACGAAGTTGGGGGAATTCGGAATGGATCATGCGCACCAGTGCATCTGCCAGCTCAGAATCCGCTTCCGCATCGTTGTAGAGCGCGCCGTGCAGTTTCACGTGGCTTAATTCTACGGCGTGTCGGTCCGCCGCCCGTTGCAGTACTTCAATCTGGTCGAACACGCTTTTGAGCAGATCGCTGGTGTCGATCGCCAGACTTTTGCGGCCAAAGTTTTCCGGATCCGTATAGCCTGGATGTGCGCCGATCGCGAGACGGTGACGCTTGGCATTTTGCAGGGAGAGGTCAATGGTCTCGGCGTTACCCGCGTGCCCGCCACAGGCGATACTGCAACGAGAAATAAACGGCATGATGCGTGCATCGCGGGCGCAATCCTCAGCGGATTTTCCCTCTCCCAGATCGCAATTGATGTCGATAAATGTTCTGGCCACCTTTACGACTCCACCTTCCGTACCAGATGTTGTGCTGGTGCGGCTGAAATTTCGGTGCGCCCAGTCTATCCGAGTTGGTGCCACAGTTGGAAATAAGGCGCTGCACAGGATTGCGAGCGGAGTGCGCCGGAAGATTCCATAGCGCCGGAGAGGGAATTGCACAGAAGCAATAGCTCCTGTGGGGATATGCCTTGCTCAGCGCAATGTATTGCGGCGAAACCCGCCGCGAAGTTTTTCCCGCAATAGCAGCCAGGCAAACGCGCTGTTGGTGTACAGATACCTGCGCCACATACGCCGCGGCTCCTGTAGCATACGGTAGAGCCACTCGAGCCCGGCGCGCTGTGCCCATACCGGGGCGCGCTTGACCTTGCCGGCTACGACATCGAAGGTTCCGCCTACACCCATAACGAAGTCGACTCCCAATACATCGCGCCAGCGGTGAATGAAGTTTTCCTTGCGCGGTGAGGTGATGGCGACAAATAGCAGGCGAGCACCGGAGTGGCGAATTTTTTCCACAACTGCAGCCTCATCCTGCCAGAAATAGCCATGATGCCAGCCGGCGACCATAAGGTTGGGATGTCGCAATTTCATTTTCGCCACGGCCTGCGCTACGACATCTTCACGGGCACCGAGAAAATACACCGGGAACCCGCGCGCTGCGCTCATCTCCAGCAGCGCGTAAAACAGGTCGATCCCGGCCACTCGCTCAGGCACCTCATGACCGAGAAATCGGGCCCCCCATACCACGCCCATGCCATCAATATTGATCAGATCACAGGCTTTTACCGAGGCTGACAGTGCCTGGTCCCGTTGCATGTGAACAAGCTTGGCCACGTTCACCACGACATGTTGGGTGAAGCGGCTGTGGCCCATTTTGTCCGCTACCAGCGCCACAGTTTCCTGTATGGATGCCACATCCATGGGTACACCCAGGAATTCGATTCTGCGCATGTTTTGATACCTATGGTCAGCTTGCAGTAGTTGCCCGCTCCCGCTTAACCGGAGTGGGTAGTGGGTAACCCTCGAGTTGACCGCCATGGCGATAAAGATCGCCGAGCCAGGCTCGCAGATGTTGCAGTGAGTAGGGGGAAAGTGATTTGGGATGTCCCATGACCGTAAAGTGGCTGCAGCCTTTGCGTTGAGCCTGGCGAAATGCCGTGCGCAACAGCGTGGCTTTGTAGCCGTCAACGGACACCGCCATATGAGAAGAACGTGTTAACAGGCGCAGCAGGTTCCCGTAACCGTTTTCTATAGGGTCGCCGTCGCCGAAGCGAGCATGGTCTTGTCGCTCGCCGAACACGCGGTTGAAGGCCAGGTGCCAATAGAACAATGGCGATATGCGCAGGGAAGAAATTGCCAGTTCAGTGAAGGTGCCGGTGGGGTCGGGTTGGCAGGGATCGTCGCCAAAGCTCCAGCAGCCAGAGGCTGGCGCGCTGCGGAAATCCCAATAATGTGTCCCCGATTCCGCATGGCCGCCGTGGAATACCGAGCTATCTATACGGATGCCGTTTGTCCACAGTGCTTCTGCGATCGCGGAAAAGGGTTGCAGACACCAGCCGCCGGCGCGAAATGTGAAGACCTTGTTGGCGAGGTGACGGTTAAGCTCCGTGGTACAGCGAGTGATCAGCGACTCTCTCTCTGCGGTCGGCCACTGCGCCAGCCGGTAGCGGTCGGTCACCATATGCCAGCGGTTGCCATCGTGCCAGGAATCGAACCAGTGCGGGTGGATATGCAGCTGTATCTGATGGCCGCTGTGTTCGAGCTGGCGAATATGCGCAACCACCGCCGCATAGTCGCGTTCAAGCTGCGCGGATTGCACGCTGTAGTCGCGTATCCGCGCCAGATAACTGGCATCGACGAAAAATACTGCCTTCGCGGAAAATTCATCGAGTACCTTGAGCAGATGCTCACAGGGCGTGAACAGGCAGGCTTGTGGTGTGCCGGTGCGTTTGCCGAAAAAAAGCTCGTAGTCGAACGTAAGTAACGTGCGCATGCTTACACCGTGTCTGTAAGCAGCCCGCGGCTTCCACGTTGTGGCTCGCCTCTTTCACCGTTATCCAGACGCGGCAGCAGGCCGCGGGTATCAATAACGCTCTTGTGAGAAAAATGTGTGGTGTTGAGCTGGAGAAACTCTTTGTGGTCCACCAGGATGACCACCACATCCGCCCGGGCTAGGGCGCTATCCAGATCGGCAAACTCCACCGCCAATTCAACGAGTGTCCGGGGCAGGCAGTGGATATTAGGTTCTACTGCGAGTAACTCGCAGCAAAGCGTTTTAGCGAGCTGCAGTGTGATCTGCATCGCGGGGCTTTCCCGCAGATCGTCGATATCCGGTTTGAATGCCAGTCCCAGGCAGGCGATGACCGGGTTTTTCAGGCTGTGAACGACGCGCTGGACCTGTTCTACGATGTACGTCGGACGGGTGTCATTGACGGTGCGGGCCTGCTTGATCAGTTGTGCCTGTTCCGGAGCGCTGCTGACGATAAACCAGGGGTCCACCGCGATACAGTGACCGCCGACTCCCGGGCCCGGGTTGAGGATGTCGACCCGGGGGTGGCGGTTGGCCAGGCGAATCAACTCCCACACATCGATATTGAGATGATTGCAGATCAACGCCATTTCGTTGGCGAAGGCGATATTGGTATCGCGAAACGCGTTTTCCGTGAGTTTGGTCAACTCGGCAGTGCGCGCATCGGTGACGATACAGTTACCTCGTACAAAGCGCCGATAGAACGCTACCGCAGCGTCGCTGCAGGCAGCACTGAGGCCTCCCACAATACGGTCGTTTTCCACCAGTTCTTCCAGCACGCGACCCGGAAGGACCCGCTCGGGACAGTGCGCAATGTGGATATCAACCGGGGAATTTGTATCCCGTTGAGGGAAGACCAGGTCGCCGCGCGCACTCTGCAACCACTGCGACATTTGCTCCGTGGTACCCACGGGAGAAGTGGATTCGAGTATCACCAGGTCACCGGGCTTCAGTACCGGCGCAATGGACTCCGCGGCAGCGCGAATGTAGTTCAGGTCCGGCGTGGGGGTAGCTCCCGCCGTGTCTTGCAAAAACGGCGTAGGCACCGCAATCACAAATACTTCCGCTGCTTCGGGCTTTTCTGCGGCCCGCAACAAACCGGCACCTACCGCCCTTTGTACCAGTGCCGCCAGGCCGGGTTCAACAATATGAATACGACCGGCGTTGATCGCATTCACCGCCTCCTTACTAATGTCGACACCGATGACATCGATACCGTGAGCAGCCAATACGGCGGCTGTAGGTAATCCTATATAGCCGAGGCCGACAACGGATACACGGCTATACGGCAATTTCCTGGACATCCTGAATAATACCTCTGATGATTTTCTCGCAGGCAAAACCGTCACCATAAGGATTTTGTGCACAACTCATGGCGGCATAGGCGAAGCTGTCGTCGAGTAATGTGGTGACGCCGGCAACGATATTTTTACAATTGGCTCCAACCAGTTTTGCTGTACCTGCGCGTACCCCTTCGGGCCGTTCGGTTATATCGCGCATAACCAGCACTGGCTTGCCCAGAGAGGGCGCCTCTTCCTGAATACCACCGGAATCCGTAAGGATCAGGTAAGCACGGTGCATGAGGTAGACAAACGGAAGATAGGTGAGCGGGCTGATCAGGTGCACATTGTCGAGACCGCCAAGTATCCGGGTTACCGGCTCACGGACACGGGGATTGAGGTGTACCGGGTAGACAAACTGTATATCCGGCCGCGCGGCGAGTTCGCGAATTGCACGGCAGATATTCTCCATACCTGAGCCAAAATTTTCTCGACGGTGGCCGGTCACCAGAACAATCTTCCGCTCGGGATCCAGAAATGGAAATTCCGCTTCCAGATCTGCGCTCAACCGGTCGTCGGTCTCGATCTGGCGGACTACATCGATCAGCGCGTCGATAATGGTGTTGCCGGTTACTGAGATCCGTTCCGCGGGAATGGCTTCGTTAAGCAGGTTTTGCCGTGAAAGTGCAGTGGGTGCGAAGTGATGATGGGCTATTGCACCAGTCAGCTTACGGTTGATTTCCTCAGGCCAGGGGCTGTAGATATCACCGGTGCGCAATCCGGCCTCCACATGCGCGACCGGGATCTTGCAATAGTACGCAGAAAGTGCCGCAGCCATCGTGGTTGTGGTATCTCCATGCACGATCACACGATCCGGTCGCCAGTCATTCAGTACGTCGCGCATGCGCAAAAGAATACGTGAAGTCAGCTGGAAGAGATCCTGGTCGGACTCCATGACATTCAGGTCGTAATCTGGAGTAATCCTGAACAACGCCAATACCTGATCAAGCATTTCTCTGTGTTGGCCGGTGACACAGATGCGCACCTCAAAGCGGGGATCGCGGTGCAAAGATTTTACTAGAGAAGCCATTTTGATGGCCTCCGGACGAGTTCCAAAAACTACCAATACTCGCATAGTCCGTTTCTCTGAATTCGGCTGACTTTAAGGGTAAATACAGTCTCGGCTGAATTTTCTTTACAACTTTTGATCGAGAAATTAATTCAAAACTGCTTTTTTATTTATAGTTGGGTGAGGATCTGGAGGCCCGGGAAAAGTCCGTTTACCGGTTGTAAAATATGCCCATATTTTAAATTTCAAAGAGCAGGGTCTTTGTGGTCATAATAGGCCTGTAATATGGGTAGTTTTAAGCTGTCGGAGGAACCTGATAGGGGTTGGCTGGAAATTGAAGGTATGTATTTCTCGGTTCAGGAAATTTATGGTTTTACTCAGGAGAAATATGAATAAATGAAAACGATATTTTTCAGGCCAGGAAGGTGTGTGACAATATTTTCTGAAATCGCGAGTGGGTGATATTTGGATAAATATCCTCTGTAGCGAGTAGTGGGTATTGCGCTGCAGCTGAACAGGCTGCGCCCTTGCCTCAACTTGCGTGAAGTAAGGGCGCAGCCTGATCTGGTCATGTGTTGCGATCAGTGTTGATCGTCTGCGGTTTCCAACTCTGGATTCTTGAGTTCCGGATCCGATTTCTTCTCCGATTTCTCAGAACGAGCCATCTCGTATTTCGGGGTCATGTAGTATTCATAACCGTAATACTCATCAGAGTAGATAGAGTCCTTACCTACATCTGCATGAGTCAATACAACGCCGTCGACCTGGGTTCCAATCTGAATAAAGCGGTCTATTCCCTTTTTGACAATGCGTTTCTTGGTGGAATCATATTTGACCACATACAGCAGCGCATCCGAAACGCGGGAGATGATCAGTGCATCGCTCACCGCTTTTACCGGTGGTGTATCGATGATGACGCGATCGTAAATTTCAGAGAGTTCGTGTATTTTTTCCGCAAATTGAGGTGAAACCAGCAGTTTTTGCGGGTCGCGGTAGTAGGTGCCAGCAGGCATGATATCGAGACCGCTGTAACTGTCATGATAAACGCACTCGTCAATCGAATGTGTGCCTTCGATCAGATTGGTCAATCCCGGGTGTTCCCGGGCGGTTTCAAAGTCGATGCCAACCACAGGTCTGCGCAGGTCCGCATCGACAAGCAGCACCTTTTCCACTTGCGCCAGTGCGAATCCGAGATTTTCGGTGACTGTCGTTTTACCCTCCGCTGGAACGGATGACGTCACAGCGATAACGCGACGGGACTTGGCCAGGCTGGACAGGACAACACTGGTGCGCAAAGTACGTATGGCCTCGCCGAAGGCGTACTGTTCCGGATCGAAGAAGGTGCGAAGGTGAAGATCGATTCCCGTGAGCTTTTTCATGTCCGGAATAACACCGATCAACTGCTGCCCCAGAGAGATTTCTACATCATCTGGGCCGCGTACGCCCAAGCGCAGCATGTCCAGTAAGAACGCGAGTGCGGTGGAAAAGAACAACGCCATAAACAGAGATACAGCTGCCAGTAGACTCTTGTTCGGCTTCTCCGGGGAATTGGGTACCACGGCGGCGTCCACGAAACGGGCGGGTGCGATATCGAAGCCTGAGGTCTCCCGTGTCTCATTCACGCGAGTAAAAAAAGTATCGTAAAGTTGCCGGTTTATCTCGACTTCACGTACCAACTCCTGATAACGAAATTCCTGGTGTGACACCTTCTGGTAATTCTGTTTCGCACGCTCAACTTCAAGTTCTTGCGCGCGCACGCGGGAGAGCGCGGTCTCATATTGGCTTGTTACCGCGTCCGCCAAATTGCGTACTTCGGCGGCGAGCTGTTCGCGAACCATGTCCAGTTCGTTCTGGGCGGTAATCATTTCCGGGTGTTTGGACTTGTAGCGGCGCGCCAGTTCAGCAACATTTCTCTGGGCGGCAGCTTCGTTGCGCTTGATTTCCTGAATGAGTGGATTGCCGATGACTTCGGGTAAATTGGCCAGGGCCATCTCGTTGCCTGCCAACGTCTCGAACTGTTGATGTACACTGGTGATCCGCTTCAGTTCCTGACGCATTTCCTGTAGTTGCGTCGTCATGACGTCCAGGTCTCTCTCGGCGAGCCCTCGCACGCCACTGATGTCAACAAGGTCTTCACTTTCCCGAAACGCTTGCAACTGGTTTTCGGAAACCTCAAGTTTTCCGCGCAGCGTCTCCAGTCGCTCGTTCAGCCAAGAGGTGGCCCGGCTGGTAAATTGTGCCTTGGCTTCAGACTGGGCCACGACAAATTCTTCCACCAGTGTATTCGCTGCAAGTGCTGCGAGATCCGCTGACTCAGCCTCAAACTTTATCCGCACCAGATTGGTATTTCTCGCAGGTTCAATGGTGAGGCGTTTGAGAAATGCGCTGGTTGTTGCGGCAAGCGACTGAGATGGCGCAGGCGATTCAGATGCTGTATCAGCGCCAAAAAGGGCACTGAGAAATGACAGTGGCCCCCGCGACGTTGGGATAGAGAATTCAGGATGTTTCATGAGCTCCAGGCGCTGAATGACCCGTTCTGCCAACTGTCGTGACTGCAGAATTTCCGTTTGTGTCAGGATGTAATCCCGTCGCTGAGGGCCGGCATCATAGATTTCATCCACCGCCACAGGGTTTGCCTGATCCACCTCGAAAACCAGCGATGCCGTCGCCTGATAGCGCGGCGGAATGGCGGCGATTACTGCGATTGCTGCTGCGGTAATTGCTACGGTGAGGCCGGTGATCATCCATCGCTGAGCGAACAATACCTTGCCGAAACGCTGTAGATCCGGCCCCTGGTCGAGCAGAGGTTCATCACCATCGTTATTGCCATTTGGATAGTTCATATAGATTCTCTTTAGAAAAAGCTCTGCTTGACGGTAATAATGTCGCCGGGATACAGCTTGGTATCCATCTCGGCCTCAATGACCTCCTGGTTTTCCCCATGACCGCGCTTGATAATGATCTTGCGCTGAGAAGCCCGAGGCGTTAATCCACTGGCCATCGCGATGGCTTTGTTGATGGTTAACCCGGGAAGGAATGCATAGCTGCCGGGTGTATTAACCTCGCCATCCACAAAAAAGGAGCGGTATTCCTTAATCGTTACCTCCACGCTCGGATTGACCATATACCCATCGAGCAGGCCGGCAGCGATTTTCTTTTCAAGCAGAGATGCGGTGAAACCGGCTACCTGGATTTCACCCAGGAATGGGTAGTTAATAACCCCGCTATCACTGAGGCGTACTTCCAGGGACAGCTCGTCTTCGCCAAAAACCCGGATAGTGATGACATCACCAGTTCCCAGTTGATACTGCTCTTCGAGTACCGAAGATGGTGTGTCTGCGTAGGCGGGAAGCATTCCCCAGGCGGACAGCCATAGGGCGGATAAGGGAATGGCCCAGCCTGTTACTTTTTTCGGCATGATCAGATTCCTGTCATTTTCAATAGGAAGCATCAAATCCAAGGAATACCTGGTTGCGGTCGTAGGTAAGGTCTTCCTCGTTGGCTTGTTGATTCAGGGCGGAAATGCCACTGCGGATGTCCATCCAGGGGCGAAATTGATAGCGTACGGTGAGGCCCCAGCGGCGACTTTTCTGTTGTACGTCGGTCCCGGTAAAGTCTGCTTCGGTATAGCGGAAATACGCGTTGCTACTTATTTTTTCACTCCACGCATGCTGCCAGCCGACAAGGCCCGACGTAGCGTCGACGAAATTGGCGAGGGTATCGACAGAATCGACTGGGCGTCGTTCTGCCGACAAAGTGAGTTCACTGGTCTCTGTGGGGCGCCAGTCCAGTGCCGCGATCCAGCGCGGACGCTGGTAATCTTGAATGTCGTTGTTATCGAAATACTTCCTGACGATACCGGCAAGCAGCAGTGCGGTGAACTGGGAGGTCTCCCGCTCCCCTCCGATCATTAACGAGGCCTCGCGATTGTCACGCTCTGTTATGGCACTGATGCCCTGATCGTAATGAATGCTGCGGACATCCAGTTGCGCCAGTAACGCCGTTTTTCCTCCAATATTCACGGATAGTGCTGCGCCGCCGTAGGGGGTGCGCCGGTCGGAGGCAATGAGCTCTTCAATGTAATTGCGATCCGTTACTCCAAGGGTCAGGTCCAGGTGTCCTCGAGCGCCTTCCGCGCCATAACTGTAAGTGGCGAAGAGGTTGGATTCGCGGTAGCGATCCCGTTCGTATATGAGACTTTCGAGATCGTTTGCTACCTGATCGTTGAACTCCTCGTGGATGTCCAGATAGGCAGCGCCAAAGGTCAGTGATTGGCGATTGCTGATTTCCCACTCGGCATCGGCGGTGAGCGCGTGATCAGTGAAGGAAGCACGGCCACCATCCAGATAGTTTCCGTGGGAAAGGGAGTACTCCAGTGAATAGATTACCGCGTTGCGATCGTATTCAACCGCAACGCGGGGATTCGTCAGCAATAGAAAGCTGTCGATAGGATTTTCTACAGAGTTGTTGATATTGTCGTCGTAGCGCAGGTCCATAGCGACGGCAGGTGAAACTAAAATTCCGGATCCAAGTTTTATCGGGTCGGCAGACGCGGGTGTCCAGGAAAACGCAGCTGCGATGCAACTGAATCCCAGTGCTGATTGAAAATTTCTGGCGAGCACGATATTCCTTCCTGCATGCGATATCGCTTTCAGGCGGGGACTGCTTATTACCCGTCTACAAGTAGCTCGGCAATCTAGCCGGCTTAAAAAAAGAGTCTAGAAACAGCGGGGAAAAATACACGGATAAAAATGCAAATTTCCCCAAATCGGCGCTGGCTTGTTTCAATATGCATTTTTTCCACTAAATCCGCGCACAATCGTCATGCACAGAATGTAGATGTCCAGATGCAGCGACCAGTTGCGTATGTAATCGAGATCGTGCTCTATCCGCTTATGCATTTTGTCGAGAGTGTCGGTCTCACCTCGCCAGCCATTGATCTGTGCCCAGCCGGTTATCCCGGGCTTTACCTTGTGACGCAGCATATAGCCGCTGACAATGGAGCGGTATTGTTCGTTGTGGGCCACCGCGTGGGGACGCGGGCCGACAATGGACATGCTCCCACTGAGGACATTGAACAGTTGTGGCAATTCATCCAAAGACGTACAGCGCAGGAAGCGTCCCAGCGGCGTTATGCGCGCATCGTTGCGGCAGGCTTGACGAATCTCGGGGCCATCTTCGGTACAGAACATGGTGCGGAATTTCCATACATCGATGGTAAGTCCATTGAGTCCATAGCGTCGCTGTTTAAACAGCACCGGGCCAGGTGATGACAGCTTGACGGTGAGCGCGATCAGTAGCATTAGCGGACTTAGCAATATCAGCGCAAGTGACGCCACCACCAGATCTTCCAGCCGTTTCAGCCAACTATTGAACCCTTGAATGGGCGTGTCATAGATACTCAGAATCGTACTTGTGCCAATACGCTGCCAGCGTGCGCGTAGCAGATTGGTGCCGAAAATACCCGGTAATAAATATACGGTGGCCGTTGTATCCGCCAGAGCCGCCAACAAACGGCCAATATGCCCGGCTTCACTGATGGGGAGCGCGATATAAATCAGATCCAGTTCACCACTGCGGGCGGCCTCCAATGCCTGTACAAAGTCACCCGTTACTTGCGGGTGCCGAGCTTCGAGGTCTGAACCCGAAATTGGAGCTGCAGTGGAGAGAGACGTGCTTTCCTGGTCCGGGATGCGGTAGATCCCGCGCAGTCGAATACCCAGTTGTGGATTCTTTTCCAGTTCCTGAGCGAGATCCATTGCGGCGGCGTTAACGCCCAGTATGGCTGCTGACCGAGTATTGCGATTATTCAGCCGCAAATAATGAAGTACATGTCGCAGGGCGTATCGCCATACTGCGAGGCCAAGTAGTGTGAAACAAAACCAGGTGCCCACAACCAGCCGGGAATAGTGGGAGCCATGACCTGAAAAGTATGCCATCAACAGCAGCAGCAGGCAGACCATACCCCACGCGAGGGCGGTGGTTGTCAGCATGTTGCGAAAACTGTCGGTGCGCCAGGATCGATACAGCTCCAGGGATTCAGCGATGAAGGCAAATATTACCGCCGCACTGAGGCCCGCAATCAGCCAATCCTTGTCCAGCCCGCTCCCTAAAAATGTGGAACAAATCGCCAAAGCGATCAGTATGAGTAGACCGTCTGCTGCCCGGTAGACAGCGGCGAGATCACTTTGGTGCGCGCGAATCCATCCCTGATGCACTGTTTTACCTCCAGGGTTTCCCCTAACCACTACTTGGCATCGAATCCCCAAAGGGCGCTTACTGCATACTTTGGGTAACATTTAATCAGAAAGGTTGGCAGTGCATCACAAGAGCGCAAGAAAACAGGTGAAATTTTGTCACCAACGGTTACGGATGCGCAGACCACTACCTCCCATATGCTTGCTCCAGTGGCGCAGCCAGCGTCGGACCCAGCGTCCCTGTAACCAGCCAATCGGAATTCCTGCGATACCGGCAAGGCAATCGGTAAGCGATGCGGATCGATGAGTAAGAAAAATGCCCTGAGCGATCTCCAGCGCCACTGTGGCGAGTAGTAAGGTGAGGATCAAAATCCCACGCAGGGGCGGGCGAAAGGCAAATACGAAAATGTAAGTAATTGTCAGACAGGCAAAAAAGTGCAGCAGCAGATCGAAATTGGGAAACGGTTGTGGCAGAGGATCCGGACGAAGCCCTGCATAAAGACAGCCGAGCAGGACGGCAATGAGCATCATGCGCCATTTTCCGGCATGGCGGTCCCCTTGTGCCAGTTTGAACAATGAAAAATGTTTACTCATGGCGTGTCACCCGTCAGGTTCACGCAGTAATACAACCGCCTGAGATTTCTGTTGTGTTGCTCTGAACTACTCACCTTGATACTCCAGGTACTGAGCGACCTTTGAAAGTGTATGCAATCCGCTGCGCGTAGATAATTCTTTTTGCCGGATGGCCACCATGGTATGGCGGATACTTCATGAGACTTTCACTGGCGAGGGAAATAAATGGAAAGCATTGCGACATATTCCCACGGGCTTTCCAGTAAACGCTAATCTGCTGTAATCGAGATCAGCAACCTGCGTGGGGGCGTAATGACGTGAATCCCTGGAATGAAACCATCGCCGCCAGGGCTATTTCAGTAAGCCTGCTGGGCGCTCGCAGGTGTGTACTACTGGGACAAATGGTCTGTATTCTTTGGGGCCTGTTACTGAGTGCCGCAGTGATGGCGGACTATCACGTCGATATCAACCGGGGCAGTGATGACAATGATGGCTCTGCCACCGCACCCTGGGCAACTCTGGAAAAGGCGCGACGTACTCTGAAAAGTGGCGGCCGCGTAATTGTGCACCAGGGCACCTATCCCGCGTTTGTTGAGCACAAAAAGCCTGATGCGACCGGGTTTCTCGAATTTACGGCTGCTCCTGGCAAGAGGCCACGGCTGGAGGGCATTGAACTGGAATATCGCGACCCGCAGGATGTCTATCTGGCCTTCGACGGGTTCGATATTTACAGTGAGCAGCGGCTGCGCCTGGTACAGGCATACAACGCCCGCCATTTGCGGATTCAGAACAGCGTGTTGCACGCTGATCACTGGTCACGGGGGCCGCAGCGGGGTGTTTACGCCATAAATCTTCGTCGCACCGAGCAGGTGTTGGTCGAGGGAAACCGGTTTTATGAAGTATTTCGTGGGGTACTGATTCGCAAGTCGGAGCGGGTGACAGTGCGCAGCAATTTCATCAAAGTCAAAGGCTCATCCGGCATCATGTACATGAGCGGTAGCCGCCATGGCGTTATAGAATTCAATCACATCACCGGAGAGGACTTTGTTCGCTATCCGGAGGATCCTCTGGCTTTTGATCGGCCGCATCAAAGTATCATCGCAATCAGCGCCAATGATCTTGTCGTGCGTGGAAATCTTTTGCATGGAATAGGCAACTCCTCGGGCATGATGCTTTACCCTCAGCAAATGCCACTGGACGTGCCCGCCTACAGGAACATTCTGATCGAGAGTAATGCACTGTACGATACGTCAAATTATACGGCGCTTCGTATTTACAACCTTGGCGATAACGTCGTAGTGCGCAATAATTTTTTCTTTTCGAAAAAGCGTCTGGGTGACTGTGACGGGGTGACCGACGAAGTCCACTACCGATACAACGTGGCATTAAATGTACATTCGGTGGCTGAGGGGTTTGATGGTTCCGGACTTGCGTTGTACAACAACATATTTCTCGGCGCGACGCTGATTCCCGACAATGTCGTGGAGCGTGGCAATGTCTTCTGGTCACTGCGGGCGGGTGACGACTGGCGCACACAGGCAGTCAGCCCGGATTCACGTTTGGTTGTCAGCTTCGGTCGGCGCTGTGGCAGGCAGCCGCTGCTGATGGAAGATGGTGAATTTTTCAGGACAAAGAACGACCTGGATTTCCCGCAGAAATCCGTTTTTGATCTGACGCTGGTTGGTGAATCCGAACATTTCCCTAAAGTGGACATGTCACAATTGCCGGAGTTTTTTCTGGCACCGCTGGATGACAGCGGGTTTCTCGCTGCGCCTGTGCCGCGCAGTCGCGTGGAAAAACCACTTCCGGGGCCCTGGCAGCAGCCTGTCCAGTCCACACCCCTTCCTGTATCTCTAAAATCTCCGGTCGTTGAACACTAGCCCTGTGCGGAGTGTTTTTCAGCGTTGATGGCGTTGTTTAAACGGGCTGGCGAATATTCGTCGAGCAACGCATCCACGCCTGTCAACCGCGTAACTTTTCCAGTAGATCCGAATCACCATTGCCGAGAGCACGGATCTGACGCTTGATGTGGTCACGCAGTTTGACGGGCAACATCAGTCGCAGCTCCTGTTGCAGAAAGCGCAGCTTCGCCAGACCGTGTGCCCGGTTGAACGGGTATCGCAGAAGTTCCGGCCACAAGGTGTTTACAACGGCGCGACAAAGTTGTTGGCGTGCGCGTTCTGTTTCCGGCAGCGACAGCAGCGCCTTGTAATAGCGTAGGGAGTTAAATGGGCTGATTGACGGCAGGGCGATCTCATGCCCGTACATACTCGGCCCCGCCCAGCAGCCCAGTCGAAGTTCCGTGTAGGCGATGTCGAGTATATTACCCACACTCATGCCGGACGGTAATGAGGCCAGCCACTCACGGCTGAGCTGAACGGTCACTTCATTTTCATTGATTTCGAGTCTGTGCAGGAATTCCCGAGGACTCAGGGATTGCCTTTTCTCATCGCCGTTATACCAGTAAGGGGTGCGCATGGCCTCGCCACAGGTTCCGGTGATTTCATGGCAGTGCGTGTTGTACACTCGCGCGCTTGCGCAAAGTGCGGCCACGGTATCCTTGATGCAGTGGCCGGTGCGTTCCAGCCATTGTTCTATTTCACAATCTGCCGGTGCCACAAACGGCAGCTGGCGGTAGTCGAGGCCAAACTGACGTGCGATGCGCGCGGCAATATGACAGTCGAGGCGTGTACGGCTATCTCGCATTGAGATCGTTTGAAATCGCATCTCGGGGAGGAACTCCCGCGATGCGGCCAGTACCATGCGCGAATCAAAACCACCGGTAAGGTGTGCCACATTATGCCCGGATTCCACCAGGGCTCTGACATTGCCGCGCACCCACTGCGCAATGTTCACGGCAATACTTTCGACATCCACCTGTGGATTGCCATGCAAACCTTCGCCCTGTGGCTGCGGAAAATATCGGATGCTGCACCTGTCTGAGAGGTTCAGCCGATGATTGGGCAGCAGACGCTGAATCCCGGTATATGGTGTTACGCCAAAGGGGTACCAGAGTTCGCGTACGGCGCAGGAAAATGCGCGCGTTATACGCGCATTTTCGTCCAGTTCCTCCACCAGCCTTATGACTGCGGGGCTTGAGGCGGCCATGGAACCTTCTGTGCTAAATACCAGCGACATCAATCCGCCGGGATCCGTAACGGCAGACAGCTGATTGCGGCACTTGAACAGATAAACAAAGCGGCCACCAAGTTCATCGTATTCTGCCGCGAGCCCGTTGTCCTGCTCTGGCTCACGCCACTGAATGACGTCCCCGTTCTTCAGCAATCTTCCGCGCCACAATATCCAGCCAAAAAGCAGGCCTGTTTCCCTGCCGTTTTTATTGCGTACCCTGACGAGTGGCACTTCCGGTGCCAGGCTCAACCACCAGTCGAACAATGGAATTTTTCGCCAGCTGGGAAAGCCGGTAAGCGGTGCTTTTGCCAGCAAGAATTGCTTTGGGAGTTGCATTGAGGATTACATCTGGTCAAACAATCAGGGCGCGAGATCAACGCGTACAACTTCTAAGACAGGACGATGATCGTGATCAACTTCGAAATCTGTCCAGTTCACTGGTATTCGGATTGCGCCATGGATTGATCAGCCTTTTGATTTGCTTGCGTACATGCGTCGGCAGCATCTCGCGAAATTCCTGCGAGAGAAAGCGAAGTTTATCCAGACCCTGCGGCCGATTAACCGGGTGATGTAACAATTCCGGCCACATAGATTGGATAAACTCACGAGCGATCTGGTTTTCTTCCCGCAAGTTTTCCGGTATCGATAATACGGCTCTGTATATACGTGCGCTGTTGAAGGGGCTGAGTGAAGGGTGTTCAATATCGTGGCCATACAGGCTGGCGCCCGCCCAACCCGCGAGACGCAGTTCCAGATATGCAATATCCAGTAAATTCCCGACACTGACGCCTGCGGGCAGCGTCGCCATCCACTGTTCAGCAAGTTCTAGGGTTGTTTCATTGATAGCTATTTCATAGCGTCGCAATAGGGCATCGGCGCTCAGAGTCTTTCGCTGTCCATCGCCAGAAAACCAGAATGCCGCGCGCATTACCTCGCCGCAGGCGCCGGTTATTTCGTGGCAGTGACTGTTGTGAACACGGGCTGTCGTGCAGAACGAGGAAACGGTGTCCTCGATGCAGTGACCTGTTCGTTCCAGCCATCCATCGATTTCAGCTTTGGATGGCGTGATAAAGTCAATTTTTCGATAATTGAGTCCGTAGCGTTTCGCCAGGCGCTCGGCAATATGGCAGTCCAGGCGATTGCCTGGGTCGCTGGTTGCAACGGTCTGGAAGCGCATCCGTCGATGAAAATCATGTGATGCTGCCAGCACCATTCGGGAATCAAAGCCACCAGTGAGATGGGCTACATTGTGACCCGCGTCCACCAGTGCCTTCAGGTTTGCGCGTGTCCATTTTGCGATTGACGCGGATGCGGCCGTCAGGTTTACCTGGGGGTCGCCGCGTAATCCCTCCCCCGCAGGTACAGGGAAAAATCGGTCAGCTCGCCAGTTCGACAGCGTGAGTCGATGGTTGGGCAGCAGGCGCCGTAGGCCCTGGAAGGGGGTGGTGCCAAATGGATACCAGACTGCTGACTTGTAGCCCACAAAGGCCTGACAGATCCGCTCATCTTTTTTCAGATCGCCTTTCTGCCGAATGACGGCGGGGGACGAGGCGACAATATTGCGTTCTTCACTGTATACCGGGGACATCAGCCCACCGGCATCAGAAATCACCGCCAGCTGATTCAGGTACTCAAAAAAATACACGAACCGTCCGCAGAGTTCGTCGTATTCGCTGGCGATTCCATTGCTCTGCTGCTTTGACCGGATAGTGTCGCCGTTTCCCAGAACCTTTCCCCGCCAGATAACCCAGCCGGCGATCAATCCGGTTGTACTTCCGCGCTCGTCGAGCACCTGGATCAATGATAATTCCGGGGCGTGAGCGAGCCACCAATCCAGATATTTCACCGTTTTCCACCCTGGAAATTCAGGTGTTGGAGTTTTTGTTAGCAAAAATTGTTTGGGAAATTGCATGGCGTTTCTGGTCAGGTTTAAAAAGGTTTTTTTACTCGAAGCCTCGGGCTCGAAAATCTCCAGTTCGCATCGAAATTCAATCCGGAAACGGAAATAGGGCGGTCGGGTAAACGATACCGCCACATTGTTCCAGTTAGCGATCGTGTCGATGGCCTGCGAAAGCCATTTTCAGGATGGTCGTTCGGCGCGCGCCCAAACCCGGTATCGCCACCACAGATGGAGGTATTCGCGACGCAGGTCCGGGTCAGTCAGTGACAGTAAACCGGCCAGGGTCAATGCAACTCCCGCTCCATAGCATAGTTGTAGTAGCTGCTCGGAAAGTACTGCACCCGCCGGTAGCGGCTCTCCGAAAGCGAATACAATCGCCGAGACCGCAGTTGCACAGGCTGTGACGGTTATCAGGCGGCGTACAAAAGTGGATTTCCCTTCTGCCAGGGGCGCGAGATATACGGAGATTGCCAGGGCCACCACTTCGCCGCCGATGCCACAGGCGGCCACCGTCTGCACGGGATAACCGGCGCTCGCGAGATACAGTGCGAGCGGCAGGGAAAAACTGCGAAAAACATTGGCGATCATCGCGTTTTCCGTACGCCCCTGACTGTTGGCAATAATCGATGGCGCAATGCGTAAAACCCTTAGCGCCTGCATGATGCCAAGCAAGCCGATAACACTGGATGCTTCAAGGTATTGTGTGCCAAAACTGAGATGAATCAGCGCGGACCCCGCGAGGGTAAAGCCGATGACCATCAACAGACCGAAACAGGTACAGGCTGTTAGCGCCAGCGTGCAGCAGCGCAAATAAAACTCAGGCTTGTCACGATTGCGAGCGAGTACGGGCATCAGCAGGAAAGCGCTCAACTTGGCGAAGATCAGGGTCGGTAGCAGCGACAGGGAAAAGGCTACGCTGTACCAGCCGAGTACATGCATGTCGAAGTTGGAGCCGATAATCACCCGGTCACCCTGGAAAATGCCAAACATCAGAAAGCCGTTGATCAGCAGTGGCCAGCCAAAGCGTAATTTGCGCTGCACCAGTCGCCAGTCGAAAGTCCAGCGGTAAGGGCGTCTGGCCAGCAGGTGGGACGCGATCACACACAGCAGGGACTGCAGAATGATGACCACCAGCATTACCCGATAATCGTCAAAGAGCAGGGAAGCCAGGCATGCGGTCAATAGAGTGAGTAACTCCGGTAGCGTATCGAAAAGTGCCGTGGGGAGGAAATCCAGGTGTCGCTGACGCACCACCAGGTCGAAATGCAAAAGCCCGTGTAGAGCCGGTACCAGTGCGATCAGCTGAAAACTGGAAATCAGATGGGGAAGACCGAACAGCCGTGCCACCGGCGCGGCTATCAGAAATAGCAGCAGAGCCAGAAGCAGCCCTTTCACGAATTGGAGCAAATGTGCAGAGGCGAGCATGCCATCACTATCACCCTCGTCGTCCTGTACCAAAACCCGGTCGAGAGCCAGGTTGCTGGTCATTTCCACCAGGGAAATGGTCAGTGCAAATGTGGTAGCGATCCCGAAGTTTTCACTGTCAATGTGTCGCGCAATGATGATGTTGCGCAGCATGGAACTTATCGCTACCAGGGCCTGGCTCACACTGAGTACCGAAGCGCCTTTCAGGATTCTGTAACGGACCGACAAAGACTGGCTCCCGTTGTCGCCTTTCGCGATAGTTTGGCTCACAGCGTGCAGGCAATACACGAATTACGATGACGCCACCGGCGTGGCGGGAGCGTAACGCCAACTGAGTTTAGACAGGTTGTAGTGGCGCAGGTGTACTCCGCTGCCATTTATCGTGCACAAAAATTTCCTCTCCCTGTGAGCGACGGTGTCGCAGGTCATCTATTCTCAGGCGAATAACCCGGGGTTTTTTTGACCGGGTTTTTCCTGAAGGAAAATAACGCGTTGTGATTGCACAATAATTTTCTCAGCGGACAACAGGCTAATCGATGACTGCCATATCCCTGCTTGGTGCGGCTCCAGATACCGGTAACCTGGGCGTAAGTGCTCTTTCCCGCGCGGTTACTCTTGGAATCAAAGAGCGTATTCCCGATGCCGATCTGTGTGTTTTTGACAATGGGCGGGGTATGCGCAGGCACAAGGTCGCGGCTGCAATGGGGGAGCCCTGGACAATTCGCCGTTGCGGCCTTAGTAACAGCCGGCGTATATATCGCCGGGAAAGCCTCGCCCATATGCAGTTGAGCCAGTGGTTGCCCGTACTCGACAACCCGGGCGTGCGAGCCATCGCAGAATCCCGGGCGGTGCTCGACATCAGCGGCGGTGACAGCTTTACCGATCTGTATGGGCCCCATCGATTCGAGCTGATCTGCAGGCCAAAACAGATAAGCCTGCGCACCGGGCGCCCACTGATCCTGTTGCCGCAGACCTATGGCCCTTTCCGCGAAAAAAGAAATCGTACACGGGCGGTGGAAATCGTCCGTCGCTGCCACTCGGCCTGGGCCCGCGATAGTGAAAGTTTTTCCATTCTGCGCGATCTGCTCGGACCTGATTTCGACAGTGCGCGCCATCGCCGCGGTGTCGACGTGGCTTTCCTGTTGCCGGCAGCGGAGCCTGCTCCGGTGGATTCGGTGCTGCAGTCCTGGTTGGCGGGTACGAGTGGTGAAACCGTGGGGCTGAATGTCAGTGGATTGATCTATAACGGTGGACCTGATGCCGCACGACGTTACGGTATCGTCGCAGATTATGGCGCTGCATTGCAGCGTTTGCTGGAGCGGATGCTGGTGGAATCGTCAGTAAATATTCTACTGGTTCCCCATGTGCAGGCATCCCCTGATCAGGTCGAATCGGACCTGCGCGCCTGTCGGCAATTGCTTGCGCGACTTGGTGCACCTGCTCGCAGTCGCGTGCAGATCCTTGAAGAGCAATATGACGAGATGCAGATCAAGTGGATCATTTCCCGGCTCGCGTGGTTTTGCGGAACGCGCATGCACTCAACCATCGCCGCCCTGTCTTCTGGCGTGCCCTGTGCGGCGATTGCCTACAGTGATAAAACCCGCGGCGTTTTCGCCAGCTGTGGTCAGCAGAAACTGGTATTTGATCCCCGCGATCTGGATACCGTGGATCTGGTGGACGCCGTCTATCACGCCTTTCAGCAGCGTGTATTCCTGCGGGAACCGTTGCAGCAACAGTTACCCGGTGTGTTGGCTGAGGCGCGGGAACAGATGGATGCCATCGCCGCGAGCTGTCTGGAAACCTATCCTGAAGTGTGTGCGTAGTATCACCAGTGGGGTGGAACCCCGACGGGTCTATGGGACGTGATGAGCGCCGAAAATGTTGCCCGATTGCGTTGTGCATAGGTTGGTCCTCCGTGATCGACCTAGTATTTATGAAGCTCTGATATTCATGAAGCTCTGGTATTGATGAAGTTGTGCTCCCGCGTGGTGGCCAGTCGTTGAATTGCGCCAGACCTGCTTTACCTTGTCATCGTCCGTCGGACATGGAAGTCCATGCAGATTATCGAGACCATCGAAGACGTCAGAAATTATCAGTTGTGCACAGGTTGTGGTGTTTGCGCGGCACTCGAAGGCGAGCGCTACACCATGGAGGATGTGCCGACGGAGGGACTGAGACCGCGGGTGAAAGAAGGCGCGCCCGTGGCAAGTGGCGATGCGTTTCAAGCTTGTCCCGGTATCCGTTTGCAGCATGAAGCCGCCGCACAGGACCCAGCGCTGGATTCCGATTTGCGAGCGGCCTGGGGACCGGTATACCAGGTGCTCGAAGGGCACGCCTGCGACGGAGAGCTTCGCTTTGCGGCCTCCAGTGGTGGCGCCGCCAGTGCACTGGCGCTTTACTGCCTGGAACAGCGGCAGATGCGCGGTGTACTGCACACTGCCGCCGACCCGCACCAGCCCTATCGCAACCGCACGGTGTTCAGTCGCGATCGCGCGGACCTGCTGGCCGCGACCGGTTCCCGCTATGCACCATCGAGTCCCTGTGCGGAATTACAAACAATCATCAACGCAGACGGTGAGTGCGTTTTTATCGGCAAACCCTGCGACGTAGCAGCGGTACAGGCGGCGCGCAAGCAATCGTCCTCTCTGCATAGCCATCTCGGCCTGACGATCGCGTTCTTCTGCGCCGGAGTTCCCTCAACCAATGCATCCCTGCAGCTGGCGGCACAGCAGGGGGCCAGGGAGCCTGAATCGATTCGCGCGTTGCGCTACCGGGGTAAAGGCTGGCCCGGGGTCTGGTCGCTGGACTTTATGGACCCGGGCAGTACTGAGGCCGCAACGCCACGGCAGAGCACACTGAGTTACGCGGAATCCTGGGACTTTCTGCAGCGCCATCGCCAGTGGCGTTGTTACATATGTCCCGATCACACCGGGGAGTTTGCGGATATTTCCGTGGGCGACCCCTGGTATCGGGAGATAGATCCCGGTGAGCCAGGCAGTTCACTGATCGTGGTGCGCACCCAGCGCGGGCAGGAAATTCTGCAAGGCGCCATCGCCGCGGGCTATCTCCATGTGATCAAGCGGGATACCAGTTTGCTGCCCCGCTCGCAGCCGGACCTGCTGGCCGCGCGGGGCAACCTGTGGGCGCGGCTGTATACCCTGCGATTGTTTGGCGCTGCGGCGCCGAATTATCCCGGTTTTGCACTGTTTCCTTTCTGGTGGCGCGAGCTCAATTTCGTCGACAAGCTGCGTTCGGTCATCGGCACAGTAAAGCGTATATACAGAAAGCGGCTGCGCCATCCGGTTGCTCAAACACGGTGAAGAATGACCCGGGTGGGCTGTTGATGGTTTGGTCGGTAGTTGTATCGGTAGTTGTATCAGGAGGTAATCGCCGATGAATGAACGGGTAATGCCGGACCACTTTGGTGGGGCCCTCTGGGTGGACCATACGGTGGTGCATCCACTGGGGCTCGCTGCATTGCTGGTCGCCCTTGGGGCGCTGTTTGTATTGCCGCGGCGCTATCACCTGTTGCCGCTGATCCTGATCGCAGTGGCCCTTCCCGGTGCGCAGCGCATCGTACTCCTTTCTCTCGACTTCACCTTCGTGCGGATCATGATTCTGGCAACGCTGTTTGCCGCCATGGTGCACGGGCAACTGCGCGCGATACGCTGGGGATTGCCGGACACGCTGATCGCGATTGCGACACTGTGGAGCCTGCTCGCTACGGCGGTGTTGAGTGGTGGCCTGGCCGGTGTTGTCACCGGTGCCGGCAGTGCCATCGATACACTTGGTGCTTACCTGCTGGGGCGGGCGTACCTGCGTTCATTCCAGGACCTGCGACGACTTTTGTTGTGCTTTGCGCTGCTGTCGCTGCCGATGCTCGCCCTGTTTGTGTTGGAGCAGCTCAGTGGGCACAACCTGTTTGCAATATTTGGCGGTGTGCCCGAGGAAACCATCGTACGCAGTGGCCGCTTGCGCGCCCAGGGACCTTTCCCGCATCCGATTATGGCCGGTGTCTGCTGGGCGACGATTCTGCCGTGTCTGGTGGCCTTGTGGCAGGGGAAAACCGGTGCGCGGGTGTTGATAGCGGCGGGCATTACCTGTATGCCGCTGATCGTGCTTGCCACGGCTTCCAGTACGCCGGTTGTGGCGCTGATGTGCGGATACCTGGGGCTCGCACTCTATGCCTGGCGGCGGTATATGCGGCCGCTATTTATGGGAATGGCCGTCGTACTGCTGTTGATGCAGTTGTCGATGGAAATGTCTGTGTGGCACCTGATGGCGCGTATTGATGTGGTCGGCGGTTCTACCGGCTGGCACCGCTACAACCTGATTCAGCAGGCGATCAATCATTTCGGCGAGTGGTGGGCATTCGGCACCAATGCCACCGGGCACTGGGGTTGGGGCCTGCAGGATATTACCAACCAGTATGTGCTGGAGGGGGTTGCCGGCGGTATGGTTCAGATGCTGCTGTTTATGGCATTTCTGCTGGTGTTGTTTTTACGCATTGGACATGCCCAGCGCACCGCAACGTCGTTGGCGGAGAGTCGGCTCTGGTGGGGTATGGCGGTGGCGCTGTTTGTGCACTGCGTCAGTTTTCTCGCGGTATCCTATTTCGGTCAGATGGTATGTATTTTCTATCTGTTTGCCGGTGCCGTTGCCGCGGTCAGTGAACGGCGCAGCCCGAAGCGTGTGGCGTTGCGCGCGCGCCCCGCAATTTCTGCGCAGGTAACGAGCACATGACGATACGGAAATATACCGACGGTGGTACCCGGACCCCCGACCACGGATCGGTTCGTCTCAATATCGTGATTGTCTGTTACAACTGCGGAGCGGAAATCGCCCGCCTGTTGGCAGATATTGTCGACGGTGATCTGCCCCTGGAAGCCATCGAATTTTTTGTGGTGGACAACGCCTCCGGCGACGATTCGCGCACGCTACTGCGCGGGCTCCGGTTGCCGCGTATAACCCTGATCGAATCGCCGCGGAATCTGGGCTTTGCGGCTGGCTGCAATCTCGGTGCGCGGGACATTGGCAACAGCGCACCGATCCTGTTCCTCAATCCGGATGTGCGTCTGCAACACGACAGCCTGACAGGCTTGTTGGGCTTTGCCGCGGACAATACCCACTGTGGTATCTGGGGTGGTATTACCTGCAATGTCCGGGGCGAGCTGGACGGCAAGTCCGCCTGGCGGGAACCCTCGCTGCTGGATCTGTTGTGTTGGAGCCTCGGTGTCGACGCATTGCTCGGCAAGGTGCTCGGCCGTACCAGCGGCGGTTATTCCCTGCGCGCCATTCGTAAAAACAGTGACGTCGATGCGGTATCCGGGTGCTTTCTGCTTATCGAGCAGAAACTGTTTCGCGCGTTGGATGGATTTGATGAGGATTTCTTTCTGTACTCTGAGGAAATCGATTTGTGCCGACGGGCACGCTTGCTGGGCGCGCGCCCGCGAATTACTGATCGCGCGCTGATCCAGCACGCGGGTAGCCAGACCTTATCCGGCCTCAATAAACTCAACCATCTATACCGTTCCAAGCTGCGTTATTTCCGCAAACACGGCGGTGCATTTCCTGCCGCGGTGGCGCGATGGTTGATTGCATTTGGAACCGGACTGCGCATGTTTGCCTTTTCTGTTCTTGCCATGGTGAACCGTCGTTTCGCCGGCCGGCGGGAACTGTGGCGGCAGTTTTTCACCAGCCAACGGCAATGGACGCACTGATATGCCTGACAATGACAAACCGGCGGTCATCATTCCCGCACATAACGAAGAGGCCAGTATCGGCAAGTTGCTGCAGGCGATCTATCCCGGAGTAATTGAAAACAGATATTCGGTGACGGTGGCCTGTAATGGTTGCAGTGACCGAACGGCGGCGGTGGTGCGGCATCACTTTCCCGAGGTGCAGTGTCTGGAAGTCGAGCGTGCGGGCAAGACGCACGCGTTGAATGAGGCAGAGGCGCTGGGGCTCGGCTTTCCCCGTATTTATGTGGATGCTGATGTAAGTATTAGTCAGGGATCTCTGCAGCATCTGATCGACAAATGTGACGCCTCCGCAGAGCCTCTGGTGGTGGCACCGCGGGGATTTTTGCACACGGCGCACAGTGATCACCTGGTCAGAATCTATTATCGGGCCTGGACGAAAACCCGTTTTTTCAGCGAGTACGGATACGGGGCGGGAGTCTATGCCCTGAACCGGGCGGCGCGGGAGGCATTTGCCCTGTTTCCGGAGATCATTTCCGATGACGGTTATATTCGTGCGCGCTTCGGCTATCGCAATATCGCGGTGTGCGAAGGGGCCCGCAGTCAGGTCAGTGTGCCGGGCAATTTTATGGATCTGCTGCGAATAAAAACCCGCAGCAAATTGGGGAAACTGCAGCTGGCCAGGCAGCGGGATTGCCGTGTTCCCGCCACGCGCGGAATTTCCAGCTTCACCAGTAAGCCCTCACCCTGGGAGTTGTTGGTGTATTACGCCGTGAACCTGCTCGCCTTTGCCAATGCACTGCGCTATCGCTTCCGGTTTACGCAATATCGTTGGCACCGGGATGAATCCAGTCGTCAGGCTTCCTGATCCGGTTGCCGTTACTGTAGTCTCGCGGAGGATTTTCCTCTCCGGTTTGATGATGCGTTTTTCCGTTACAGCCGACTAGCGGCCGGGCCGCTCAAGACGGCGCCGCCACAGCTGGCGGATACGATCCAACATGCCGGCGGACGCCAGCAGTCGCCGTGTGCCGTGGCTTATACCCTGCACCAGAGCGTCGCTCGCGCCGGCAATGGTCGCCGCCGGTGAGCGGGCGTAGAGATGAAACGTTGCTTCTTCACTGTGCTGGGTGCCGTAGAGTTCCTTGTAGGCGGCTCCGCCGTAGCCGAAATCAAACCAGCGCACACCTTCCTCCTGCAACCGCTCGATGGTACGTCGCAACAGAAACGTACCCGGGCGGATAGCGCGATACTCCGGCAGAAAGGCGGTGGCGATGGCGTTGAAGGTACCGTGGTAGACAGCACCGATCCCATAGGCGAGATCGATGCCGTCGGCATGCAGCAGATAGCCGCGCAGATTTCCGTTGGCGGCGAGAATACTGAGGGTCCTGCGCCAGTGCTCTGAGTTACTCACGCCAACACCCATGCTGCCGTGGTAACTCTGATTACTGATGGCGGTGGCGATGTCGATAAGGCCAGAGACGTCCTCCGGGTTACGCAGTTCCCGCACATATACCTGTCCCGCGAACGCTTCCTCCAGTTTGCGATCCTGGCGGCGAAAGGAGCTGCGGGTTTTTGCGGAGTTACTCGTCAGCGGTTGACCCCCGGCGTCGGTGAGTTCGATCAGCCAGCGGCCGGAACGTACCGGGTTTCCATCGCCGGCATTGCGCAGGCCCGCATTTAGCCGGGCACCGATCTCGCTGTCCAGGGGCAGATGGTGGATGGCAATGCAATCGACTTCCGCGGTGGCAAGGAGTTGGCGCAGGTATTCCAGCTGCCGGTAAGTGATTTCCGTGGCGCGGGATTCGAGTCCGCCGTGGAGGATTTCCAGGGTTTTAAGTTTCGGCATGGGGATTCGCAGCGGGCCAATACTGCGCTGCGGGCGCGCAATCCGGATGCGGCCGATCAGAATGCCCGCCGGATGGCCACGGTATTCCCACAGGGCAATGTGGGGTGCTTGGTAGGTATCATTGTCCAGGAGAAACGGAAAGAAAAAATTGGCCGCGGCATAGACGGGACGGGGGCCATCATCCCGTTGACGTTCACGGTATTCCCAGTATTCGAGCAGCGCGCGGGCAGTGTCGGGCTCGCGGGCAACCCGCGGTCCCGGCTCGTACTCTGCCAGGCGCGTCGCCGCGCCTGGTTTACGCAGCCGACTATCGGCGACTTTCTCGGCTTCAATTTCCATATCGATGGTTTCCGCGTTTTTTCTTGTGTCTTTTACTTCTTTCGTGTCTGTGTCCATAGTCACGCCCACCTCCTTGCGGATCTATTTATCGGCTATCGGTTAGCGGATGCGTTCACCTTCTAGCGGTTTGAGGAATTCACGCCGGCTATGGTGCAGCTCTGTTGCGGACATTTCCCACCACCTGAGAGTAAGCAATTTGGCGATGGTGTCGCGAGAAAATCGGTAGCGCACCACGCGCGCGGGATAACCGGCAACCACTGCATAGGGAGGAACATCTTCGATGACGATAGCGCCGGCTGCGATCACCGCACCGTCACCAATTTTGCATGTTGGGTAGAGAATTTTTGCTCCGTCACCTATCCACACGTCATTGCCCACCTCGATATTGACGCGATCGAGGTTGTAGCCTGCGCTAAAGCCCATACCGGCATAATAGAAAATGCCGTGGGTCGACAGGGTGTTGCGTGGGTGGTCCGCATTCTGGAAGCGCGCGGTGCGATAAATGGTGCAGAATTTGCCGATGCGGGTAGACGACTTCAGGCTTATCGGATCAAACGTGACACTGCTGAATTCGCCCACGTCGATATTGAAATACTTGCGGTAGAGTTCGCGTATGGTAAGGCTGAAGGTGGAGCCGCCCTCCAGTTTGAGAATCAGATTCTGCAGCTGCGCGCGAATCCGCACGCGGGGAATAGCAAACAGCGGGGCCAGCACTCGCTTCGCAAACCAGGAGCGGCGCATTTTCATGCCGTGGGGGAATTGCGGCAGATCTTGCGCGCCCTTGTGCCGTTGCAGCCCTGCCAGGATATCGTCGACCTGCTGCTGCGTTCGCGCATCGGTGCCGGCAGTAGCCAGTACCTGCTGCTCGGACTGACCTTCGCGGAATTTCTGAATCGCCTGCGCCAGCTCCGCGACCGTGGGAAAATCGAACAGCAGGGTTGGGGGGAGCTCAATAGCGAAGGTCGTATTGAGTCTGGTGACGGCATTCAGCGCCAACAGCGAGTGCCCGCCTAGATCAAAAAAGCTGACGTCATCCGATGGCACTGGAGACTTGAGCAATCCCTGGAAAACTTCGCGCACCTGAGTGGCGATATCTATCGCCGTATGAGTGGCGACAAAGTCGGCGTTGCCCGCAGGAATTTCAGCGGATACGGAGTGCGGTGGTGTGAACGCCTTGCGGTCCACTTTACCGTTGGGGGTCAGCGGAAATTCGGGCAGGGTGACAAAGGCGGTGGGTAACATATATTCCGGCAGTGATTTCTGCAGCGCTTTTCGCAACGTCGCCGTGTCTGGCTGTTTGTCATTGGCGGCGATCAGGTAGGCCACCAGGTACTTGCTGCCGCAATCGTCGTCGTGCGCAATCACCGCGCTCTGGCGCACTGCGGGATCTTCGGCCAACAGCGCTTCAATCTCGCCCACTTCCACCCGGAAGCCACGGATTTTTACCTGGTGGTCCATACGCCCCAGGTATTCGATGCGTCCATCGCGCCGGCGCACCACCAAGTCGCCGGTGCGGTACAGCCGTTCGCCGTCGAGGGCCGCGCAGTGGAAGAACTTTTCACCGGTGAGTTGTGCGCGATTCAGATAACCCAGTGCCAGCCCTTCACCACCGATACAGAGTTCGCCGGGAACACCCGCAGGCAATAATTGTGCAGCCGGGTCCAGTACATACAGACTGGTGTTGGCAATAGGCTGGCCGATATAGGCCGCATCTTCCGCCGCGCGGATGGAATTGATGGACGACCAGATGGTGGTTTCGGTAGGGCCGTACAGGTTCCAGATTTCCAGTCCGCAGTCGAGCAGACGTGCGGCCAGATAGCGCCCCATGGCCTCGCCACCACAGAGCACGCGCACTGAAGGTTCACCGCGCCAGCCGTGATCGAGCAGCATGCGCCAGGTGGAAGGGGTGGCCTGCATTACGGTCACATGTTCACGGCGCAGGGTTTCCTGTAACGCTTTGGGATCGCGTGACTGGCGACCATCCTGGATCACCAGGCGACCGCCACTCAGCAGTGGCAGGAAGAGTTCCAGCAGGGCGATATCGAAGCACACGGTGGTGACGGCAAGTAATGTATCGTCTGCACTGAAACCCGGTTGTGTCCCCATGGAGCAGAGGAAATTGACCAGGCTACGCTGGGAAATCTGCACGCCTTTGGGATTACCGGTGGAGCCGGAGGTGTAAATGACATAGGCGGGGTCGTCGGTGCTGGAGTTTGGCGACGGAATTTCAGCGACGATGTCCGACTCCATCGTTTTGTCGAGATCAATCGCGGCATCCGTGTCAAACGTATCGCCATGCTCCAGGGTAATAATTTGGCCGCTGAATTCTGCCAGCTTGCCCCGGCTTTCGGCGTCGGTAATCAACAGCGTCGCGGCGCTGTCCTGTGCGATATACGCGAGCCGTTCTGTGGGAAACATGGGGTCCAGGGGCACGAAGGCGGCGCCGGTTTTCCACACCGCGAGCAGCGCAATCAGCAGGTTCGCGGAGCGCGTCATGCAAACTGCTGCCAGTTGACCGCCGCCCAGTCCGTGCCCACGCAGTCGCTGGGCGAGGCGATCGGCGCGTCGGTTTAGTGTCTGGTAGTCGAGGGTTTGCTCCGGTGCAATCAGCGCACAACGCTCGCCGTATTGCTGTGCCTGCTGTTCAAACAGCTGGACGGCGCTGCGGTGTAAGGGCAGTTCGGCGGCACTCCGGTTCCACGCGGTGCGCAGTAGCTTGCGCTCCGCGGGAGCCACCAGCGGCAGTGTTGCTGCCGGGCGCTCGGGGTGTTCCACGATGCTGGTCAGCAGCTGTATGAAATTCTGACAAAGACTGGCGGCGGTGGCGCGGTCGAACAGGGCGCGGCGGTATTCGAGGGTGCCGGACAGCTCCTGGTCACCTTCCAGTACCGACAGGGTGAGATCGAACTTGGCACCACCACTGTGGCTGTGCAGTGGCGTGACGACAAGCCCGGGTATTTGCCAGTGATCTGCGTGTACCTTGCGGTGAATAAACAGGTGGCGAAAAAAGGGCGATTCACTGGCGCTGCGGTGCGGGTTCAGTGTGGCCACCAGATCCTCGAACGGCACCTGGTCATTGGCAAACGCGTCGATAGTGGTCCTGCGCACCCGTTGCAACAGGGTGCGGAAATCTGGTTGCCCGGAAAAATCCGTGCGCAGTACCAGGGTGTTGATGAACAGGCCGATCATTGGTTCTGTCTGGGTATGCTGGCGTCGGCCACTGGGCGTGCCGATCACGATATCCGACTGCTGGGTATAGCGGTGCAGCAGTAATTGCCAGGCGGCGAGCAACAGCATAAAAGTGGTGACGGATTCCTGGCGTGCAAGGCCGCGCAGCGCAGCGGACAGTGAGGCGGGCAGGCGGAAGGTCTCCAGTCCGCCGCGGAAGTCCGCGGTTTGCGGGCGCGGGCGGTCTGTGGGTAATTCCAGTGGTGCCGGTGCATCGGCGAGCTGCCGCTGCCAGTAGGCCATTTGCGCCTGGTAACCTTCGCTGCCACTGCGACGCTGTTCCCAGAAGGCGTAATCGGAAAACTGGAAATTCAGCGCCGGCAGAGACGCTTCGCACTTGTGGATAAACGCCTGATAAAAGTGGCCCAGCTCGCGAAAGAAAATACCGCTGGACCAGATATTGTCATAAATGATGTGGTGAAAGGTCAGCGCCAGGATCGCCGCCTCGCGGTTTACCCGCAGCAGTCGTGCCCGAAACAGCGGACCCGCGGCCAGTGCCTGTTTATCCATCCGCTGGCTGCGCGTGACATAACGGTTGCGCGGTCGCGGACGCAATTTGACTTCCGGTAATTGGACGTCGCCGGTGGCCAGAATCTGTTGCCGTGGACCTTCGTCGTCGGTGGGGAAACAGGTGCGCAAAATATCGTGGCGGGCGATCACGGCGCTCAACGCCTGCGTCAGCGCAGCGGTATCCAGTGTGCCCTGCAGGAAAACAGTGTTGGATATCTGGTAGGCGCTGCTGTTGCCCCACAGTTGTTCTGACAGCCACATACGCTTTTGCGCAGCGCTTAGTGGAAGGCGCGCGTTGGCGGGCGCATGAACCAGTGCGTCGTCATCGGTGTTGACACGATTTTTTTCTGTTTCAGGCTGGATCCGCTCGATCCGTTCGGCCAGTGCACGCAGGCTCGTGGCCTCGAAAACAGCGCGCATATCCAGACGGATATGGAACTGCTCATTGATACGCGCAAGTAATTGCGCGGCATTCAGGGAGTGGCCGCCGAGCGCGAAGAAATTTTCGCCGACACTGATACTGTCCCGAGCCAGCAGTTCCCTGCAGAAATCCACCAGCCGTATTTCTGTGCACCCGCGGGCTTTGATCAGCGGGGCGCCTGGCAATTGTATATCCGCCGTCGGTGCCGGCAGCGCGTTGCGATCCACCTTGTTGTTCGGGGTTTTCGGCAATTGCTCCAGGCGCACAAACAGTGTGGGAATCATGTAGTAGGTGAGCTGCTCGGCGAGATAGTCGCGCAGGGTCTGCACACTCAGTGGCGTGGCGTCATCGGGCACAGGCTCCGCGACAAGGTAGGCGACCAGTTGCCGTTCACCTTCCATGTCCCGCGCGACTACCACCGCTTCGGCAATGTGCGGGTGCGCCAGCAGGCGCGCTTCCACTTCTCCCACTTCAACGCGAAAGCCGCGAATTTTTACCTGGAAGTCCTTGCGCCCACGGTGATGAAGCAGACCATCCGGGTCCATTTGCCCGAGATCGCCGGTGCGGTAAATCACTATGTTAGGATCCGTCTGGTCGCGGCCGAAGGACTTTGCCGTGGCAGCAGGGTTTTTCCAGTAACCCTGTGCCAGATAGCGGCTGCGTGCGGTGATTTCGCCGATTTCGCCCGCCGCAACTTCCTGTCCGTCGTCATTCAGCAGCACCACGTCTACCCCTTCTACCGCATAGCCGATGGGTACTACGTCGCCTTCGAGGCGGGTGTCCGGGCCGATGTGGAAATAGCGGATGGTGCCAGTCTCAGTGGAGCCGAGCCCGGTGTAAAACTCGATCTGTGGAGTGAAAACCTTGCGTGCCAGCGCAATATCACTGGTGAGTACGCGTTCGCCGCCAAACGTCACCAGGCGAATACTGAAGACATCGCTGGGGCCGCGATATTGCGCGGCGAACTCCCGAAACAGTGACGCCACTGAATGGTAAATAGTGATGCGCCGGGAACGCAGCCAGTCCGCCAGTTTTTCGACCCCGTGGCGGTGAAAATCGTAGGGGAAGAGTGCCGCGCCATTGAGCAGGGCGCCGAATATGCAGTAAACCGAGGCGATGACGCTGCAGGAATAGAACAGGGTCATGCGGTCGTCGGGTATCACCTTTTGCAGGTTGCTCCGGCGCATGCAGCCGTGCAGCAGATTGCGGTTGTTCTGCAGCACGCCCTTGGGTTGGCCGGTGGAACCGGAGGTATAGATGATGTACGCCAGCGCATCTGGCGTTACCGGAATATTCAGATTGTCGCTGGGGGTGTTATCGGGAATGTCCTCCAGATCGAGAATACGGGCGTCCTCACCGGTGAGCTCCAGCGCTGTGTCGCGACAGGTACTGTTACTCAATATCAGGGCTGCCTGTGACTCCCGGTAGATATGCCGGTTGCGCTCGGTGGGGAATGCGGGGTCGATAGGCACATAGGCGTGTCCACATTTCAGTACCGCCAGAATCGCGGCGATTTGCGCGATGCCTTTTTCCAGAAACAACGCGATGCGCACCGGCTCCTCGGCCGGTGTAAAGGCGATAATCTTCCGCGCCATACGGTTGGCCAGGTGATTGAGCGCGCGGTAACTGAGAGACGCGTTGGCGTCACTGATGGCGATGCGCTCGCCGTGCTGCGTCACTATCTTTTCAAATCGCTGCGCCACCGATTGCTCGGTTTCCTGAATCCCGAAATGACCGAGTTCCTGTGAAATTTCTTCGACAATACTCATACGCTGGCCTTGCGATAAATGGTGCAGTGTTCGCGGATCCACTCGCGCGAGCGCCGGGTGAATGGTTTTCTGCCCCAGTAGGCGCCGGCCCAGGCGTCGCCGCGGTCCTGGCGCGCATCGTTGTGAATTTCCTCAATCAGGTAGGCTTCCGGCTGCAGCTGGAATTTTTTCGTTAGCTGCACGCGCATTTCGGTGTCCATTCCATTGATGAATAACGCCGCTCCCGGATGCAGCAGGCGCTGCAGGTTGGCAAATGCGCGGCGGGCGTTGGTGGCTGGCAAGTGGAATAGTACGTTCTGCGCAAATACCAGGTCTGCCTGGCCCAGTGCGGCGATAAAATTTTCGTCCAGCATATCGCCGACATGGAAAGATATTGGCTGCAGAATTTCCGGTTTTACCCGGTAGACCCCGTCTTCGATATCGAATGTTTCGCCGACAAAATCCTCGCGCACGAACGGGCCCTGATATACCTCATCGCGGCTGTAGCAGGGGTTCTGCGCACGCTCGATTACCGATGGCACCAGGTCAAATGCCTCGATCCGATATTCCAGTTGTGGGAAGTGGCGGTGCAATACTGCCGACAGCGAGATGGGCTCGGCGCCGCTGCAACAGCCGAATACCAGAATGCGCAGGGGGGATTCCCTGGCGTTAAGCATCTGTGGCACTACCCGTTCAACCAGCGCCTGGTACTGGTGGGGAAAACGGTAGAACTGGGTGTAAATTCGGTTTTGGCGCGGAGCGGTTTTGACGATCAGCCAATGTTTAATATGCCGTATGAAATTCTTCAGGCGAGAAGGGCTGTCCATGTCGGGGAACTTCCTGGCTTTGCTGTTACGGATAAAAAAATATCGAGAAACAAAAGATAGGCGACCGGGAGTCAGTGGGCAGACAATTCACGTCTGTTTATTCCGAAGAGGGAGGTGGCAGGTATTTTTGCCGTATTTTTTGCTGTGACTTTTCCCATGAAGGCACGTCGGAAAAGAATTTCCTGTACGCGAACCGGCCCCGGGTCGTTGCGGAAATTATAGGGTTGGTTGATGGTTTCGCCGGATAGAGTGAGGAAATCAGGGTCAATTATTGGAGCAAAGGCAGGGCTGCGAACCGTGATCCTTGCGCGGCAATTTTGTTTGTTCTGAGGGTGGGAAGAGTCTCAAATGCGGTTCGCAGGGGTGATTGAGCAAGCGGGATTTTTCAGCGCCAGTTGCAAAGGTGCCACTACCGGGAGTCCGGAAGTGGCACCGGCGAACACATGCCAATTTGCCCGCTAGGCTTTCAGCATCGGTTTGAGAAAACGCCCGGTGTGGGAACCTTTCACTTTGGCTACCTGTTCCGGTGTGCCGGTGGCAATGATTTCGCCACCGCCGGAGCCGCCTTCCGGACCCAGATCCACGATCCAGTCCGCGGTTTTGATCACATCTAGATTGTGCTCAATCACCACGATGGTATTGCCGTGGTCGCGCAGGCGGTGCAGAACATCCAACAGTAACTGGATATCGGCAAAGTGCAGGCCGGTGGTGGGCTCATCGAGGATGTACAGGGTTTTGCCGGTGTCGCGCTTGGACAGTTCCCGCGACAGTTTGACCCGCTGCGCTTCACCGCCGGACAGGGTGGTGGCGGCCTGGCCCAGTTTGATATACGAGAGGCCAACATCCATCAGCGTTTGCAGTTTCTTGGCGATTGCCGGCACCGGGTCGAAAAATTCCCGCGCATCTTCCACCGTCATTTCCAGAACTTCGTGAATGCTCTTGCCCTTGTATTGCACCTCCAGGGTTTCGCGGTTGTAGCGTTTGCCTTTACAGGTATCGCAAGGCACATAGATGTCCGGCAGAAAATGCATCTCGACCTTGATCACGCCGTCGCCCTGGCAGGCCTCACAGCGTCCGCCCTTCACGTTGAAACTGAAGCGACCGGGTTTGTAACCGCGGGAGCGGGCTTCCTGGGTGCCGGAAAACAGGTCTCGGATCGGGGTGAAAATCCCGGTGTAGGTGGCGGGGTTGGAGCGCGGGGTGCGGCCGATGGGGCTCTGGTCGATATCCACGCACTTGTCGAAATGGTCCAGTCCCTTGATTGACTTGTGCGGTGACGCCTTGAGGGTGGTGGCCTTGTTCAGGGCGGTGGCTGCCAGCGGATAGAGGGTGGTGTTGATCAGGGTGGATTTACCCGATCCGGACACGCCGGTGACACAGGTGAACAGCCCCACCGGGATTTCCAGGTCCACCTTCTTCAGGTTGTTGCCCGTGGCGCCCTCGATACGCAGCACCTCGCCGCTGGCGGGGATGCGTTTTTTCGGTATCGCAATCTGTTTGACACCGGACAGGTATTGCCCGGTCAGCGAGCGCTCACAGGCGGTGATCTCGTCATGGGTGCCTGCGGCCACCACCTCGCCACCATGCACTCCCGCACCGGGGCCGATATCGACGATAAAGTCCGCCGCGCGGATGGCGTCTTCGTCGTGTTCCACCACGATTACCGTGTTGCCGATATCCCGCAGGTGGGTGAGGGTGTTCAGCAGGCGCTCGTTGTCGCGCTGGTGCAGGCCGATGGAGGGTTCGTCGAGAATGTACATAACCCCCACGAGGCCGGCGCCGATCTGGCTGGCCAGGCGGATGCGCTGGGCCTCACCGCCGGACAGGGTTTCGGCACTGCGGTTGAGGGTCAGATAGTTGAGGCCGACGTCCACCAGGAAGCGGAAACGGTCGCGCAGCTCTTTCAGGATCTTGTCGGCGATCTCTTTCTGCGCGCCCTGGAACTTGAGCTGATGGGCGAAATACTCGAAGGCATCCCCCACCGGCAGGGCGGTGATCTGCGCCAGGGTGCGGTCGTCCACAAATACATTGCGCGCTTCCCGGCGCAGGCGGGTGCCTTCGCACTCGGGGCACTTCTGGGTGCTGAGGTACTTGGCCAGTTCCTCGCGCACCGACTGGGATTCGGTATCCCGGTAGCGGCGCTGGAAGTTGGGAATAATGCCTTCGAAGGTGTGGCGGCGAATGGTCACGTCGCCGCGGTCGTTCACATAGCTGAAGTCGATGGACGTGTCGCCGCTGCCGTGCAGTATGGCTTCGCGGTCGCGCTTGCGCAGTTTCAGCCAGGGCTTGTCCAGGTCGAAATCGTAGTGCTCCGCGAGTGAGGCGAGCATGTGGTAGTAGTAGACGTTGCGTCTGTCCCAACCGCGAATGGCGCCCTCGGAGATACTGCTCTCCGGGTCGAGAATCACCTTGTCCTCATCGAAGAACTGCTTCACCCCGAGGCCGTCGCAGCTGGGACAGGCGCCCGCCGGGTTGTTGAAGGAAAACAGGCGCGGTTCCAGTTCATCTAGTGAGTAATCACATACCGGGCAGGCGTGGCGAGCCGAGAACAGACGGTCGTCTTCTTTGCCCTCCATAAAACTGATGGAGGCGATCCCGTCGGTGAGGTTGAGCGCGGTTTCAAAGGATTCCGCCAACCGCAGCTGCAGGTCGTCGCGCACTTTGAAACGGTCTACCACTACTTCCACGGTGTGCTTCTTGCGCTTGTCCAGCTTGGGGGTGTCGTCCAGGTCGCACACGGTGCCGTCGATGCGCGCGCGCACAAAACCATCCCGACGCAGTTGCTCGAACACGTGCAGGTGTTCGCCCTTGCGGTCGCGGACCACCGGTGCCAGCAGCATGATCTTGCTGCCTTCTGGCAGTGCCAGTACCTGGTCCACCATCTGGCTGATAGTCTGCGCCTGTAGTGGTTCGTGGTGCTCCGGGCAGCGGGGTTCGCCGACGCGGGCGAACAGCAGACGCAGGTAGTCGTAGATCTCAGTGATGGTGCCGACGGTGGAGCGGGGGTTGTGGGAGGTGGACTTCTGTTCGATGGAAATGGCTGGAGACAGGCCCTCCACCGTATCCACATCGGGCTTTTCCATCATCGATAGGAACTGGCGCGCGTAGGTGGAGAGTGACTCCACATAACGGCGCTGGCCTTCCGCATAGAGGGTGTCGAAGGCGAGTGAAGACTTACCAGAGCCGGACAGGCCGGTGATTACGATGAGCTTGTCGCGGGGAATATCCAGGTCGATATTCTTCAAATTGTGGGTGCGTGCACCCCTTACGTAAATCGTATCCACACTCTGTCCTGTAATGTTGGCGGGATTTGCCGGCAGTGAAGCGGGCGCAAAGAAACGGCCAAGTATAATCTGGCGCGAGAGTGTGCCAAACTCTGTAGGACCGAATAACCTGGAATGGATACGGATGTCATGATTCCTGTGATTTTATGCGGTGGTACCGGATCACGCCTGTGGCCGCTTTCCCGCGAAGCCTACCCGAAACAGTTTCTCTCCCTGGCCGGCAGCCAGACCATGCTCCAGGCCACCGCCTTGCGTTTGAGTGGCCTGGCAGAAGTACAGGCACCGATTCTGGTGTGCAACGAAGTCCATCGCTTTGCTGCCGCCGAACAGTTGCAGGAGATCGACCGCGCGCCCCAGAGCATTCTGCTGGAACCCTGCGCACGCAACACCGCGCCGGCGATTGCGCTGGCGGCGCTGGCGGCCACCGAGTCCGGCGAGGACCCGCTGCTGTTGGTGCTTCCCGCGGATCATGTGGTCGCCGACGTCGCCGCCTTCCAGTGCGCGGTGGATACGGCGCGCGGGCTGGCGGACAGCGGCCACCTGGTGACTTTTGGCATAGTGCCCACTACTGCGGAGACCGGATATGGCTATATCCGCAGCGGTGAAGCGGTGGACGGGGGCTGGAAGGTCGCCGAATTCGTGGAGAAGCCGGATCTCGCCACCGCCGAACAGTACCTCGCCAGCGGTGAGTACAGCTGGAACAGCGGTATGTTCCTGTTCCGCGCCTCGCGCTATCTCGAGGAGCTGGCCGAGCACAGCCCGGAGATGCTCGACGCCTGTCGCGCCGCTTTCTCCGGCGCTATCTGCGACCTGGATTTCACCCGTATCGACGCGGAGGCCTTTGCCCGCTGCCCCTCGGACTCGGTGGATTACGCGGTTATGGAGAAAACCGAATCCGCGGCGGTGGTCCCCATGCAGGCCGGCTGGAGCGATGTGGGCTCGTGGTCGGCGCTGTGGGAGCTGGCGGAGCGGGACGACAACGACAACCTGCTGCGAGGCGACGTGCTGGCGGAAGGCGCCAGCGGCTGTCTGGTGCACGGTGGCAATCGCCTGATCGGTATTCTCGGTGTGCAGGATCTGGTGGTGGTGGACACCGATGACGCCTTGATGGTGGCGCACAAGCACCGGGTGCAGGAAGTGAAGACCATCGTACAGAGACTCAAGCAGAGCAATCGCAGCGAAGCGGAAAATCACCGCAAGATATTCCGTCCCTGGGGGTATTACGATTCCATCGACGCCGGCCCCCGTTTTCAGGTCAAGCGCATTGTGGTCAAGCCCGGTTGCCGGTTGTCCCTGCAGAAACACCATCACCGCGCCGAGCACTGGATTGTGGTACGCGGTACTGCCATGGTCACCCGTGGCGACGATCAGCTGCTGCTGACGGAAAACGAGTCCACCTATATTCCTCTGGGGGTGGTACACCGCCTGGAAAATCCCGGCAATATTCCCCTGGAGCTGATCGAGGTACAGTCCGGCAGCTACCTGGGGGAAGACGATATCGTGCGTATAGAGGATCAGTACGGACGTAATTGATCGGTTTTTCCTTATAGTTATTCCCTATCTGTCCGTTTGCTGGCGGAGACTCTTTCTCCGCCTCGGCGGCTGCTACAATGCGCACCAGTTTTCGTTGTTCGCATTTGCCTACCTGTTCCGGAATTGTTGATGAATCCCACTGAACGCCGCGCACTCGCCGGTCTCGCCTCCCTATACGTTTTTCGCATGCTGGGTCTGTTTATGGTGCTGCCGGTGCTGTCGCTGTACGGCGCCGACTACCGCGGTAGCACTCCTGCCCTGCTGGGGCTGGCTCTGGGTGCCTATGGCCTGAGCCAGGCGCTGTTGCAGATCCCCCTGGGGATATTGAGCGATCGCTGGGGCCGCAAGCCGGTGATTTTCCTGGGACTGGCGGTGTTTGCAGCCGGCAGCCTGGTCGCAGCATTGACCGACTCGGTGTACGGGCTGATTTTCGGGCGCATTCTGCAGGGGGGCGGTGCCATTGCCGCCGCCACCATGGCGCTGGCGGCGGACCTGACCCGTGACGAAAATCGCGGCAAGGCGATGGCGGTGATCGGCGCCTCTATTGGCGTCGCCTTCGTACTTGCGGTAGTGCTGGGCCCGCTGCTGGCGGGATTCGGTGGCCTGTCGGCGATTTTCTGGTTGACCGCGATTCTGGCGGTGCTGGGGATGCTGCTGGTTTGGCGCCTGGTACCGAACCCGCCTGTGAACGCCGCCCCACGAGGACCCAGACAGGGGGATTTTGCCCGCCTGCTGGGACAGGTTGAGATATGGCGGTTGGTGTGCGGGGTGTTTTTCCTGCATCTGTTGCTGACCATGATGTTTGTGCCGCTGCCATTGCTACTGGTGGACAAACTGGGCATCGCCAGCGAGCAGCACTGGAAACTCTACGCTCCGCTGTTGGTTGGTGCTTTCGTACTGATGGTGCCGCTGATGCGTATGGCGGAAAAGCGCCAGCAGGTACCGGCGGCTATGCGGCTGGCACTGCTGGGGCTGGTTTTTGGCGGCGTGGCACTGATGTCCCGGGTACCGGGTTACTGGATCGTGGTCTGCCTGGGGGTATTCTTTCTCGCCTTCAACCTGCTGGAGGCGCTATTGCCGGCCCAGCTTACCCGGGTGGCACCCGCTGAGTGCCGCGGTGCCGCCACAGGCCTTTATGCCACGCTGCAATTCCTCGGCGCCTTTGCCGGCGGCAGCCTCGGCGGGGTGATTTACGGGTGGGGCGGAGCCCCTGCGGTGGCCACCTTTGCCCTCGGTACACTGGTGCTCTGGTCCCTCGCCTGGTGGCAGATGCGCGGTACCCGTGCGGGGTTGGCGAGCAGCTGATGCGGCGGTGACGGCGCCCTGCGGAGTGTTGTATGCTGCTGGATAAAAATACACTGTGAGCGGCGCAAGAGACTGGCTTTAGAGCCGGTCCTTGCGCCGCTTGCCGATTCTGAATTTTCACCATTTACGAAGTTTGACCCAAAAGGGTAAATCGAGAGGAGAGGCTTATGGCCAGGGGCGTTAACAAAGTAATTCTGATTGGCAATCTGGGCGGCGACCCGGAAACCCGCTATTTGCCCAGCGGTGGTGCCGTCACCAACGTCACCGTGGCGACGTCCGAAACCTGGAAAGACAAGCAGACAGGCCAAAACCAGGAGCGCACTGAATGGCACCGTGTGGTGTTCTTCAACCGCCTGGCGGAAATTGCCGGCGAATACCTGCGCAAAGGCAGCAAGGTCTATCTGGAAGGTTCCCTGCGTACCCGCAAGTGGCAGGACAAGCAGAGTGGCCAGGACCGCTATACCACCGAAATCGTCGCCAGTGAAATGCAGATGCTGGACGGCCGCGGTGAACAGGGTGGCGGTGGCTACTCCCAGGGTGGTGGCCAGGGCGGTTACCCGCAGCAGGGCCAACCCCAGGGCGGCTTCAACCAGGGCGGCGGCTATCAGGACGAGTACGCCCAGGGACGCTCCGCACCTTCCCCTATGGCGCCTTCCCAACAGGGCAACAAGCCCGCAGGCAACCAGCCGCCGGCGGGTGGCTTTGACAACAGCTTTGACGACGATATTCCCTTCTAAGCCGGGTTCTGATTTCCATGCATCACACTGGCTATCAGCCGGATACGGTGGCGCTGATCGGTGCGGGCAACGCCATCGACGGCGCCCTGCAAAAAGGGCTGCAACGGGTGGGCTTCCGGGTGCAGTTACTGACTGCCGAGCAGCTTACATCCGGACAGTTTGCCGCACGCGCAGACACCATCGTGATCAATGCCGCCAGTTGTGGCGGCAGTGCCCATATGGATACCGCAAGAGCAGCCTGTGAGGCCCTGTGCGCGCAGCCGTTTACGGCACTGCTGCACCTTTCCTCCTACGGCGTGTTCGGCGGCGCCCGCCGCAAGAAAATTGATGAAGATGAGCTCCCGTCTCCCGGCTCTGCTGGTGGCCGCGACTGGCTGGCCTGTGAGCAGGTGTTGGCGGCACAGGAGAATGTGAGCATTCTGCGCCTGGGGTGGCAGATAGATCGCAGTGATCGGGCGCTGCTGGGACGGATAATCCGGGGCTTGCTGGAGGGCAAGCCCGTGGCACTGGATGACGTCAGCCGGGGCAACCCGGTGACCGTGGCAGATCTGGCGCGGGTAGTGGTAGCCATTACCCAGCAGCTGGCGAGCGGCGCGCCCAGGTCCGGGATCTATCACTACGGCTCTGCGGATACCTGCAGCGCGATGGAGTTCGGACGCGAAGTGGTGGATCGGGTGCGCTCCCTGTACGGTGAGGACTTCGCCGCGGAGCTGGTGGCTCTCGAACCTTCCGGGGACGATCGCTCATCGGTACTGGGGTGCGGCAAGTTGCGGGATGTGTTCGGTATCCAGCAGCGCAGCTGGCGGCAGGGGTTAACCCGCCAGGTGGAGTTGTGGCTGGAGCGGTTGCAGAAACCGGAAAGCTGATCTGGCCATTGCTGCGGTGTTGCAGGTAGCTGGTCAGATGACGGACAGGCAATAAAAAAGGGGCAAAAGCCCCTTTTTTATTGCCTGTCCAGCACTCCAATCGCAGTACGCGCAGTACACGGAACGGTAATCAGAACTTGTCGAAGATCAGGCTCGCATTGGTGCCACCGAAGCCGAAGCTGTTGGACAGGGCGCGGCGTACCTCGGTCTGGCGCAGTTCGGTGACGAGGTCCAGACCAGCGGCTGCTTCATCGACGGTTTCCACGTTGGCGGAGGCGGCGATAAAGTCGTTCTGCATCATCAGCAGGGTGTAGATCGCTTCCTGCACACCGGCGGCGCCGAGGGAGTGCCCGGTGAGGGATTTGGTCGAGGCAAATGCCGGGACCTTGTCACCGAAGACTTCCTTCATCGCACGCAGCTCGGCCACATCGCCCACCGGGGTAGAGGTGCCGTGAGTGTTGATGTAGTCGATGCTGCCTTCGAGTCCCTTGCCATCCATACCCGCCAGCGCCTGCTGCATACAGCGCGCGGCGCCTTCGCCACTGGGGGCAACCATATCGTAGCCATCGGAAGTGGCCCCGTAACCCACCAATTCAGCGATGATGTTGGCACCGCGGGCCTTGGCGTGCTCCAGTTCTTCCAGTACCACACAACCGCCGCCGCCGGCGATCACAAAGCCATCGCGGTTGGCGTCGTAGGGGCGTGAGGCCTTGGTGGGGGTGTCGTTGTACTTGGACGACAGGGCACCCATGGCGTCAAACAGGTGGGTCAGGCTCCAGGCCAGTTCTTCACCACCGCCGGCAAAGACGATGTCCTGTTTGCCCATCTGGATCAGTTCGGCGCCGTTGCCGATACAGTGCGCAGACGTGGCGCAGGCGGAAGAAATGGAGTAGTTCACGCCCTTGATCTTGAATGGCGTGGCGAGACACGCAGACACCGTGCTGCCCATGGTCTGGGGTACCCGGTAGGCACCTACCCGGCGCACACCCTTGGTCTTGAGGGTCTCGGCGGCTTCAATGACGGCGGTGGTCGAGGTGCCGCCGGAACCCATCACCAGACCGGTGCGAGGGTTGGAGATGTCGGACTCTTCCAGTCCCGCCATGGCGATGGCTTCGGCCATCGAAATGTATGCATAGGCGGCAGAATCGCCCATAAACCGAAGGTGTTTGCGGTCGATGTGCTCTTTGAAATCGATATCGACGACGCCCGCGACCTGGCTGCGCAGGCCCAGCTCGGCGTATTCATCCATATAACGGATGCCGCTGCGACCGGCTTTCAGGGAGGCCAGCACTTCTTGCGTGTTGTTGCCGATGCAGGAAGTGATGCCCATTCCGGTAATGACTACCCGGCGCATAGTGATCTCCAATAAAGCTTGTAGATTGAATTGTTATTGTTTTGTGTGACAGACAGACGGATTAAAAGTTGTCTGTACGGGTAAACAGTCCGACCCGCAGATCCTTGGCGGTATAAATTTCGCGACCGTCAACGGAAACAGAGCCGTTGCCGATACCCATCACCAGCTTGCGCTCAACCAGGCGGCTCATCTGGATATGGTATGTGACCTTCTTGTTGGTCGGAAGAATCTGGCCGGTAAATTTGACCTCACCGCAGCCGAGGGCGCGTCCACGGCCAGGGTTGCCTTTCCAGGCCAGGAAGTAGCCAAGCAGCTGCCACATGGCGTCGAGGCCGAGGCAGCCTGGCATTACCGGGTCGCCGGGGAAATGGCAGTCGAAAAACCACAAGTCCGGGGTGATATCCAGTTCGGCGATCAGCTCCCCTTTACCGAATTCACCACCTTCTTTGGAGATGTGGGTGATGCGGTCCAGCATCAGCATATTGGGAGTGGGCAGCTGGGCATTGCCCGGGCCGAACATCTCTCCGCGGCCACAGGCCAGAAGCTCTTCACGGTCGTAGCTGCTTTTTTGAACGAAATTACTCATTTGGTCCCCGATTTTGGGCATTCTTTACTCGAGCCGGCATTCTAAGGGCTGGGGATGTCTTGTCCAGTCAGTCATCCTCCTTTTTGTGACCGGAAATGTCTCAATTAACCCTTGACCGCGCACCATTAGTCTAATGTGGCAGTTAGCCCTGTACTGTGATTGAGGGCCAGAGGAGGCAGGCTGATTCTTGTCTTAAATTTGTGATAACTTTCGCAAACCCGGCACAGGGCCGTGCCGGGTGGGTATTCCAATAAGGGCGCGCAATGCTGAAAAAGTGTCTTTTTCCGGTGGCAGGGTACGGGACCCGCTTTCTGCCGGCAACCAAGGCCATGCCAAAGGAGATGCTGCCGCTGGTCAACAAACCATTGGTGCAGTATGGGGTTGAGGAGGCTATCGACGCCGGCCTCGTAGAGATCGGCTTTGTCACCGGTCGCGGCAAGCGCGCGATCGAAGACCATTTTGATACCAATTTCGAGCTGGAACACCAGATTGCCGGTACCGGCAAAGAGCGTTATCTGGACAGTGTGCGCAACGTGATTGACCGCGCCAGTTTTTCCTACACCCGCCAGGGAGAGATGCGCGGGCTGGGGGACGCCATCCTGCAGGGGCAGCGATTGGTGGGCGACGAGCCATTTGGCGTGGTGCTTGCAGATGATCTCTGTCTGAACGACGGCCCCGGGGTACTGGGGCAGATGGTGCAACTGTACAACCAGTTCCGCTGCAGTATCGTCGCGGTAGAGGAAGTGCCGCGGGACCAGATTCACAAGTTCGGCGTTATCGCCGGCAATGAAATCAAACCCGGCCTGTATCAGGTTACGGATATGGTGGAAAAGCCGGCGACCGAGGAAGCTCCCAGCAACATGGCCATTATTGGCCGCTATATCCTGACGCCGGATATTTTTGACCTGATCCGCCATACCCCGCCGGGGAAAAATGGCGAGGTGCAGATTACCGATGCGCTGCTCGCCCAGGCCCAGAAGGGTTGCGTGCTCGCATATCGCTTTCAGGGGCGCCGTTTCGACTGCGGTTCGGTGGACGGCTTTGTAGAAGCCACTAATCACGTTTATAAAACTATCTATCTTCCGGGGGAAAAAGATTCAGATGACTGAATTAACCTGTTTTAAAGCCTACGATCTGCGCGGCCGCGTGCCTGATGAGCTGAACACTGAGGTCGCCTACCGTGTAGGTCGCGCCTTTGCCCAGTTCCTCGGCGCGCGCCGTGTGGTCGTCGGCCACGATATCCGCCTTACCAGTGGCGAGCTGACCGACGCACTGGCAAACGGCCTGCGCGATGCCGGCGCCGATGTGTATCACATCGGTGAGTGCGGCACGGAAGAGATCTATTTTTCCACCTTCCACGGGGACTTCGATGGCGGCATCTGTGTGACCGCCAGCCACAATCCGATGGATTACAACGGCATGAAGTTTGTCCGCCAGGGCTCCCGTCCGATCAGCGGCGATACCGGTCTGCTGGATATCAAACGCCTTGCGGAAGAAAATAATTTTGCCGCGGTGGAAGAGCGCGGTGAACTGCACACCTTCGCCCACCGCGATGATTTCGTAAAACACCTGCTGGGCTATGTGGACACCGCCGAGCTCAAGCCTCTGAAGCTGGTCGTCAACGCTGGTAATGGCGGTGCTGGTGCCGTGGTTGACGCCCTGGCGCCGAGCCTGCCGTTTGAATTCGTGCGCGTAAACCACGAGCCCGATGGCAATTTCCCCAACGGTATCCCCAACCCCATCCTGCCGGAGAACCGCGAGTCCACGGCAGCAGCGGTGCGCGAAAGCGGTGCGGATTTCGGTATCGCCTGGGACGGTGATTTCGATCGCTGTTTCTTCTTCGATGAAAATGGTGAGTTTATTGAGGGTTATTACGTGGTCGGCCTGCTGGCGGAAGCTTTCCTGGTCAAAGCCCCGGGAGCCAAAGTGGTACACGATCCTCGCCTGACCTGGAATACCGAAGACATCGTGCGCGGCGCCGGCGGTGAGCCGGTGGAGAGTAAAACTGGCCACGCCTTCATCAAAGAGCGTATGCGCAAGGAAGATGCCATTTACGGTGGCGAAATGAGCGCGCACCATTACTTCCGCGATTTCGCCTATTGCGATAGCGGCATGATCCCGTGGCTACTGGTCGCCGAGCTGGTAAGCCGCTCCGGAAAATCCCTTTCACAGCTCGTGGGCGAGCGTATGAAGGCATTCCCGTGCAGTGGCGAGATCAATTCCAAGGTGGCGGATCCGAAAGCGTTGCTGAAAGCTGCGGAAGACAAGTACGGGCCGGATGCCAATAGTGTTGAGCATGTGGATGGTCTGAGCGTTGCCTTCGACGAGTGGCGATTCAATCTGCGCATGTCCAATACCGAACCGGTTGTACGTCTCAATGTCGAGTCCCGCGGGGATGAGGCGCTGATGAAGGCCAAGACCGAAGAACTGCTCGGCCTGATTCAAGGCTGATATTGATCCGGTGGGCGGGTATTTCCGCCCACCGTTTTCCTGCTGCATTCCTTTCTTTTGCTAATTCCGTTTTTAAATCCTGTCGCCTTTCCGCCGTTTTCCCTTCTTTGCGCCTCTATCGGGCACAGCCTGAAAGTTTTGTAACAATTCCGATTTCTCTGTCGTCAGATTCATTCTCGTCGTTTATCCTCGGGTATGAGCCTGTTCACGAGAATAACTATGAATTCGATCCGCTTTGTGCTGTTTCTTCCGGTTGTTTTGTTTGTCGGTTTTTTCGCGCTTGTTTTAGCTTGGTTGTTTATACCGGGCTTTGGCGAACTCGTGGATGGTCTCGACGGACAAACTCTGCTCGTGATCATTATGCTGGGCATCAGTCTATGGATGGCAGCATCCTTTCGGCGGCGTCGAATTTTTTCGGTATCTGTGGATCTGGTGCGCATCCAGATTGCGTTGATAGCGACCTCTCAGGTATTTCGCCGCGCAGAATTTGATGAAATCTTCTTCTTGTTTGTGGCTGCGATTGTGGGCTTTTTCCTGCTTCGATTGGACCGCGTGTGGCTTTACTCCGAACGGCAGCTCTACGGCTATGGCGGGGAGGTGTTGCGCAGCGCGATACAGCGCTTGGCGGATAGCGGGAAGATTATCCTGATCTCGAATTCTTCACAGGAGATAGAAGGGCGCTTTGTGGCAGGGCGGGCGCGTGAAAGCACAAATAGAAACCTATCGGAACGAGAAATTGCATTTCAACTGAAGTTCGGTAAGGCGCCTATACCCAGTTTAAGCATGTGGGGGCCCGATGCACCCGTGTATGCTCGTGCACTGCTCTCTGAGCTTGATGCGGAGCTGGAATCCTCTGGTGCTATTGAGAGTTATGTCTTTTCGTGGAGGGTGACAGTTTTGCTCGCCGTTCCTTTGTTGCTCGGCCTAATGTGGGTTGTTCTTTAACGATGCCAGGAGTGTCGGATCACTCTTGCGGATTATAATTTTCCTTTTTGTAGGCGATGCTCAAATCTTCAATGCTAAGGCGGGGTGCCGGGGGCGGGTTTTCAGGAGCGTCGGCAACAGGGATGTTGCCGACGCAGCGTACAGGGACGTATCCACAGCGGTCCTGAAAACCCGCCCCCGGCGCCGCGCCGCCACCGAGCCTGCTTCAGAACCCCCAAAATAAATTAACCCGGCGAAGCCGGGTTAATTTATTGATCAAACTGTCCGCTGAATCGAAAATTCCGCCAACTGCCGAAGCGCAGTCTTGTATTCACCTTCCGGCAAAAACTCCAGTTTCTCAAGCGCCAGCTCGACCTCTTTACTGGCGCGGTCAAGTGTATAGTCCAGTGCGCCACAGGCCTCGATCGCGGCAACAATCTCAGTGAGCTTGTCCGCAGACTTCTTCTCGATCGCCTCCCGCACCAGCGCCGCCTGATCGTCGGTGCCATTGGCCATGGTGTAAATCAGCGGCAGTGTGGGTTTGCCTTCCGCAAGGTCATCACCGACATTCTTGCCGAGCTCTTCCGAATTACCGCGGTAATCCAGAGCATCGTCCACCAGCTGGAAGGCTGAACCCAGGTGGCGGCCGTAAAGTTTCAGGGATTCCCGTTGTTCCGCGTTGCAACCGGCGAGAACGGCTGCGGTCTCACAGGCCGCTTCGAATAGAGCGCCGGTCTTCTTGTGGATAACGCTCAGGTAATTGGCTTCTGTCACCGCGGGATCACCGGCGTTCACCAGCTGCTGCACCTCGCCCTCGGCGATGGTGTTGGTGGTGTCAGACAGGATCGCCATGATGTCCATGTCCTTCAGTGCCACCATCATCTGGAACGCGCGGGAATACAGGAAATCGCCCACCAGTACCGCCGGTGCGTTGCCCCACTGGGCGTTGGCGGTAATACGGCCGCGGCGCATATCGGACGTGTCCACCACGTCATCGTGCAACAGGGTGGCGGTATGAATGAACTCGATAATGGCGGCTAGGGTAATGTGATCGCTGCCCTGGTAGCTTGCCGCACGGGCGCAGAGCAGGACCAGCAGTGGGCGCAGCCGTTTGCCGCCGGCCTCTACCAGATAGTGGCCAATGTTCTCCACCAGGGGAACGTCGGAGTGCAGTTGGTCGATGATTTGCTGATTGACCGCCGCAAAATCGTCGGCGGCTACCCGGTGGAAAGGTAGCATGCTGGGTTCCTTATAGTGCGCTCATTTTCTCTCAGGGCGGCAAGACTAGCGGTTTTGGCTGCGGGCGGAAAGGCATCAAGTGGGACCGCCTGCCCGAAAAACGCACTATTGTATCAATCGGCCGAATTGATTAGAATCTGCGCCCCGTTCGATCCGGGCCCGCCTTCTGAGGATGGTCCCAGAGTCGGGAAGTAGTTTTAACAACACGGCGCAAGCTCCCAAAATGCTGGCTCAGCGGTCACAATGTAGACCCTGCCGCTGCTTCGTGTCGTCCATTTTGGAGCATAGAAATATGTACGCTGTTATTGAAAGCGGTGGTAAACAGCACCGTGTAGAAGAAGGCGAAGTTCTGCGCCTGGAAAAAATTGAAGTGGCTACCGGCGAATCTGTCGATTTTGACAAGGTTCTGATGGTAGTTGACGGTGACACCATCAACATCGGTGCGCCGGTAGTGGAAGGTGCCAAGGTGACTGCAGAAGTGCTGAGCCACGGCCGCGGCGAAAAGGTGCGTATCATCAAGTTCCGTCGTCGTAAGCACTCCATGAAGCGTCAGGGCCACCGTCAGTGGTACACCGAAGTTAAAATCACTGGCATCAAAGGCTAATCACCAGGTAACAGAAGAGGAGTAACTACTCATGGCACACAAGAAAGCTGGCGGTAGTACGCGCAATGGTCGCGATTCCGAAAGTAAACGCCTGGGCGTTAAGCGCTTTGGCGGTCAGGCTGTCTCCGCAGGCAGCATCATCGTTCGTCAGCGTGGCACCAAGTTCCACGCTGGTGTAAACGTTGGTATGGGCAAAGATCACACCCTGTTCGCTACCGCTGATGGCGTAGTGAAGTTTGAGGTGAAAGGCGCCAACAACCGTAAGTTTGTTTCCATCGAAACAGCCTAAGCGGTCACAACGCCCGATAAAAAGCCCCGCATTTGCGGGGCTTTTTTGTATTGATCTGCCGCAAATTACACTGAAGACCGGATAACCCGGTAAGTAGAGTCATGAAATTTGTAGATGAAGCACCGATTTCGGTGCAGGCCGGCAACGGCGGTAAGGGGTGTTGCAGTTTTTGGCGCGAAAAATTCGTCGCCAAGGGCGGCCCTGATGGTGGCGACGGTGGCGACGGCGGTTCCGTGTTCCTGGTGGCCGATGAGTCACTGAATACCCTGGTGGACTACCGCTACCAGCCCAACTATCAGGCCCAGCACGGAGAGTCTGGGCGCGGTCGCAACTGCACCGGCGCCAAGGGCGAGCACCTGCTGCTGAAGGTGCCGGTAGGGACTACCGCCATTGATGAAGACACCGGGGAAACCCTGGGTGATCTGCTGGAGCCGGGGCAGAAGTTGCTGGTGGCTCAGGGCGGTTTTCACGGGATCGGCAATACCCGCTTCAAGTCCAGTACCAACCGCGCCCCCCGCCAGACCACGCCGGGCAGTGAGGGTGAGCACCGCAACATCAAGCTGGAGCTCAAGGTGCTGGCAGATGTGGGCATGTTGGGATTGCCCAATGCCGGTAAGTCCACCTTCATTCGCGCGGTATCCGCGGCCAAGCCGAAAGTGGCCAATTACCCGTTTACCACCCTGGTGCCGAACCTGGGTGTGGTGAAGGTGCAGAAGTACCGCAGCTTCGTGATTGCCGATATTCCCGGTCTGATCGAGGGTGCGGCGGAAGGTGCGGGGCTGGGTATCCGTTTCCTCAAGCATCTGACCCGCTGTCGGGTGCTGTTGCATCTGGTGGACCTGGCGCCGTTCGACGGCTCTGATCCGGCGCAGAATGCGTTGGCCATCGAGCGCGAGCTGGAGGCATTCAGTCCCACCCTGGCCGGACGCGAGCGCTGGCTGGTGCTGAACAAGACCGACCTTGTGCCGGCGGCGGAGCTGGAGGAGCGCTGTCAGTCAGTGATCAACGCCCTTGGCTGGCAAGGGCCGGTATTCCGTGTCGCCGCAATTCGTGGTGAGGGTACCGATGTTCTTTGTGGTCAGCTGATGGATCACCTGGAAGAGGTGAAGCATCAGGAAGAGGTGGATGGCGATCTGTTCGAGGCGGAGCAGGAAGCCCAGCGTCAGATGCAGACGGAAGCGCGCGAGCGTATTGAAGCCCTGCGGCTTGCCCAGCGCGGCAGGCGCAAAGGCGAGCAAGAATCTGACGAAGATGATGAAGATTGGGACGACGATGACTATGACGTCGATGTAGAATATCGCCAATGATTTTTCTACCCCTGCAGTGGAATATCCTGCAGGGCGCCTTCTGAATCGAGGAAAAAATGGATTTCAGCTCGGCACGTCAGCAGCTCACCGGTCGCAAGCGCTGGGTCGTAAAAATTGGCAGTGCACTGTTGACCGATAATGGCCGTGGGGTAAACCGCGCGGCCATCCACAACTGGGCGGGGCAGATGGCTGCCCTGCGTCGCCAGGGTATTGAAGTGCTACTGGTTTCCTCCGGTGCGGTGGCGGCGGGGATGGATCGTCTGGGGTGGCGCAAGCGCCCGGAGTCGATTCATCAGTTGCAGGCTGCCGCCGCCGTCGGCCAGAGCCATCTGGTGCAGGTGTACGAACAGGCCTTCGGTCAGTACGACTGCCGCACCGCGCAGATCCTGCTGGATCACGACGATCTCTCCAATCGCACGCGTTACCTGAATGCCCGCAGCACACTGAAGACGCTGCTGGCCCTGGGGGCGGTGCCCATCATCAATGAAAACGACACAGTGGTGACCGACGAGATCCGTTTCGGTGACAACGACACCCTGGGGGCGCTGGTGGCGAACCTGGTGGAGGCGGATGTGTTGTTGATCCTCACCGATGCCGATGGATTGTTTACTGAAGATCCCCGCGACAATCCTGCCGCCGAACTGGTGCGCGAGGCGGTTGCTGCGGATCCGCGGCTGGTGGCCATGGCCGGTGATTCCCGCAGTGGGCTGGGGCGCGGCGGCATGGCCACCAAGGTGCGCGCGGCCCAGTTGGCGGCGCGTTCCGGTGCGCGTACGGTGATTGTCGGCGGTAGTATCGACGGTGTCATCGAGCGGGTCGCCGCGGGCGAAGAATTGGGCACTCTGCTGTTGCCGGAAGCGGATCCCCTGACCGCGCGCAAGCGCTGGCTGGCGGGGCAGTTACAGGTGCGTGGACAGTTGCAGCTGGACGCGGGCGCTGAACGGGCTCTGCGAGCGCAGGGCAAGAGTCTGCTGCCGGTGGGGGTTACAGGTGTCAGCGGCCGCTTTCATCGCGGCGAGCTGGTGAGTTGTGTGGGGGTCGATGGGGTGGAGATTGCGCGCGGCCTGGTGAACTATGACAGTGGTGAGGCGAAGAAAATCTGTGGCCAGCCTTCGGATCGGATTCTGGATCTGTTGGGCTACCGGGACGACGACGAGCTGATCCATCGCGACAATCTGATTCTGCTCTAAGTGATGTAGTTTGGGTTTGTAGGGGCTCGCTGGGCGTTAACCGGTGTTGAGGTTTTGGCGTCGGCCTTCGCGTCAGGTATTGGATGGTTTTGTTCAGGCAATAAAAAACCCCGCATCAGCGGGGTTTTTTGTGCTCAGGAAGTGGCGGCTCAGGCAGCCAGCTTCTTGATCTGGGCGTTCAGGCGGCTCTTGTGGCGAGCGGCCTTATTCTTGTGAATGATGCCCTTGTCAGCCATGCGGTCGATAACCGGCACGGCAGCCGCGTAAGCGGTTTTGGCTTTTTCTGCGTCACCTGCATCGATGGCCGCAACTACCTTTTTGATGTAGGTACGCACCATGGAGCGCAGACTGGCGTTGTGATTGCGGCGCTTTTCGTTCTGGCGCGCGCGTTTCTTCGCTTGAGGTGAGTTGGCCACCGGTTGCTCCTGTCTGGAATCAATAAAACTCGAACATCGGGCCGGGGGCCCGTTTGGGACGCGACATTATCCCCAGCATTGGTTGTTTGTCAACCGCAGCACTCGGCTGTTTGTGACTGGTTCGACTTGTGCTGGACCGGATTCCACGGTGTGGTCAGTGGGGCAGCTGCAGAGTAAAGGTCACGCCCTTGCCGTCGTCGCGATTTTTGGCGCGCAACTCTCCCTGGTGGAAATCGGCGATCAGCCGCGCGATATGCAATCCCAGTCCCAGGTGACCGGCCTTGCCGCCGTCGTTGCGCACGGAAACCAGTGAGTCAAACAGCTTCCGGCCGAAGCCGTCCGGCAGTGGTGGGCCGTCGTTACTCACCGCAATCAGCAGGTGCTTTTTCTTCGGCGATACCACAACTTGAATCTCGCTGCCCAGCGGCGCAAAGCTCACCGCATTGTCGATCAGCTTGTCCAGCAGCTGGGCCAGCAGCTCGGGGGCGCCGTGGTAGGGGAGTGGGGGTTGCGGGCACTGCAGCCGGAACTGGTGGCTGGGGTGAGCGTCGGCGTAGCTCTGGGTCAGCACCTCTAGCAGATCGGCGAGATCAAAGTCTTCCCGCTCCGCCTGGCTGATACTGGCTTCCAGGTGAGTGGCGGCGGACAGTGCGTTGAGAATGGATGACAGGCGCGCGCCACCGTCGGCGGCCCGCTCGGCGTAGCGGCGGCTGTCGCTGTCGAGTTCACCGGCACTCAGGTTGTCCAGTGACGAGCGCACGACCGCCAGTGGGGTGCGCAGCTCGTGGGACAGTTTACCGGCCAGGCTGCGCAGGTATTGGTGGTAATGGTCCAGCTCCGACAGCAGGCTGGCGAACGCGCGATTCAGTGCACCCAGCTCATCCTTGACCCAGGGTTGTGGGAAATCACCGCGCAGGCGACCGCTGGCGTCTACCGCATTGCGCGCAGCCTGGTGCAAACGGCGAATGCGCCAGGACAGCCAGCTGGCGTAGCCCAGCAGCAACAGCAGTACGAGGCCGGCGGCGCCGGCGGTGGTGAGCCACAGGCGACGGGCGGCGGATTCCGTCAGGGACTGTAGCGCACTGGCGGACTGGGCGGTGATGACCCGTCCCAGGAGCGGCCGTTCGATAATATCGTCGGCGCGGGTGACCACCGGCACGCTGACGACGCCGATGCGCTCGTCATCGCCGCCACTCTCCCGGGCATCAAACCACCGGCCGGCAGTTTCCCGGTTGTGGATCAGGGACTCTGGATACTGGTCCCGCGGCAATGGTGGCAATGGTTCGCCGGCGAGGATCTGGCGGTAGAACCAGTGCATCAGCCAGTGGCGGGTGTCGCTTTCGCCAGTTGCTCCGGGGGCGTATTCGTCGCGGATAAAACGGCTGCCGGCGCGGGCCAGTACGAACCCCTCCTGGTCCACCACCGTCAGCTGCAGTTCCGGGCGCGCAAAGTGTTCCAGTTCCTGCTGCAATGCGGGCAGGGGTTCCACCAGTGCACCGGGGCGGCTGTCCGCGGGCAGGGTGCTGGCGCGACGCGCGGGCGTGGCACCGTCGCTGTGTTTGCGGTCAAGCACGGTGATCGCCAGCTCCCCTCCAGTCAGCGCGTAGGGCAGGGAGAATTCCAGCTGGTAACCGTGGGGGGAGGCGGCCCAGCGCCCGCGCAGTCGCAACTCCCGTTGGTAGTCACCGCGACGGGCGTCGTACCACAGGGCGCGCACCGGTCCCTGGCTGGCGACGGGTAGGGTGTACTGCCGAAGAGCGGTGTGGATTTCCACGGTGTCGCCGCTGGAGATACCGCTGCTGCGAGGGTCGTGGTAGCTGGCGCTGCGATCTTTGACCGTCAGCAATAGGTAGATCTGGTCGCCGTGTTTGCCGAGGGTGACCTGGGCCAGGGGTTTGCCCTGCTCATCCCGCAGTACGCGCGGGGATAATTCGAGTGCGCGCCACTCTTCGCCAAGGCCATTCAGTATTGGGGCCTGAGGCAGCGGGTTCAGGTACAGCTGGGCGCCCGGTGGGCGGCCGCTGCGGTTGGCATTGGGGGCGATCAGTTCCGGCGCGCTGGCGAGGCGTGCGGCAACGGCATTGCCGGTGGCTTCCAGGATCTGCATCTGTCCCTGGCTCAGGGCCTGATCCACCTGGCGCAGGTACTGGCAGCCAGCCCAGGGCAGGGCCAGGGTACAGAGACTCAACAGCACCAGTTGCCGGCGTAATTTCACGGTGTGCGGCTCGGTGGATGTTGCGTGTTTTTTCTCTCCATCGGCTTCATACCTGCCAGCGGTAACCCATGCCGTAGGCGGTGCCAATGGCATCAAAGTCGCCGTCGATGGTCTGGAACTTGCGCCGGATGCGTTTGACATGGGAGGTGATGGTGTTGTCATCCAGCACCACGCGCGCCGCCTCCATCAACTGGCTGCGGGATTTGACGTGCCCCGGGCGCCTGGCCAGGGCATGGACGATCCAGAATTCGGTCACCGTCAGGTCTACCGGCTGCCCTTGCCAGTGGCAGTGCAGGCGCGAAACATCCAGGGTCAGGGCGCCCTGGGTCACGATTTCGCTGTCGTCGCTGTGAGAGTGCATGGCGCTTACCCGGCGCAGCAGGGCGCTGATTCGGGCCTGCATATGGGGGAGGGAGATGTCCTTGGTCAGGTAGTCGTCCGCGCCAAGCCGCAGACCGGAAATGATATCCAGCTCGGAATCCCGGGCCGTGAGAAACAGGATCGGCAGGGTCGGCGCCATCGCGCGCAGTTCCCGGCACAGGTCGAAGCCGCCCTCTATTTCGGCGCCGAGACCCACATCGATGACCGCCAGATCCGGCAGTCGCTGTTTGAAGGCGGCCAGGGCATCCGGGCGGGTGTGATAGAGATTCACCTGATAGCCGGTGCGGCGCAGGGCGTCCCGGTAGTTCTCGGCAATGGCGATTTCGTCTTCGACGATGGCGATCGTGGGGCTGGTCATCTGGGCTCGGGCACCGTGATTCGTTGTTATCTGGCTCGTTATCTACGTGGGTATCTACCAGGGTATCTTCGTTGTTATCCGGGGTGACTCTCGGTTATCTGGCGGAAAATCATGCCCGAACAGAGGGGGCGGTGGCAAAAAATCTGCGCAATAAAAAAGCGCGCGGCATACCAATGTCGCGCGCAAGGTTACAGCTTACAGGGTTGCACGGTTCCAGGGGGGAGCCGGCGGCGAGTGCTTTTTCAGAGCACCTGCCGCTGGCATCAGGGGTTCAACAATCTTTCAGACGACAGACGCAAAAACTACTACTTCGAAAGCCGGCGTTTCAAAAACTTTGGGTTCAGAAGGTGCCGGCCACGGATTCCGGCAGGCCGAAGTGGATATCTACCCGGCGCTCCAGGGCGTAGCTGTCTAGGTCGCCCTTGGTGGCCTTCGACTGGCTGGCACCCAGGGCGCGGCGCGCGATACGCTCCGGCGCCACACCGCAGGCTTCCAGGGCCCGCTGCACACTGAGCGCACGCTGGTCGGACAGTACATTGTTGTAACCATCGCTGCCGCGGGGGTCTGAATGGCCTTCCAGGTACACCTGCAGCTGTGGGTGGCGGTTCAGGAAGTCGGCCATGGCGGCGACCTGGTGTTCCTGGGCCTCTTGCAGCTGGTCGTCTCCGGTGGTGAACAGCATCTGGAATTCGAGGCTTTCCATTGCCAGCTGCTTGGCATCATTGGCGGACAGGCGCGCCGCATCCAGTTGTTGTGCCAGGTTGCCCAATTCGCTGCGGCTTTCGGTCAGTTGAGTTGCGAGCATGTCTGCCTCTTCAGCTTGCTTGATCTGTTCGCCCAGCCAGGCTCCACCAAGGGCGCCGGCAATAAAGCCTACCGGGCCACCCACGGCGGCACCCGCAATGGCGGCGCCGGTAAATACAGTGGCCTGTTTGGCCGGGGTCAGGGGGTCGCCCTGCAAATTCTTCTCGGTGTCAGTAGTGGCCACAGCAGCAATGGTGTTCAGGGTCAGACTGCTCAGGGTTACTGCCATCAACATCTTTTTCATGATCGTGTTCCTTGCGATAGGTTTGAAATGACTGCTCTCTGTTTCCGATCCGGTAGCTTTACCGTCTCGGTTGATCGTCATTTAAACCTCGCAAGGAGGCGCTGGCGTGGCGCCAGCGGGGCAAATTCCGCAGCAATTATGGCGAATTGTGACAGGCCGCCCTGTGATTCAGTTCGCCTCTGGCAAAGTCTGCGTCGCAGTCATTTCTGGTATCGTCGATAGCGACTGTCACGGGGCCGCTCGATACGTACCCGCACCCGCTGGGGTCGCGGGCCTATGGCCACAATGGCATACAGCAGAATCGCCAGAAGCAGTGCGATAATCAGCGCATTGATGGTCATTCCGTTTCTCCTTTGTTACCGGCAATCCCTGCGGTTCGCCAACGGCATAGACTGAGTATAGTTCCGCGTGGCGCCAAAAGTAGGGCATCCAGTTGTCTGTCGCCATGAACGCCGACGGGATGTCTGTGGTGGCAGCGCTGGATTGCGGTAGACTTGCCGGCCATCACTTCCGTGAAGTCTGTATACCTTCAATTTTTGTCACTAGTCAGTAAACACTACCAGTAAATAGGAATAGGGACTTGGCCGTATCACCGCCCGACAGGGAAGGATCTGGGGCACCAGCTCAGACAGAAATAAATAGTTCTCAGCGCGGCCTGTTGCGCGGTACATCCGTGGTTGGTGGCGCCACCTTACTATCCCGTGTGATGGGGTTGGCGCGCGACGTGGTATTTGCACGACTCACCGGTGCCAGCGACGCGGCGGATGCTTTTTTTGTTGCGTTCAAAATCCCCAATTTCTTTCGCCGGCTCTTCGCCGAGGGGGCCTTTTCCCAGGCGTTTGTGCCGGTTCTCGCGGAGTACCGCCAGAAGGGGGGGCTCGCGGCGGTCAGGGAACTCAACGACCGTGTCGCCGGCGCCCTTGGTGGCACCCTGTTGCTGGTCACTCTGTTCGGCGTACTCTGCGCGCCGCTGGTGGCCGGAATCTTTGCGTTCGGCTGGTGGTGGGGGGGCAGCGAGCCGCAGAAATTCGCCCTGGCTGCGGACATGTTGCGGGTCACCTTTCCCTATTTGATGCTGATTTCGCTCACCGGATTTGCCGGAGCCATTCTCAACAGCTTCGACCGCTTCGCGATTCCCGCGCTGACCCCGGTGCTGCTCAACCTGGTGCTGATTGCTGCAGCGACGGTGGCGGCGGGGTGGTTTGAGCCACAGGTGATGGCCCTGGCCTGGGGCGTGCTGATTGCCGGCGTGGTGCAGCTGCTGTTCCAGATCCCCTTTCTCGCCAGAGAGGGACTGTTGCCCCGACCGCGGTGGGACTGGCAGCATCGGGGGGTGCGCAAAATCCTGCGCCTGATGGCGCCGGCGATTTTCGGGGTGTCAGTGACCCAGATCAGCCTGGTGCTGGACACCATGCTGGCGTCTTTCCTGCCCACGGGGTCGGTAACCTGGTTGTATTTCTCCGATCGACTTACCGAGCTGCCTCTGGGGGTGTTCGGGGTGGCGGTGGCCACGGTGATTTTGCCCAATCTGTCGCGCCAGCATGCCGGTGGCGATCCGCAGCGCTTTCGCCACACCATCGACTGGGCACTGCGCTGTGTGACCCTGATCGCGCTGCCGGCGGCAGTGGCGCTGTTCATTCTCGCCGAGCCGCTTCTCACCGTACTGTTCCAGTACGGCAATATGACCCCGCGGGATATGGACATGGCCGCCTGGTCGCTGCGGGCCTACACCTTCGGGTTGTTGGCATTCATGCTGATCAAGGTGCTGGCTCCCGGTTATTTCGCGCGTCAGGACACGGCCACGCCAGTGAAATTCGGTCTGATCGCCATCGCGTCGAAAATGCTGTTGAGCCTGCTATTTGTCATCCCCCTGCATATGTACTTCCAGCTCGGCCATATGGGACTCGCCATGGCTACCGCCGGGCAGGCGGCGATCAACGCCTGGCTGTTGTATCGCGGTTTGCGCGAGGGCGGCGTTTACGCGCCGGAGGCCGGTTGGGGCGCCTTTCTGATGCGCCTGCTGCTGGCAAACCTGGCGATGGTGGCGGTTTTACTGACGCTGCTTTATTTCTGGCCGCACTGGTTTGACTGGTCCTGGTGGCAGCGTGCCTGGCGCATGGGCGCGCTGGTGACGGCAGGTGGTGCGGCTTATGGCCTTACCCTGCTCGCCAGCGGCCTGCGCCCGCGGCATTTTCGGGCCACTTCCTGAAATTTGCCGGTCCCCAGAGGGGCCGCAAATCCGTTATACTGCGCCGCTTGATTTTGCAAGGGTGAGTGAAGCAACGTGACCGAGCAACGGGAGCTGATTCGCGGGTTACACAACCTGCGGCCGCGCCACCGGGGATGTGTGGCGACCATCGGATCTTTCGATGGCGTGCACCTTGGGCACCAGGCCATCATCAGCCAGTTGCGGGCCCGTGCCAGTGAGCACAAACTGCCTGCAGTTGCGATCATCTTTGAGCCCCAGCCCCACGAGTACTTCTCCGGCGAAAAAGCGCCGGCGCGACTGATGCGTTTCAAGGAGAAGGTGCTGGCGCTGTTTGCCGCTGGCGTGGACCGGGTACTTTGCCTGCAGTTCAACGAGCGCCTGCGCAGCCTAAGTGGTGAGGCTTTTGTCCAGCAGGTACTGGTGGATGGGCTGGCAATCCGCCATCTGGTGGTGGGGGATGATTTCCGCTTCGGTTGCGATCGCAGTGGTGACTATGCGCTACTGCAGCGGACCGGTGTGGAATCCGGTTTTACCGTGGAGGACACGGCTACCCTGGAGATTGCCGGTGAGCGTGTGAGCAGTACCCGCATCCGCGAGGCGCTGCAGTGTGCAGATTTTGCCCTGGCGGAGCAGCTGTTGGGCAAGCCCTACCGGATCACCGGCCTTGTGGCCCGCGGTCGGGCACTGGGTCGGCAACTGGGTGCACCTACGGCCAACGTACGCCTGCACCGCTACCGCTCGCCTCTGGTCGGCGTGTACACGGTGACCGCAAAGCACACCGACGGCAGCCCCATGAGCGGCAGCTGCATGGAAGTGGCGGGTGTGGCCAATGTGGGTTTCCGCCCGACGGTGGAAGGCGAGGGCGCTAAGCCACTATTGGAAGTGCACCTGTTCGATTTCAGTGGCGATTTGTATGGCCGTGAAATCGCGGTCACTTTCCATCACAAGTTACGTGACGAAGCGAAGTTTGAGTCCCTCGACATCCTCAAACAGAAAATCGCCGCAGACATTGAAAACGCTAAAGCGTGGTTTGCAAACAGCAAATCAAAATGAACGAATGACCAATTCGTATCTGACGAAGTAATTCACCCAGATGCGAAAGCAGAGCGCCGGGGGCGGGTTTTCGGGAGCGTCGCAAACAGGATGTTTGCGCCGCAGCGCCCAGGGATGGGTTGAAGGGGGGCGCCTAGCCCGGTCCCGAAAATCCGCCCCCGGCGTTCTGCTGCCACCGGAATCGCTTCAATGGGCCCCCGGCTCATCAACGGAGCTCTGTTCATACATCGGTGGCGCCAGAGCACTGGGGATCAGGTTTCAAAATCGCTGCGAGTACATCCATGTACGCTCCGGCGGTGACGTCCTGTCACCGACGGTTTTGAAACCTGATCCCCAGCACTCCGGCTTAAATTCTAAGTTTCTTGCTTCGTAAGCCATTGGGCCCGAACGAAGTGAGAGGCAGTGTTGAACGATGAATTACTTTTCGAGCTACAACCGAAGTAGATAGCCAATGACCGATTACAAAGCGACCCTGAATCTGCCTGAAACCGATTTCCCCATGCGCGGCAATCTGCCCAATAGGGAGCCGGAAATTCTGAAGAAATGGCAAGAAGGAAAGCTCTACGAAAAAATTCGTGAAGCCCGTGCCGGTCGTGAACAGTTTATCCTGCACGACGGCCCTCCCTATGCCAATGGCGATATTCATATCGGTCACTCGGTCAACAAGATCCTGAAAGATATCATCGTCAAATCGAAAACCCTCAGTGGCTTCGACGCCCCCTACGTGCCCGGCTGGGACTGCCACGGCCTGCCGATCGAGCACAAAGTGGAGCAGAAGGTCGGCAAGGCCGGCGTAAAGGTAGATCACAAAACCTTCCGCCAGAAATGTCGCGAGTACGCCGCCAAACAGGTAGAAGGGCAGAAAAAAGATTTCATCCGCCTCGGCGTATTCGGCGAGTGGGACAACCCCTACCGCACCATGGATTTCCAGTTTGAAGCCGACATCATTCGCGCCCTTAGCGGCGTGGTGAAAAATGGCCACCTGTCTCGGGGATTCAAACCGGTCTACTGGAGTGTCGTGGGTGGTTCCGCGCTGGCGGAGGCAGAAGTCGAGTATCAGGACAAAACCTCCTTCTCCATTTATGTGAAATACCCGGTAACCAAAGAAGCGGCACTGGCCATCGCCGATGCCGCCGGTGGCCACGCCGGTGACGGCGACCTTTCCGTGGTTATCTGGACCACCACCCCCTGGACCCTGCCGTCCTCACAGGCAGTTTCCGTACACGCCGACCTGGAATATGTTGTGGTGCAGGTGGGCGACGAGCGCCTTTTGGTCGCTGCAGAACTGAAAAACGCAGTGCTTGAAGTGGCGGGTTTGAGTGGCGAGGTGGTCGGTCACATCCAAGGCGCCGCGCTGGAACACTTAAAGGTCAACCATCCGTTCTACGACAAGCAGCTGCCGCTGATCCTCGCCGACCACGTGACCACCGATGCCGGTACCGGCTGTGTACACACCGCGCCGGACCACGGCCCGGATGACTTCAATGTGGGCAAGCGCTACGGTATCGAAACCCTGAACTATGTGGACGACAACGGTGTTTACCGGGACTCGGTGCCGCTGTTTGCCGGCGAACATGTGTACAAGGTGGACGGCAAGATTGTCGAGCTGCTGGAAGAAAAGGGTGTACTGCTGCACCAGGGCAAGCTGGTACACAGCTACCCGCACTGCTGGCGTACCAAAACCCCGCTGATCTACCGCGCGACTCCGCAGTGGTTTGTCAGCATGCAGCAGAACGACCTGCTGGAACACGCGCAGAAAGCCGCGGACGAAGCGCAGTGGATTCCCAGCTGGGGCAAGGCGCGTATCGATTCCATGCTGAATGCGAGCCCCGACTGGTGTATCTCCCGTCAGCGCACCTGGGGTGTGCCTATCGCGCTGTTCGTGCACAAAGAAACCCACGAAATCCATCCGGATACTCCGGCGTTGATGGAAAAAGTCGCGCAGAAGGTTGAACAGGGTGGTATGGACGTCTGGTTTGAACTGGATGCCAAAGAGCTGCTGGGGGACGATGCCGACAACTACCAGAAAGTCACCGACACCCTGGATGTGTGGTTCGATTCCGGCGTGACGCATTACGCTGTGCTGGAGCGCCGCGACGGCCTGCGTTTCCCGGCGGACCTGTACCTGGAAGGTTCCGACCAGCATCGCGGCTGGTTCCAGTCCTCCCTGAAAACCTCCATCGCCATCAATGACTGCGCGCCCTACAAACAGGTGTTGACGCACGGCTTTACCGTGGATGCCCAGGGCCGCAAGATGTCCAAATCCATCGGCAATACGGTGGCGCCGCAGGACGTTATCAACAAGCTGGGCGCGGACGTGCTGCGCCTGTGGGTTTCCGCCACCGATTTCAGTGGCGAAATGGCGGTGTCCGATGAAATCCTCAAGCGCACCGCGGACTCTTACCGCCGCCTGCGCAACACCGCGCGTTTCTTCCTCTCCAACCTGGCGGGCTTCGAGCCGGAAACGGATTTGTTGCCGGTGGATGAACTGCTGGCGCTGGACCGCTGGGCCCTGGAGCAGGCGGCCAAACTGCAGGACGAAATCATCGCCGCCTACGACCGCTATCAGTTCCACCAGATCTATCAGAAACTGCACAACTTCTGTGTGGTGGAAATGGGCGGCTTCTACCTGGATATCATCAAGGATCGCCAGTACACCACCCAGGCAGACAGCGTCGCGCGCCGCTCTGCGCAATCGGCGCTGTACCATATCATGCACGCGTTCGTCCGCTGGATCGCGCCAATTCTCAGCTTTACCGCCGAAGAACTGTGGCAGTTTGTTCCCGGTAACAAGGAAGACAGTGTGATGCTGGCGGAGTGGTATGAATTCCCGGCGTTGCCGCAGGGTGCGGAAATGGACAGTGAATTCTGGGATGCCATCGCCGACGTTAAGACAGCGGTGAACAAGGTACTGGAAGAACAGCGTGGTGCCGGCAATATTGGTGGCTCCCTGCAGGCATCCGTGACCCTGTTTGCGGATCCTGCACTGCAGGAAAAGCTGGCGGCACTGAAAGACGAGCTGCGCTTTGTACTCATCTGCTCGTCCACTTCCGTGCAGCCATTGTCCGACGCCGCTGGTGCGCAAGAGACCGAGCTGGCGGGCCTGCGGGTTGCGGTGCATAAAGTGGATGCGCCCAAGTGTGGTCGCTGCTGGCACTATCGCGAAGACGTGGGCAGCAACAAAGAGCACCCGGAGTTGTGTGGTCGCTGTGTAGATAACGTGAGCGGCGACGGCGAGGTACGTCACTATGCCTAAGCTGTTCGCCGCCCCCTGGCGCTGGTACCTGCTCGCGCTATTGGTGATTCTGCTGGATATCGCTACCAAGGTGTGGGCCGTGGAGCAGTTTATGCACGGCCCCGCGCTGCAGATTGTTCCGGGTTTTCTGCAATTTACTTACGCAGAAAATTACGGTGCCGCGTTTAGTTTTCTCGCCGATGCCGGTGGCTGGCAGCGTTGGTTTTTCGGCGCAGTGGCGCTGATCTTCAGCGCCGTCGTCATTGTCTGGATTCGCCGTCTGCCACAGGGCCGGCGCTGGGAGCCCACCGCGCTGGCGCTCATTCTCGGCGGTGCCCTGGGCAATCTGTGGGACCGTATTTTGCTGGGTTATGTGCGCGACTTTATTTCCGTGTATTACGGTAACTGGCATTTTCCGGTGTTCAACGTTGCCGATGTAGCCATTTCGGTGGGTGCCGCGATGCTGGTGATCGAGCTGCTGTTTTTCAAAGAACAGAGTGAAACTTCCAGCAAAAACAGCGCAGAAGTGTAAATTTTCAGAGCAGTACCATATTTAGAGCAGTAGCATGAGCAATAACGTAATCGGTGAACACAGCCGGGTAACCCTGCACTTCAGCCTGAAACTGGATGACGGTTCTGAGATCGATTCCAACTTCGAGGGCGATCCGGCCACTTTTATCGTGGGTGACGGCAATTTGTTGCCCGGTTTCGAGCGTGCCCTGTTTGGTCTCAAGGCCGGCGACGAGGCTGAGATCGAAGTCCCGCCGGAAGCGGGCTTTGGCCAGCGCAACCCGTCCAATATCCAGAAAGTACGCCGGGATCACTTCGCCGCCGATATGGAACTGGAAGAAGGTCTTGTAGTTTCCTTCGACAACGGCAGCGGTGAACTGCCCGGAATTATCCGCGAGATCGGCGAAGACGAAGTGGAAGTTGATTTCAATCACCCGCTGGCCGGCCAGACGGTGTTCTTCCATGTAAAAATTCTCGAAGTGGCCTCGGTCAACTAATTCTTCAGTTAGACAGGTCAAGGACGCAACAGTATGCAAATTCGCCTCGCCAACCCCCGCGGTTTCTGTGCCGGTGTCGATCGCGCGATCGATATCGTCAACCGCGCGCTGGATGTCTTCGGCGCACCAATCTATGTGCGGCACGAGGTCGTGCACAACAAGTTTGTGGTCGACAGTTTGCGCGAGCGCGGTGCCGTCTTTGTGGATGAGCTGGATGAAGTACCGGACGATGTCATCGTCATCTTTAGTGCCCACGGTGTATCCAAGGCGGTGCAGCAGGAAGCGGCCAGCCGCGGCCTCAAGGTGTTTGATGCTACCTGTCCGCTGGTTACCAAGGTGCACATGGAGGTGAGTAAATTCAGCAGTGACGGCAGTGAGTGCATTCTGATCGGCCACCAGGGTCACCCGGAAGTGGAAGGTACCATGGGACAGTACGACACCAGCAATGGTGGCGCCATCTATCTGGTGGAGGATGCGGCAGACGTGGCTAGGCTGGAAGTGAAGTCTCCGGACGACCTCACTTTCGTCACCCAGACTACTCTCTCTGTAGACGACACCTCCCGGGTGATCGACGCCCTGAGAGCCAAATTTCCCAATATCCGCGGTCCGCGCAAAGACGATATCTGCTACGCGACCCAGAACCGCCAGGATGCCGTGCGTCAGCTGGCACTGGAATGCGATCTGGTGCTGGTGGTAGGCAGCCCCAACAGTTCCAATTCCAACCGCTTGCGGGAGCTGGCAGAGCGCTGCGGCACCGATTCCCATCTTATCGACGGGCCCGGGTGTATCTCTCCCGCCTGGCTCGCGGGGAAAAATACCATCGGCATCACCGCCGGGGCCTCGGCGCCGGAAGTGCTGGTGGAGAGGGTGATTCTCAAATTGCGCGAACTGGGTGCAGACGCGCCGGATGAGGTGGCTGGTATTCCTGAAAACATCAGCTTTTCTCTGCCGAAAGAGCTTCGCTGAGCGCTTTAGGCTCTCTTGTTTTTCTCTTTTCTCCTCTTCTTTTTACTCTGTTTTTTCCCTTCTCCCGGGCTGACCACTTGTCGGCCCGATGCTACCGTTTGTGTGTTTTAACGCCAAGAAATGACCCTAAAGTGCTAAGCTCCCACCCCGCTTGGCACCGTTTTCATTGGTGAAAATTCCAACAAATAACAAGTAGTGCGGTTCAGATGAAAGTCCCAACAGAATCCAGGGGGTTCACCCTGGTTGAACTGATGGTTGTCATAACGGTATTGGCCATCGTTATGGCAATCGGCATCCCCTCTTTTAATACGTTGATCAAGAATAATCGTTTGACCGCCGCGGTAAATGACCTCGCGGGCGGATTGAGTTATGCCCGTGCAGAGGCTGTACGGCGAGGGCGCTCGGTGCGGGTGGACAGCCTGTCTGGCGGCCTCTCCGAGGGACTGCGGGTCTGGTTCGATGCCGATGGTGACAACGGCTTCGACGACGACGGCACAGAAGAGTTGAGGTTGGTCAATTTCTCCGGGTCCAGCGGCGTTACCGCTGCCGGAAATGTGGATGGTACCGCGAGCACTTCCCTCAGCCTGAGTTACAGCCCGCGAGGCTCCGTCAGTGGCGGTGGCAACCAGTTCAAATTGACCCTGTGTGACGACCGCGCGGGTAACTACGGCAAGGAACTCAATGTGCTGGCGTCTGGGGTTATGCGAACCAATTCCAACATCACCTGTGCACAGGAGGCCGCGTCTTGAATGCCTTGAGTAAATCCGCCGGCGCTACCTTGATCGAAGTGCTGGTCACCGTTCTGGTTCTTGCGGTGGGGCTGCTGGGTCTTTCGTCCACACAGGTGATGAGCCTGAAGAATGGCAACAACGCTCACCACCGCTATCTCGCCGCACTGGCAGCCCAGGAAATGGCCGAGCGTATACGGGCCAACCCTGCAGGGCTCGGGCTTGGGAGCTACAACGACAAGACCGTCAACGGCACCGATGAAACGGCGCAAAGTTGCAGCTCTGGCTGCGATGGTGCCCAGATTGCGGTGATGGATCTGTACGACTGGGGGCAGGTCATTTCCGACAATTTGCCAGGGGGTACCGGAGAGATAGACCGGCAAGGCAATGTAGTCACTTTTACCGTGAAATGGAAAGAGCAGCACACGGGTGAAGAGGCGGGGACCGGCGACGGTCTGGACGATTCGGAATTTGTATTGGTGGTGGAGTTATGAAGCGGAATTCCCTGTCCGGGCAGCACGGCCTGTCCCTGATTGAACTGATGATTGCGATGGTGCTGAGTGCCATTTTGCTGTGGGGCGTTTTGCAGATCTTCGACAGCAACCGCGACACTATCCGTATGCAGAACGCCTTTGCGCGGGTGCAGGAAAGTGGCCGCTTTGCCATCGACCTGCTGGGCAAGGAAATTCGTATGGCGGACTACTGGGGGTGCGCTCCAGATACGGCCAGTATCCGCAACCACCTGGATACCAACGATCCTGATTACTCGGAGGATGTTCTGGGTGATCTCGGGGCCGAGGGCATCCTGGGTACCGACAATGCTTCCAGCCTGACCATTGGCAGTAAAACGGTAACCGATGGTACAGACGTACTGTATCTGCGCGGCGCCGACGATGCCTGTGGTGGCACTGGCCGTATGGTGCCGAGTACCCAGGCCGCGGCACTGCATGTAAGCCAGAACTGCAATGTACAGCAAGGGCAAACAGTGCTGCTGAGCAATTGCCAGAGTGGCGAACTGATGACCATCACCAACGTACAGGGTGGTGGTGGCGGTAGCTCAAACAAGCTCACCGTTGTCCACAACCTGGGCTCCCTTGCGGATGGCCTTATCGAAAACGCGACCAAAGACCTCCAGCGTCAGTACGGCGGAGATGCCCGCATTCTCGTGCCCTACCAGCGCATCTTCTTTATTTCCTCCAGTGACGTCACCGCCGGTAGCCCGGCTCTGTTTATCAGCGAGAACGGTGCCGACGCCCAGGAACTGATACCCGGAGTGGAGGATATGCAGATCCTGTACGGTCGCGACACCAACGGGGATAACACCGCGGATACCTGGACCAATGCCAGCGGCCTTACTCCGGAGCAGATGGAAGATGTCCAGGTACTGAGACTACAGCTGGTGGTGACCAGCGATATGAACGTCGATACCGAGGAACTGACGGTAACAGACCTGGACAACACCAATACCACCTACGACGACGGCAAATTGAGGAAGGTCTACCTGACCACAGCCAAAATCCGCAACCGGGGGAGCATGTAATGGCGTCGCTACGCAAGCAGCAGGGGGCCGTGCTGGTGATCAGCCTTATCGTGCTGCTGATATTGACCATGATCGGAATGTCCGCCGCACGCACGGTTTTGCTGCAGGAAAAAATGACTTTTGCTTCCCGCGACGCCAAGGTCGCACTGGAAGTGGCGGAAGCCGTGGTCAAGCAGGCAGAAGCGTATGTGGAAGGTCTTTCCACGACCGGTGATTTCGGTACGGCCAGCTGGCTGCATGTGGAGGGCGAAGGGCCGGACAGCCTGCTGGATACCACCACCTGGGACAACACCAACTCCCGGGAATTTGAAGTGGAAATGCTGGCCGCGGACGGCACCAGCAAGATGAAAGGCCGTGCCTATATCGAACTCGCCGGTGAGGCCGACAAAGAAGACCCGGCGAATGACATTGTGGTCGGTGGCTACGGCCAGTCCACCGGCGGTGGCGAAATCAAAGTGTTCCGTATTGTTGCGCTGGGCGTGGGTATCTCCGAAACCACCACGCGTACCATTGTCAGCCACTACGGAAAACGCTTCTAAGGTGTAAGGGAATTCAAGATGCGAAAAAACAAAACACTACGCCGGACTCTGAAAACCATCGCCAGTGCCGGTTTTACCTTTGCCTACACCCTGGCAGCTGCCGAGTCCGTGCAAATCGCGAATACCCCGTTGCAGGCTACCGGGACTGTGCAGCCTAACCTGATGATTTTGCTGGATTCGTCCCTATCGATGAATGCATGTGACGTTGAAGGCGGGTGGGCGTGTACTGACACCCTCTCCGACGGGCGAAGCCGATTGCAAACCGCAAAGGCGGCGGTGTCGGATTTGCTGGACTCGATTTCAGATGAAAGCATGCGGGTGGGGTTCGCCACTTTTGATGGTTCTTCAGGGGCAAAGATTCGTCGGAATATCGATTCTTTGACCACAACACAGCGTGACGCGATCAAAACCCAGGTTAGCGACCTTTCGGCCGGCGATTTTACCCCACTGGCCGAGTCGGTGATGGATATAGGCCGTTATTTTACCTACGGATATACCAGTGACCTGACCCTGCATCCGGGTGATTCTTTCGATCAGACCGAAAGCACCGCTGGTGTCAGTAGTATATTTTCCAGCGCACCCGCGTATGTCGATGGTCTCTCGGCACCCAGTAATGTTGTGCAAGCGTACTGCCAGAAAAATTTTATGCTGTTGCTTACCGATGGCGAGCCAACAGAAGATCGAAGTATCAGTGATAGCCTGAAGGACTATGCCTATAGCTGCCCGGAAGCTGATTCCAGTTGTAAAAATAAGAAGCCCAATGCGGATGGAAGCTACGGTGATAGTTATGCATTCAGCGGCTCCGCTTATTTACGCGATGTGGCCGCCGCGCTCTATGACATGGATCTTCGTCCCGACCTCAACGACTACGATGACAATGCAGTAAAAAATAACGTAACCAGCTATTTCGTAGGGTTTGCTGATGGGGACCTCGCGGATAACCAGTTGCTCAAAGATGCGGGCGCTAATGGTGGTGGCAGTTATATCTATGCTAATAATGCTGCCAGTCTGGCGGACGCATTTAACAGCGCTATCGGCTCTATCGCCAACTCCATCGGCAGCCAGTCGTCAGTCTCTTTCAACTCGACCTCGCTGGATATCGGTTCGGTTATCTATTCCGCACAGTTCGATACCAGTGACAACAGCGGTCGACTGTATGCGCGTTCGATGAATGCGGACACAGGACGAATTGCCGCGACCTTATGGGATGCGGCTGAAAAGCTGGCAGTGCGCACTTCTGCAGATAGACAGATTATTACCTCGCTCAATGGCGCGGGAGTACCTTTTACCGCCAGTGCTTTGCGCAGCGCTGACGCAATTGTGAGTAACAATGTCAGCGTTGTTGTAAAGCGCAACGGTTCTACCAAAAGGAATGTGCAGCTTGTGGTAGATAGCACGCCGTTAGGATCTTTGGTATCGCTGAATAATGACAAGGATACTGCTCTGGAAGGCACTGTCTCGGATACATCGGCGGATATTCGTATCGTTTGTAGTGACTGCACAAGCACCGGTTCGGTGACGATTGTTAGCGCAACCCTCAATGGTGTTGCGCAAAGTGTTGGTGTTGACGTGACCTCGGAAGGCGCGTCACACAGCTTGGGCAGCCTGGAAGACAACGGAGTGGTAACCTATACCGCTCACCGTATGGATTTGCAGGTAAACGCACAATCTGGAAATCCCGACGACCTGTGGGAAGACCGCCTCAACTATATCCGCGGCGATACGTCCAAGGATGCCACTGACGATTTTCGCCGCCGTGGTACTTTTAATAGCGGCGATGCCTCCGGTCAGGTCAAACTGCTTGGTGATATCGTCCACTCCACGCCTATCTATGTTGGCAAGCCGGAGCTGAACTGGTCGGAGAGTTTCGGTGGTGATGTCTATACCCAGTTCCAGCTCGACAATCTCAGCCGTACTCCTATGGTTTATGTCGGCGCCAATGACGGTATGTTACATGGCCTTCGCGCGAGTGACGGCGTAGAGATTTTTGCCTATATACCCTCGCTGTTGCTGAGCAATGATCAGGGCAAAGGCCTGCACGCCTTTACTTCCCCGGCCTACAACCATCGCTACTATGTCGACCAGACGCCGACTATCTCGGATGTGTATATCACGCCCCGCAGCAGTAATTCGGACGAGTGGCGCACGGTACTGGTGGGCGGCCTGCGCGGGGGTGGCAAGGGGTATTTCGCCCTGGATATCACCAATCCGGATGCGACAGGTACGGATAAGTTGAGCACCGCCGAAACCAATGCTGCGAACATTGTCATGTGGGAATTCGATGGCGGTGACGCAACCGATCGCGCAAATATGGGACTGAGTTTTTCCGAAGCGCAGATTGCCAAATTGAATAACGGCAAGTGGGCCGCAATTTTTGGTAACGGCTACGAGAGTGATAACGGCGTGGCGGGCTTGTTTGTCGTGTATATCGAAGAAGGAATGGACGGCTGGAGCAGCGGCGACTGGAAGTTTATTTCCACGGGTGTGGGGGCTACCGGTAGCGGCCGCAACAATGGCTTGTCCTCGCCGCGCCTGATTGACCTTGATGGCGACAACGTAGTCGATCGCGTGTACGCCGGCGATATGCGCGGCAATATGTGGGCCTTTGATCTGGAATCCAGCAGTGATGCTAACTGGCAAGTGGATTACAGTGGCAAGCCGTTATTCAGTGTCGGTAGCGGGGAAGCGCGCAATGCGATTACCGCAGCGCCGATGGTTGCACGTAACACGGCGGTGCCCAACGGCGATGCGCCCAACGTGTTGGTCATGTTCGGAACCGGCCAATATCTTGCGCAGTCGGATCTTTCCGAGAGTACCGGAGGGAATTTTTACGCGGTCTGGGATAAGGGTACTTCCGAGCTGGATGCCGCCAGCCTGGCACTGCGTACACCGGAAGAGTCGGCGTCCGGCAGGTCCATTTCCAGTACCACTCTCACAGCGGTCGACTGGTCGACCCAATACGGTTGGTATATGTCGCTGAAGGACTCATCCGGTAGTTATGCTGCCGAGCGGGTGGTGAGTGCCCCGGCGCTACGCCGGAACACCTTGTTCTTCAATACCATCATACCGAACCCGCAGCCCTGTGCCTCCAGTGGCACCGGCTGGCTGATGAGTCTGGATTTCCGCACCGGTCTGCCGGAAGTGGGTTTGCAGCGCCCGGTTGCAGATTTCAACAACGACGGCGAAATCAATCTGAACGATTCCGGGTATGTGGGCAAAATCTTTACCAGTACCCCCTGCACCGGAGAGGGTTGTGGTGATAGCGACGCTCTTCCGCCGGGGATGCCGGGGCAACCAGGTTTTATTGGTGAGGTGCGGTGTACGCCTGGCAGTGCGGGGGATGTGATCTGTGACGATATCGATGTGGGCAAGGAGGAGCGCGAAGGGCGTCTTTCCTGGGAAGAAGTCACCCCGGACTGATGTGGCGATTTTACAAAACCGTTAGAGGCCCGGGCTCGTGTCGTCCGGGCGTTCAATGACAAGAAGTTTGCTGGAGAGAAAGTATGAAAGCACAGCGCGGGTTTACCCTGATCGAGCTTATCATCGTCGTGGCCATTATCGCCCTTCTTGCGGGGATCGCCTGGCCGTCCTATCAGGAGCACGTAAAGACAACACGGCGTGCAGATGCCCAGGGTGCCCTGATGGCGCTGGCACAGGCAATGGAAAGGCACTTTACTGACAAGGGTACTTATAGCGGCGCGGCGGACAATAACGGTATCCCCACAATTTTTGCCGGCGAAGCGCCGCTCGACGGTGGAGCAAAATTCTATAATCTGAGAATTACCGCCGCTGACGGCACTTCCTATACGCTTCAGGCGCAACCGAAAAATGGTCAGGCCGGAGATGGCAACTTGCAGCTGAAATCCAGTGGCCAAAAAGCCTGGGATCGTGACAACGATGGCAGTCTTACCGATGCAGGGGACCTCTGCTGGAGTAAATCCTGTTCCTGACCTCTTGAATTGCTATCAGCAATTCTCCGCAGTGGTTCGGGCGACCCTGACCCGACCACTGCGAGTTAGAATGAGTTGGTAGCCATCTTCACCATCTGTCGGACAGATGGTGAAGGTTCCTGCCTGGAATCCGCCACTGCTCAATGTACCCGCAAAGCGGCTTTCGCCACTGCCGATAAATGATACATAGTTGGTAAGAGGTGTGTTGGCAGTTACGGTTACGCCCGCCAGTGGGCCAGCTGTGATTATTTGTGGTTCGTCTAAATCCCGTTCGCCATCGAAATCCCGGTCATAAAATACTTCCCAGCCGGATTGCCAGCTTCCGAGTTTGCGCAAAGTGGCCCTGCGATTACTGGAAATGGCTTTGGTTCGTGTAAGTCGAATGGCCTGTAGTAATGCGTCCGTTGCGGTACGGGTTCTATTGGACTCTACCTGCTGCTGGAAGCTGGGAATGCCAATGGTAAGAAGAATACTCAGAATACTGAGGGTGATTAGTAGCTCTAATAACGTAAGACCTCTCGCACACATAACTCCTCCCTGAATTCGCCATAATGCTAACGGCGTCCATCCTGGAGACCGTTTATTCCCTTATTTTTACCGTTTGTCGGTCGTAACAGCGGCGCCATACCGTTGCGTGATAGGGTGCAAAAAAAATTAGCATTGCAGTGATTCTGTATCCAGTGGCGAATTAGCGCTTTTGGTCCAGTTAATGAAAGGTGCGCCAGATTTAGGAGTTCGCTCGTACCAGTTCAGTAATACGTCGCTTTTTATTCGACGCCGCAAAAAAAATCAGTGATTGCGATAGGGATTATCGTCACAGGCTCAAGGGAGTTGGCCAATCATGGGATTCAGACAACAGGGACTTACCCTTCTCGAGTTAATGGTGACACTTGCCGTGCTCGCCGTTGTGGCTGCCATAGCCATTCCAAATTTCACCACCTTGGTTAATAACAATCGATCGATCGCTCTGGGAGAAGACTTGGCCGGAGCGCTTCATTATGCACGCAGCGAAGCGGTAAAACGCTCCGCCAGTGTCACCTTGTGTGCAAGCGCAAGCGGAACCGCTTGCGATGGCGATTGGACAGATAACTGGATTGCTATTGTCGATACCGCAGCCAGCGACAGTTCGGCGATCCCTGTGGTCGGGGAAGTACTTAGGCAATGGCAGATAGCTGGAAATAGTGCGGTAATCAGTGCCAAACAAGATACGTCGGACGTGGATTTTGTTCGTTTTACCGGCAAGGGTTTGTTGGGCGGGTCAGGAAGTGGCTCAATCGTAATAAATTCCAGTATTAGTGGCTGTGCTGCAAATTCTGGACGGAGGTTGACAATCGGTGTTGCGGGTGTAGTCAGTGTCGCTCGCAGTTCCAATGGATGTAGCTGAAACGGAGTTCGGTTATGAAAAAGCAGCAGGGTGCAGGGCTGATTGAAGTCCTGGTGACTGTATTGATTATGGGGACATCACTATTGGCATTGGCGGCATTGCAGAGTAAATCACTGCATTACAACCACGGTGCCTATCTTCGCTCTCAGGCGAATATCCTTGCCTACGATCTTCTCGACCGAATCCGGCTAAATCAGGAAAAGCTGGATTCCTATCTACTTGAGCCGGCCGACCCTGCGGATGCGGATGCCGACGCCCCCGAAGAAGAAGCTGAACCCGCCGAATCAACTCTCGCCAGCCAGGACTTGGAGGAGTGGCAGTCTGAACTTCAGTCGGCACTGCCGGGGGCAAATGGTCAAGTGAGTTGTGAGGCAGTACACCGGGTATGTACAGTAACTATTGAGTGGTCTGAACAAAACAGTTCCGGCGACACCAGTGAAGACACCACCAAGTTTGTTTATACAACCCGTATTTAAGAGATTCCTTGAATGAAGAACTTCCAACAACAAAGAGGTATCTCACTGGTCGAGTTGATGATTTCCATCACCATCGGCCTGATCCTGATGACCGGAGTAGTGCAGCTGTTTCTTTCCAGCCGCGTAACTTTTTCTACCCAGCAAGCGTTGGCGCGCGTGCAGGAAAGCGGTCGGTTGGCGATGGATTTTCTCGCGAAAGATATTCGGATGGCGGGTTTTGCTGGTTGCAGCAGCCGGCATATCGATTTGACGAATCAATTGAATGACCAAAGTCTTACATCCTATAAATTCAATGTGGCTATCGAGGGGGAAGATGATATTGGTGCAGAGCCCCCCGCGGGTTATCCGGATGAGGCACTGGAAGGGACGGATATCCTCGTAGTGCGCAGTGCGGGTGGCAGTTCTCTCGGCATTAAAAAAATGAATGATGCTGACTATGTTTACGCGCGATATACGTCTGATGTCGCGCCCTGTGGCGAAAATCAGACAGGATCCAGTGGTATTTGCTCTGGTGATATCTTGATGGTTGCCAACTGCAGATCGGCTTACGTGTTCCAGGCTACCGAAGTGCTTGGAGATTCCGTTGATGAAGAAGTTCAGATTGCTCATGCCGCTGGTGATAACCCTGGTAACCACGTTGTAACTTGGGGGGGAAGTGATGACGCCGCTTCCGGCGCAAGCTTTGGACCAGATGCGCAAATCTTTCAGATGATCACGACGGTCTACTACATTGCCGATGGCGCTTCCGGGGCGCCAAGCCTATGGCAGGAAGTTAATGGCCTCGCGCCCCAAGAACTTCTCGAAGGTGTGCAGGATATGCAGTTGACTTATGGCGTTGACAGTAATGGTGATGGTGCTCCAGATAACTATGTAGATGCCGGCGAATTGACCGGGGCGATCGCCTGGAGTGATGTGGTCAGTGCCCGTGTAGAACTGTTGGTGCAAAGTTCTGAAGACAATGTGTTGAGCGAACCGCAATCGTACACATTTAATGGAGTTGAAGTGGATGATCCTGGTGATCGTCGCTTACGGCAGGTGTTTAGTAGTACCGTCGCCATTCGCAGTCGAATCTATTAATACAGGGATAACCAAAACAGGGAATGTGAAATGAATAACTCTGGGTATCCGAAAAATTTTTGCGGTCAGAGGGGGGTCACTCTCTTGGTCGGCTTGATTATGGTGCTGTTGATGACATTGGTGGGTATGGCTGCGATTCGTGGCAGTAATATGCAAGAGCTGATGGCTGCCAACATGCGGGATCACAATCTGGCACTGCAGGCCGCTGAGGCGGCATTGCGTGCAGGTGAGGCTCGCCTTGACGCGAATGTTCTTCCTGCGTTTACCGGCACAGGGGAGAATGCCGAGTTGATGCAGGCACTGGAAGAGGGCGGGAACTCGGATTACTGGGCTGGTTACGAATGGGCGGAAGCCAAAACCCCCACCTTGAATCTTAAAGGCGTGGCCAGGCAACCCCAGTATATTATCGAAGAGGTAACGACGATTTCATCGACAAGTGGCGTTAATGGAAACGCGATTGATTCGGCGAGCCAGATGGGTCAGGAAAATATGGTTGTTTATCGGGTAAGTAGTCGTGGGTTTGGTGGTAGCGAAGATACCGAAATCATCCTTCAATCAACGTATACGCGCTAATCAGGCAAGGTCCGGACAACTATGATCTTCCAAAAAAGTAAAATGAAAAATTTCGTGCAGGTGCTTTCAGCAGTGCTCACATTTGGCATTGCTCAAAGCGTACAGTCCCTGGAATTTTCCCAGTCTCCACTGTTTCTGGCGCAGCCGGTAAAACCGATTGTAATGCTGAATATGTCCAATGATCATCAGCTTTATTTTAAGGCTTATGATGACTATACGGATCTTGACGCGGATAAAATTGCGGATACGACGTACATGAATAGCTATGACTATTATGGCTATTTTGACAGTGGGAAATGTTACGACTATGAGTCTTCCCGATTTGTTCCCAAAGGTTTATCGATAAATCATTATTGTGACGGGGTAGCGGGGAGCTGGAGCGGTAATTTTCTTAATTGGGCGACGATGACCCGTATGGACGCGGTAAGAAAAATTCTCTATGGAGGGTACCGCTCTACCGATGGCGACGATGAAGGTATTACGGTGCTGGAGCGCGCCTATTTGCCGCACGACGCACATTCCTTTGCCAAATATTACAACGGCGAAGACATCTCCCAGCTGACGCCGATGGATTTTGGTGGAGGGGAAAATACTCAAGAGTCCGGTATTACCCTGTGTAATACCACACCGAAGGACGCCTCGGAATCGAACTTCTCCCAGGGTAATACTGATGCCCCTGAAATTAGAGTTGTACAGGGAAACTACTCTTTATGGGCGAGTAACGAACGCTGGCAGTGCCGTTGGAGCGAAAATGTCGGAAACAACAACGGAAGAAATGGCAACGACTCATTGGTTAGCGGTATTAACGCAGGTTCTTCCAGTCCATCCGAAGATGACGGAAGCACCTATGTAGCCCGGGTAGAGGTTTGTAAAGCCGGGTTTCTGGAGAGCAATTGTCGAGCGTATCCGGATGGAAATAGTAAGCCGGCGGGACTTTTACAGCGGTACGGAGAAAAGGGCGATATCTTATTTGGTTTGATGACCGGGTCTTATACCAAGAATAAATCCGGGGGTGTGTTGCGGAAGAACGTCGGTAGTCTGGCTGACGAAATCAATGTCAACAGTGACGGAACCTTCAGTAACAATCAGGGTATTGTACGGACGATCGATAAATTACGCATTTATGGCTACCGGTATTCCGGTGGTGAAAATGGCAGTTATCTCGGTGCCGGAGGCGGGGATAACTGTAGCTGGGGTTGGGATAGTTTTGACGATAACCAATGCTCTAACTGGGGTAATCCACAGTCAGAAATTTTCTTGGAAGCTTTGCATTATATTGCTGGGAAGAGCGCACTGAACCCTGTTGCTGGCGATGACAAAATTTCCGGGCTGACAAGTGTTGCTGCAGGCGATTGGGAAACACCGGTAACGTCTGCAAATCACTGTGCGGCGACCAGTATTATTCAGTTTAACGCTTCAATCAGTTCCTATGATGGTGATACCACTAATGCGTTGGGTATGGACGTCGGGGCTATGACCGACAGGGTTGGTGAATTGGAGGGATTGTATGGGAAGCAGTTCTTTGTCGGCACTCATGGGGACAATGACGATCAACTTTGTACCGCCAAGACAGTGACGGCATTGTCTGGTGTGACAGGTACCTGTCCTGACGCCCCGCGGCTGGAAGGGACGTACAATATTGCCGGCATGGCTTACTACGCACGAAAAAATGATTTACAGCCACTAATTCAGGGTACGCAGACGGTAACTACCTATGGCGTAGCTTTAGCTCCTGCGGTACCCAGGGTCGATATACCGGTACCGGGAATGGAAGGGAAGAAGATAACTATCTTACCGGCCTGTCGTAATCACTACGTGCCAAATGGTCCTGGTCAGATTACCGATACGAACTGTGCCATCGTCGACTTCAAAATAGTTAGTCAGTCTGAAGATGGTACCAGCGGCAAGCTCTATGTTAACTGGGAGGATAGTGAGCAGGGAGGAGATTTTGACCAAGATATGTGGGGAGTGATTGACTACAGTGTTTCGGGCTCAGGTAATAGTGCTGTCGTTAGTGTTTCTACCAATGTGGTCGCCGAATCGACCGCTGACGAGTACAAAATGGGCTTTGGCTACATCATCAGTGGTACTGTCGATGATGGCTTTCATGCGCACTCCGGTATTAACGGCTTCACTGGCTTCGGATGTGATGATTGCAATGTAGGTGATAGTGCATCTCTGCGAACCTACACTGCCGGAACATCCCTCGCACAGTCCCTTGAATCCCCACTTTATTATGCCGCGAAATGGGGGGGGTACAGTGATGGAGATAATGGACTTCCTCCAGACGATGCCACCATCGCCGCCGCTGAGCCGTCAACCTATTTTTACGCGATCGATCCCGCCGAACTCGAAGAGAGTTTGAGTAATGCACTGGAGAGCGTCGCGGCCAGCGCGGGCTCCGCCTCTTCCGTCGCAACCAGTTCTACCCGGTTGGGTACCGATACCGTAATTTACCAGGCACTGTTTAACAGTACGGACTGGAGTGGCGAACTGAAAGCGTTGGAGCTGAACGAAGACGGAACCATCGGGGACCAGATGTGGGAGGCCAATAACGCTAAGTTTATTCCCCTATCCGATAGGAATATTTTTACCTACAGCAATGGAGATGGCGCGCTTTTCAATTGGGAAAGCGCAGAAGGGCAACCGGGTATTTCTGAAGCCCAGAAACTGATTCTGGCAGGTGATGACGAGGCGGAAGTGGGAGCCGCGCGACTGACTTGGATACGCGGCTCTGCGGTTGCTGGCATGCGTGACCGGGCAAAACTGTTGGGAGATATCGTCAATTCAAGCCCGGTTTTCGCGGGGCGCAAAAAATATAATTATCATTTGTTGGAATCGGATCTCGGTGGAGATTCCTACCTGACCTACTATCAAACGCATAAGCAGAATCGAAAAGAGGTAGTCTACGTAGGGGCTAATGACGGTATGTTGCACGCCTTTGATGCGGCCTCGGGTCATGAGCTCTTCGCCTATATTCCATCTGGGGTTTACGAGTCTCTAAGAAAAATGACCTCGCCGGACTATGGCACTGGTGACAACCGGCATCAATATAGTGTCGATGGGCCATTGTTTGTGGGTGACGCCTATTTCGGCGGAGAAAATCCAGCGTGGAAGAATATCCTGGTCGGAACCTTGGGTGCTGGCGGAAAAGGAATTTATGTTTTGGATGTGACCGACCCGGAATCCTTTGATGAAGGTGATGTAATGTTTGAGTTGACGGATGCTGATTTCCCGCAACTTGGCAATATCACCGGTGCACCAATTATTGTACCTACCGGCGATGGTTGGAAATTGATTTTCGGTAATGGCTACAATTCGGAGGGGTCTCGAGCAAGTCTGGTTGTCGTGGATCTTGATAATCCGTCTGAAAATTCACTGATACTGGAAACCAACGAAGCCGGCCAAAATGGTCTCGCTGGCCCTTCATTACTTCCAAACGGACGTGGCGAGGTTATTGCTGCTTACGCTGGTGATTTGTTTGGCAATCTGTGGAAGTTTGATCTCAGCGGCGAAAATTCTGAGAACTGGAGTGTGGCTCTGGAGGCGACAGTAGAGGACGAGGAAGGGAATGAAATAACCGTGAATGCACCACTGTTTACTGCCATCGATCGTAATGGCCAGGTGCAGCCTATCACCTCAACACCTACGCTCGGGATAAATGAGCAGATGGATAATGCGGTTATGGTGTATTTTGGTACTGGTAGCTATCTTTCCGACACGGACAATGAAGCTGGCACAACGATCAATAGTTTTTATGCGCTCGCTGATCAGGGAGAAGTGATTTCCGGGCGATCCGACCTGATGCAGAAGGTCATTTCTGAGGAGGAAAACGGAGTCCGGACGGTGTCAAATAATTACATCCAGACTTGGTGGGGGGATAAGAGCGGTTGGTATCTGGATTTGATTCATGGGGATAACGTGACCGGTGAGCGGGTAATCAGCAAGCCTTTGCTGGTCTATGATCGCCTGTTATTCCCGACGATGATCACATCGAATGATTCCTGCTCATTTGGTGGTAGTGGTTGGCAAATGGAGTTGGTTGCGGTGGGAGATCGTTTTATCGGCCACTCAATTTTTGGCGTGGATGGGCAGCAGGTGGATTACGCCATCATTAGTTATTCTCAAATGGTCGAGGCAGGACGCAATAGTTATTTGCCTTCAAGTAATATCAAGGGCGAGTTCCAGGTGGATTCAGGGATTATTCCTCCGGGCGCAAAAGGCAGAATTTCCTGGAGAAATTTTTAACGCTATTTGGATAAAATCATGAAGCGAATGACGTATCAGCAGGGCTTTACCCTTATCGAGCTAATAATCGTGGTAGCGATTATTGGGGTTATAGCGGGTATCGCCTATCCCTCTTACATGGACTCTGTACGTAAGAGCAACCGATCCGATGCGAAAGCCAGCTTGCACGATGTGGCTCAGCGATTGCAGCGTTGTTTTACGGTTTACAATGCCTACAACAGTGAAGACTGTTCCGTTGCCGAATCATTGAAGGATGATGGTGTAATTTCTTCGGGGGAAGGGTTGTATGACATTACCGCTGCGTTGGCGACAACGACGTATCGCCTGACGGCTACGCCTGTTGTGGGCGGGATCCAGGATTCGGATAATAGATGCAGGACTCTTACCTTGAATCAGGCGGGCGTGCGAAACGCGACAGGCGCTGATACGGCGAGCTGTTGGTAGCTTACGACCTGTTTTCCTATATCACTGACCCGGCTTAGACCGGGTCAGTCGTTTTCCAGCCCCAGCTTCTTCAGACGATAGCGCAGCGAACGAAAACTGATTCCCAATTTTTCTGCCGCTGCGGTCCTGTTCCACTGGGTTTCGTTCAGCGCTTTTTCCAGCGCTTCGCGCTCGATGGACTGCAGGAAATCGTCGAGGGTTTCGTATTCGGATGTGGAAAATTGCTGCGGATAGACCGGGTAGCGCGATGTCCCGGAGTTTGTGTTTCCGGCGTTCACTTCGATATCGGCGGCCGCGAGGTAAACAGAATGGCCACATGGTGATGTTGGGGGTAGCGGGGCTTCGGTGTGGAGTAGCAGGTTTTCTGCGCGCAGGGTATTACTGTCGCTGAGTGTGAGAGCTCGTTCAAGAATGTTTTCCAATTCCCGCAGGTTGCCAGGAAAGGAATATGCCTGAAGGGCGTCGACGGCATCTAGAGTCACTCTGGGGGGCGTGAATCTTGCCGATCCCTGGGTGTTTGCGGATAGCCAACGCAACAGGTTGCGGGTCAGCAGGGGGATGTCATCGGACCTCTGCCGCAGTGGCGGGACTGCCACTTCGATGACACTGATTCGGTAATACAGATCACTTCTGAAGTACCCACTGCGTACGTTGCTGGCAATTTGCCCGAGTGAGGCGCTCAGAATCCGGACGTCCAGCTCTATCGTCTGATCTGTGCCTGTGGGGGTAAAACGTTTTTCCTGAATTGTGCGCAGAAGCCTGGCCTGAATTTCCAGCGGCAGTTCGGTCACTTCATCAATAAAGAGCGAGCCGCGGTTGGCTTGCTGCAGGAGGCCGGGTTTGTAGTTGCCGCCCGATGCGCAACCAAACAGGGTTGCTTCCAGCTGTTCGGTGGGGATGGCGCTGCACTGCAAGGAGATAAAGGCTTCCTGCGCGCGCGGTCCCTGTTGGTGAATGCTGCGTGCGGTCAGTTCCTTACCTGAACCGATTTCGCCGTAAATGTGTACAGGTGCATCGCTGCGAGCCACTTTTTCGATCTGCTGACGAAGTGCCTGAATGGCTGCAGACTGACCTTGCAGCATGGGGGGGAACTCCTGCTGTGCGAGGTGATGGTCCTCACTCAGGCGCAGTGCCAGCTGCACCAGGGCACGCAGTCGCTCCAGATTGACCGGTTTGCTGACAAAATCAAACGCGCCGAGCTTTAGCGCGCTGATGGCGCTGTCCATATTACCGTGTGCGGTAATCACTGCGACGGGGAGCGTCTGACCCGGAGGCAGATCCTGGATTTTTTCTACAAGCTGCAAGCCGTCGCCGTCCGGTAGCCGCATATCGGTGAGACAGAAGTCGTACTGTTTTTCACTGAGACGCCGGCTGGCTTCGGCGACAGACATGGCGACATCCGCGCGCACGTCCATGCGTTGCAATGTCATCGAAATCAGGTCGCAGATGTCGGGCTCGTCATCTACCACGAGGGCAATGGGTGAACGGTCTGCCATGGTTTGTGATTTGTCAGCGGTTGGCGTTATTTTTTTGCGGTCAGAATATCTGTCCGGGGCTGGCGAATTCTACTCTGAAGCAGCTGCGTCTGTCCTGGCTGCGGCAGTAATACAGATTGGCCCTGTTGGCTTCGCAAAGTTCCCGGGCAATGTATAGCCCAAGCCCGGCACCGGAGGACTCTGTGGTGAAAAAGGGCTCGAAAATCTGTTCACCATTTTCATCGGAAATGCCCTTTCCTCTGTCCAGAACCTCCAGCCGGGCACAGGTGCGCTGCTCGATATAATGTACGGCAATTTCTGCTTCTGCTTTGCCTGTCGCCAGTTGCGAGTGGCGTACCGCGTTGTTGCAGAGGTTTGTAAGTACTTGCGCCATCTGGTTCGGGTCAAAGCGGGCGTAAACCGGCTGCGCAGGAAGAGTAAGTGTGATTTCGATTTCCTTTGCGGCGCCGGCCCGGTAATCCTCAAGAAAAAGGCTTGACCAGTTTCGTAGGTCGAGTAGCTGAGGCTCTGCCGGCTGTCGCCGGGATAGTTGCATAACGTTTTCGACAATCTGGTTTACCCGCTGACTGTGACGGCCAATGATTTCCGTCAGTTGGCGGTCTTCGTCGCGCAGGGACTTAGACTCGGCGAGCAGTTCGGCGGCATGGCTGATCGCTCCCAGGGGATTGCGAATTTCGTGGGCGATGGAGCCTGTGAGTCGCCCCAGCGATGCGAGCTTTAGCTGCTGTGCATGCTGGGTGAGTTTGCGATTGTCTTCGAGAAATACCAGTGTGCTCGTCCTGCCTGCATCGGACAGGTTACTGAGGTGCGCGCGTAGTTCGCTGCGTCCCGGGCCAGGCAGAAGGCCACTGCTGGAACCCGCTTGGCTGCGTAAATGCGTAAGAGCCTGGTGAAAGTCGGTGCGCAATGTGTAGCCGGTGCTGGGATGGATACCGAGCAGCTGTTGCGCAGCGCGATTGGCGAGTTCCGGGGTATCACTCTCATCCAGTACCAGCACGCCAGTATCCATATGCGCGACAATCTGCTGGGTGAGGCGCTGCAGGTGCGCCGCCTGTCGCCGCTCCTGCTCGGCCTTCTGATTGGCGAGGCGGATATGGCTGGACAGATATTGCAGTGCGGTAACACAGGTAAACAGCAGGATTCCCAGGCTGCCGGCGGACACTATGTCCTGGGTGTCAGCGCTGCCAGTAAGTACGCCGAACAGCTGCTGTCCAATGATGGCGATACTGGTAATGGCCGCAAGAAATGCGCTCATGCGCCGGTCGAGTAGCAGTGAACCCACGGCGCAGGTGGTCAGTAACAGGTAGCCGACGCCGGAATGGAGGCCGCCGCTGGCCTGAATCAAAAGCAGGAAGGCGAGAATATCGCAACACAGGATGCTGCCGATACGCAGTGGTGTGGTCAGGAAACCGCTGGGATAGAGGAACAGCAGCCAGGCGATATTGAGAATTACATAAGTGATGGCGGTATCCAGGTACAGCGTCGGGTAAAGGGTGCCGACGGAGCCTTTACTGATACCGGAAGCAAACAGTCCCAGTAATATCAGACCGATGGTCACCCGGTACCAGGCGTAGATTTTCAGCAGGTCTTGCTGGCGCAGCTGAGGTCGGGGCAGTTCGACGGATAGTTCAGTAGCGCTGTTCGCGCGCGTGCCAACCCACTGTGCGGTGGTATTGGGCGGGGCTTCACTGCTCACTTTTTATTCTCGTTGTCCTGGGCAAAGGGGGCAAAATCCGCGCGGATGTTGTACGCCCGGGCGGCGTGGCTACAATAGCCGCCTCAATCCAATGGGGTATAAAGATGTCTACTTTGCAGCTAGTGCTGGCGCAAATCAATCTGCTGGTGGGGGATATACCGGGGAATACTGACCAGATAGTCGAGGTCGCTCGCCGCGCCTACCGGGAATACGCTGCAGATCTGGTGCTGTTCCCCGAGCTGACCCTGTGTGGCTATCCGCCGGAAGACCTACTGCTCCGTCCCAGTATGCAACGGCGTATTGATGCCGCCCTGGACCGACTGAAACAGGCGGATCTTCCCTGTGCGGTCTTGATTGGCTACCCGCGGGTGATTGCCGGTACCGTGCTGAATATGGCGGGTATCATCCAGGATGGGGAGCTGGTGGCGGAATATGCCAAGCAGAAACTGCCCAACTATCAGGTGTTCGACGAGCTGCGCTATTTCGTGCCGGGAGAAAAGCCCTGTGTGGTGAATATCAAAGGGATACCCACCGCCGTGACCATCTGTGAGGACATCTGGCACCCGGAGCCGGTAATACAGGCCGAGCGCGCCGGTGCGAAGCTGATGCTGAATATCAACGCCTCTCCGTTCCACCGGGGCAAGGCCAAAGAGCGGCTGGCGTTGCTTGGTCGTCAGGCGCAGGCGGGAAATATGCCCATCATCTATGTCAATGCCATCGGTGGGCAGGATGAACTGGTATTCGATGGCGGTTCTTTCGCGGTGGATAAAACCGGAGAACTGCGCGCGCGCGCGCCGGAATTTGTCGAGAGCCTGCTGCCGGTTACCGTTGAGTCGGCTAGTGGCGAAGTCTCTCTGGTCCCGGGAACTGATAGCAAGCCCCTGGATGGGCTGGCCTCTACTTACCAGGCACTGGTACTCGGGGTTCGTGATTATGTGAACAAGAACCGCTTCAAGGGGGTGGTGCTTGGACTTTCCGGCGGTATCGACTCCGCCCTCACCCTTGCCATTGCCGTGGATGCACTGGGGCCCGACCGGGTGGAAGCGGTGATGATGCCGTTCCGCTATACCTCGGATCTGTCGAAAAACGACGCCGCGGATCAGGCCCGGCGGCTGGGTATTCACTATAGGGTGATCGGCATCGAGGGTATCTTCGACGCCGCCATGCTGGCGCTGGAGAGTGAATTTGCCGGCAGTGAGCGGGATACCACCGAGGAGAACATACAGGCTCGTGCCCGCGGTATGTTGCTGATGGCCATCTCCAACAAGAAGGGTTTTATGGTACTGACTACCGGCAACAAGAGCGAAATGTCGGTGGGCTACGCCACGCTTTACGGTGACATGGTGGGGGGGTACAACGCGCTCAAGGACGTACCCAAGATTCTCGTGTACGAACTCTCCCGCTACCGCAACACGATTTCTGAAGTGATTCCGGAAACTGTGATCACCCGGGAACCCAGTGCAGAGCTGGCCCCGGATCAGGTGGATTCGGACAGTTTGCCGCCGTATGAGGTGCTGGATGAAATCCTGCGCCAGTATATTGACCTCGACCACAGTGCGGCGGAAATCATCGCCATGGGGTTTGATAAAGAGACGGTGATGCGAGTGGTGGGTCTGGTGGATCGCAACGAATACAAGCGTCGTCAGGCGGCAGTAGGCGTACGCATTTCCGAGCGTGGTTTTGGCCGTGACCGGCGCTATCCGATCACCAACGGTTGGAAGGCGGGGGAGTAATGTGCTTCCGCTCCGCTGATTGCTACGTTCTCACTCTGTAGGAGCATACTTGCAAGCGGACCTTCGTATTTTCAGAAATTCGCCTGCAGGCAGGCTCCTACACGAAAAAGGCCCCGCTGCTCACGCCGCGGGGCCTTTTTTGTAAGGGTTGTCGCTTAAAGCTCCGGAGGCAGTGGCGCCTCATCCGGGCGGTATTCCGCGTTGTACAGCTCACGGCTGTCGAATCCGCGGGGGTCAGACTTCTCGAATACGCCAAGAGTCATGCGGTGGACCAGGCTGCGCCCGCCGGTTCCACTGAAATACTTGTAGTTGAAGGTGCCATCATTGCGAAATGCCGGGTGATGGGGGTAGTTGGTTCGCAATACCGCCATCGAGGTGGCTTCCAGCTGTGACATTTCCAGCAGATGGTAGGACTGTACCATTACCGCCAGAGCATCCGGGATGGCAGGGGTTTGCTGGAAGTTTTCTACTACGTAGCGGCCACGGTTGGCGGCGGCCAGGTAGGCACCACGTTTGAAGTAGTAGTTGGCCACGTGGATTTCGTAGCGGGCCAGCAGATTGCGCAGGTGGATCATGCGCTTTTGCGCGTCCGGGGCGTAGCGGCTTTCCGGATAGCGCGCCATCAGCTGTGCGAAATACGCAAAAGACTCACGGGCGGAGCCAGGATCGCGGCGGGTCATGTCTGTTGGCAGGAAGCGTTCAAACAGACCGCTGCCCTCGGTAAAGGACGCCAGACCCTTCATATAATAGGCGTAGTCTACATTGCGATGCTGCGGATGCAGGCGAATAAACCGATCTGCTGCCGAGATCGCCGCGTCGTTCTGATAGTCGCGGTAGTAGGCGTAGATCAGCTCCAGCTGGGCTTGTTCGGCGTAGTTGCCAAACGGGAAGTTGTCTTCCAGCGCCCGCAGGTTCTTGATTGCCATCTCCCACTGGCTGGATTTGAGTTGCCGTTGGGCTGCTTCGTAAAATGCCTGCTCGGTACGGTTACCGGAGGGCAGGCCCTCTTCATCTTTCTCGTCCGTGCTGGCACATGAGGCTACCAGAGCTACCAGCAGTGCCAGCCACAACGTTTTCCAGGCCTGCTTATTCCAAGACCACATTGCCCCTCGCTCTATCATTATTTGTCTCAACCTTATTAAACTAGCCACCCAAAATTCACCGGGGGCCGAAGGGCAGCTATTTAACCACAGCGCCACGCCAGCCCAAAGTATTAGACCCATTCGGATGAGCAATCAAATACAACTCGATATCGAAGTCCCGGCGTCACACGCCGGCCAGAGGTTTGACCAGATCGCAGCGGATTTGATCCCTGATTATTCCCGCGCGCGCCTGCAGGCCTGGATCAAAGGCGGCCAACTCACGGTAGATGGTCATACCGCCAAGCCCAAGGACAAGCTCTTTGGCGGCGAACAGTTGTGCCTGCGTGCCGAACTTGAGCCCCAGGGGGAGTGGCTGGCACAGGAAATGGCACTGGATATTGTCTACGAAGACGACAGCCTGCTGGTGATCAACAAGCCCGCCGGGCTGGTGGTGCACCCCGCCGCGGGTAATCCCGACGGTACCCTGCTGAACGGCCTGCTGGCTCATTGCCCGGGGCAGCAGAACATTCCCCGCGCCGGTATTGTGCACCGCCTGGACAAGGACACCAGTGGCCTGATGGTGGTCGCCAAGACCCTGCAGGCGCAGGCGGATCTGGTAGATCAGCTCAAGGCCCGAACGGTCAGCCGTCAATATGATGCGATCGTTCAGGGTATGCTTAGTGGCGGTGGTACCGTTGACGCGCCAATGGGGCGGCATCGGACCCACCGCCTGAAAATGGCGGTGGTACCCGTTGGTGGAAAGGAGGCGATTACGCACTATCGGTTGCAGGAGCGCTTCCGTGGCCACACCCTGGTGCGTTGCCAGTTGGAAACCGGGCGTACCCACCAGATCCGAGTGCATATGGCCCATATCCGCCATCCACTGGTCGGGGATCCGTTATATGGCGGCCGCGGCAAGCTGCCCCCCGGCGCCAGTCCCGAACTGATCCAGACATTGCAGCAGTTTCCCCGGCAGGCGCTGCATGCCGCCGAACTTGCGCTGATCCATCCCGCTACCGGCGAGCCGATGCACTGGTCGGCACCTATGCCGGAGGATATGCTGCAGCTAATCCAATTATTGCGGGCAGACAATGACTGAGCCCCGTACTTCTACAGGAACCCCTATGGTGGCCGACCACTATTTAGTCCCTGACTGGCCTGCGCCGGGTAATGTGCGCGCTTTTTTCACGCTGCGACAGGATGGCCACAGCGAGGGAGGTTATGCCGCCTTTAACCTGGCCGATCACGTGGGGGATTCGCCAGACGCTGTGGCGGCAAATCGGGCACAGCTGCAGGCGGAACTGCAATTGCCGAGTGAGCCACAGTGGCTGGAACAGATCCACAGCGACAGGGCGGTGGAAGCACAAAGTGACGGCATGGTCCGTACTGCGGATGCCAGTTATACAGCAGAGAGCAAGGTTGTCTGTACGGTGTTGACCGCGGACTGTTTACCGTTGCTGGTGTGCAACCGCGACGGCTCCGAAGTGGCGGCGATTCACGCCGGCTGGCGCGGGCTGACTGGCGGTGTGATTCGCGAAACCATCAATGCTATGACGAGTAAACCTCAGGACCTGATGGTGTGGCTTGGTCCTGCTATTGGTCCTGAGGCGTTTGAGTGTGGCGTGGATGTGTTGGAGGCGGCGTTTGAATCTTCCCTAAGTGAAGCCCACGCGGAAGCTATTGCCAAATGCTTTGTGCCCCACGATAAAAAGCCACTGCATTTCCTGGCGGATATCTATGGCCTTGGATGCGCCGAGCTGGCGGAACTGGGGGTGACCGAAATTTTTGGTGGTGACCGTTGTACAGTTACCGAGGATTCGGAGTTCTTCTCTTATCGTCGCGATAGGGATACCGGGCGCATGGCTTCTTTAATCTGGTTTGAGTGATCTTCAGGCTTCCTTTTTAAGCAGGTCTTGTGGCGGCAAGGTACTGGGGGTGGGATTTCAGGACCGCTGTGAATGCTGCCACCAAGTGCCTCTCTACCAGCGGGCTAATTGAAGATCCAATTGATTTCGATCAAGTACATCGAGCTTGAAATCCCGCCGCCAGCCCGCAAATTACTGATCAGCACTAGACTGTATTCGTCATTGCATTACCGCGCGTCGTCTATCTTCTTGTCCGGCGCGTCAATGATCAGGAGAGGGTATAAGCACAATGCGCATCGATCGGATGACCAACCCACTGCAGGCCGCCATTGCCGACGCACAATCCATCGCCGTTGGCCGTGACCACAATCAGATTTATCCCGAACACTTATTGCAGGCGCTGCTGGATCAGTCCAATGGCAGTACCACTGCGTTTTTGAATCAGGCCGGATTTAACATCAATGGCCTGCGCAACGACCTGGCCAAACGCCTCGACCATCTGCCCACCGTCAGTACACCCACCGGCGATGTCGGCATGTCGCAGGAACTGATGCGCCTGTTCAATCTGGCCGATAAAAAAGCCCAGAAAAATGGCGACAGTTATATCGCCAGCGAAACCGTACTGCTCGCCGCCTTCGATCCCGCCGCCGGCGAAGTGTCGAAAATTCTGAATGCCCACGGTGATCTAAAACACTTGCAGGACGCCATCACCAAAGTCCGCGGCAGCGAAAAGGTCAACGATCCCCAGGCGGAAGAGGCGCGTCAGGCACTCGACAAGTACACCATGGATTTAACCGCCCGCGCCGAGGCCGGAAAGCTCGACCCGGTGATCGGCCGCGACGATGAAATTCGCCGCACCATTCAGGTATTACAGCGCCGCACCAAAAACAATCCGGTGCTGATCGGCGAGCCCGGTGTGGGCAAAACGGCCATCGTCGAAGGCCTCGCCCAGCGCATCGTCAACGGCGAGGTGCCGGAGGGCTTGAAAGACAAGCGCCTGTTGTCACTGGATCTCGGTGCTCTGCTGGCCGGTGCGAAATTCCGCGGTGAATTCGAGGAACGCCTGAAGGCAGTGTTGAACGAACTGTCCAAACAGGAAGGTCGCGTCATTCTGTTTATCGATGAACTGCACACCATGGTCGGCGCGGGCAAGGCCGAGGGCGCGATGGATGCGGGTAATATGCTGAAGCCCGCGCTGGCTCGCGGCGAGTTGCACTGCGTCGGCGCAACGACGCTAAATGAATACCGCCAGTACATCGAAAAAGACGCGGCGCTGGAGCGGCGTTTCCAGAAGGTGCTCGTGGACGAACCCACCGAAGAAGACACAATCGCGATTTTGCGCGGTTTGAAGGAGCGCTACGAAGTTCACCACGGTGTGGACATTACCGACTCCGCAATTATTGCCGCCACCAAATTGTCCCAGCGCTATATCACCGACCGCCAACTGCCGGACAAAGCTATCGATCTGATCGATGAGGCCGCGAGCCGTATCCGTATGGAAATCGATTCCAAACCGGAGGAGATGGACAAACTCGAGCGCCGCCTGATTCAGCTGAAGATTGAGCGCGAGGCGGTGAAGAAAGATAAGGACGACGAGGCGGCGATTAAGCGACTGCAGAAGCTCGAGGAAGACATCGACAAGATCGAAAAGGAATACGCGGATCTCGAGGAAATCTGGAAAGCGGAAAAAGCCAAGCTCGCCGGCAGTGCGGATATCAAGAACAAGCTGGAACAGGCCAAGCTGGATATGGACGCCGCGCGCCGCGCCGGCGATCTAACCCGCATGTCCGAAATCCAGTACGGAGTGATTCCACAGCTTGAAAAGCAGCTGAAAATTGCCTCGGACTCATCTGACACCAGTGAAAACCAGTTGCTGCGCAACCGCGTTACCGATGAGGAAGTCGCGGAAGTGGTTTCCCGCTGGACCGGAATCCCGGTATCCAAAATGCTGGAAGGCGAGCGCGAAAAACTGCTCAAGATGGAAGACGCGCTGCACCACCGTGTTATCGGTCAGGACGAGGCGGTGGAGGCTGTGTCGAACGCCGTGCGCCGCTCCCGCGCCGGGCTGTCCGATCCCAATCGCCCCAACGGTTCTTTCCTATTCCTCGGCCCCACTGGTGTGGGCAAGACCGAACTGTGTAAGGCACTGGCAGGTTTCCTGTTCGATACCGAAGACGCCATGGTGCGTATCGACATGTCGGAGTTTATGGAGAAGCACTCCGTCGCCCGCCTGATCGGAGCGCCGCCCGGCTATGTCGGCTACGAGGAGGGCGGTTACCTCACCGAGGCGGTGCGGCGCAGACCCTATTCCGTGCTGCTGCTGGATGAGGTGGAAAAGGCGCATCCGGATGTATTCAATATTTTGCTGCAGGTACTGGAAGACGGCCGCCTTACCGATGGCCAGGGGCGCACCGTCGATTTCCGCAACACAGTGGTGGTGATGACGTCTAACCTCGGATCGGACCTGATCCAGAAGTTTGCCAGCGCCCGCGACGATGACGAGATCGACAGCGAAATCCACTATCGCCAGATGAAAGCGGCGGTAATGAATGTCGTGGGCGAACATTTCCGCCCGGAGCTGATCAATCGTATCGACGAGGTGGTGGTGTTCCACCCGCTGAATCGTGCCGAAGTCCGTTCCATCGCCGAGATCCAGTTGCAGAACCTGCGCAAACGCCTGGCGGATCGCGATCTGAAACTGGATGTTTCCGAGGATCTGCTGAATAAGCTGGCGGATGTAGGCTTCGATCCAGTATATGGCGCGCGTCCGCTGAAGCGCGCGATTCAGATGTGGCTGGAAAACCCGCTGGCTCAGGATGTGCTTTCCGGTAAATTCGCACCGGGGGATACCATTCATGCGACGCTTGAGGGAGATAAAGCCGTCTTCAATAAGTAGTCGCTTATAGGTAGTACCTGAGGCCCACGGACGGGCAGATTTCAATGGAACTGATGTATGGCATTGGCAAGGCAGCTGTTTAACCGGCGCATGATGTGGATGCTGCTCGGCTGCCTTGTGGTGTTCGGAGGTATCTTCGGTTTCAAATTTTTCGGCCGCTACATGATGAACCAGTTTATGGATAACATGTCGCTGCCCCCTGCCACCGTTACTACTGCCCCTGTCGAGCAGCAGCGCTGGCAGACCCGGTTGAGTGCGGTCGGCAGCATGCGCGCCATCAATGGCGTCAATGTCACCACCCAGGCCCAGGGTGAAGTCAAAGCCATTTATTTCGAGTCCGGACAGTTCGTGGATAAGGGGGCGTTGCTGGCGGAGCTGAGCGCTCTGCCAGAAACTGCTCAGATCGAAGTGCTGGAAGCCGAACGCCGGCTTGCTGAACGGGACTTCAAGCGTATTTCCGCGCTTTACAAAAAAGGCGTGGCCACCCTGCGCGAGCTCGACCAGGCTCAGGCCACTCAGGACCAGGTGCTCGCTAATCTGGCAGTACAGCGGGCCACCATCAGCGAGCGCAGTATCACGGCGCCATTTTCCGGTCAGCTAGGAATTCGCCAAGTTGACCTGGGTCAGAATGTGGCACCCGGCGACCCTGTGGTATCGCTGCAACAATTGCATCCGATTTACGTGGATTTTTCCCTGTCCGAGCAGGATTTCTCCCGGGTAAAGGAAGGGCAGGGGGTCGAGCTGACAGCCGCTGCCATCCCCGGGCAGAATTTTTCCGGACGAATCACCGCTATCGATCCATCGATTGATCCTGCCAATCGCACGTTCTTACTGCAGGCCACCCTGCAAAACCCAGAGCGCAAGCTGCGGCCCGGTATGTTTGCAGACGTAGCCGTCAAGGTGGAAAAGTTTCGCAGCGTACTCGTTGTACCCCGCACCGCAATCAGCTTCGCTCCCTATGGCAATGCGGTATTTATTGTTCGCCCGGCAAAGTCCGCCCTTGCGGAATCCACCAATAACAAAGCCGTGGCGCCATCTGCGCAGGCGCCCCAGTGGATTGCGGTGAAGCGCTTTGTGAAGACCGGGGAAGAACGCGGTGATCTTATTGAAATTATCGAGGGCGTAAGGGAGGGCGAACAGGTGGCGACCAGCGGCCTGCTCAAACTGCGCAACGAGGGTGGGGTGATCATCAACAATACCAGTCCTCTACCAGAGAATCTGAATCCGACGCCGGATAACAGCTAGCGGCGTTGGACTGCAGGCAGGGATGCCGTGTGAAATTCACCGATATTTTTATCCGAAATCCGGTGCTGGCCTGCGTGGTCAGTCTGTTTATTTTTTTACTCGGACTGCGCTCGGCGAGCGAGCTCAATGTCCGCCAGTACCCGGAGCTGGAAAATGCGGTGATCACCGTGAGCACTGTGTATGTGGGCGCGGACGCGGACCTGATCCAGGGCTTTATCACAACGCCGGTGGAGCAGGAAATCGCCAGCGCCGATGGCCTGGACTATATCGTTTCCACCAGTTTGCAGGGTATTTCCGTGATTCAGGCCTATGTGCGGCTGGATTACGACCCGAATGAAGTGCTCACCCAGGTCGTGGCCAAGGTCAACAAGCTGCGCAATGAATTGCCGCTGGAGTCAGAAGACTCCACGGTGGAGTTGGCGGTAGGGGAAACCATCGCTGCCATGTACCTGTCCTTTTCTTCCGAAATTCTCGATAACAACCAGATTACCGATTACATCACTCGCGTAGTGCAACCCAAGCTTTCCACTGTGGCCGGGGTCCAGCGTGCGGAGCTTCTGGGTAATCGTACCTTCGCAATGCGCGTGTGGCTCAGGCCGGGTGAGATGGCGGCGCAGGGCGTTACCGCGGGGGATGTGAGCAACGCGCTGCGGCAGAACAATGTACTGGCTTCGGTGGGGAGCACCAAAGGTACCAGGGTGGCGATGGATATTCGCGCCGATACGGATATCGCATCGGTGCAGCAGTTCCGCAAACTGGTGGTGCGTGCCGATGGTGATCAGCTGGTGCGCCTTGAGGATGTGGCGGAGATCGAACTCGGCTCCGAATCCTACGATACTTCTGTGACTTTCAACGGTCGCTCCGCCACCTTTGTGGCGGTGGAAGTTGCCCCGGATGCCAATGCTCTGGAAGTCATTGCTGCGGTGCGTGACAAACTCCGCGGCGAGATATTTCCACAGTTACCAGAAGGCATGCTGGGGGAAATTCCCTACGACAGCACCGAGTATATTCAGGACTCCATCAACGAGGTGGTGAAGACCATCGCTGAGGCGGTGCTGATTGTGATCGTGGTTATCTATCTGTTTCTCGGCTCGTTGCGCAGTGTCATTATTCCTGCGGTGGCGGTGCCGCTGTCCTTGGTTGGTGCACTGTTCCTGATGTTGTTGATGGGCTTTTCCATCAATCTGTTGACGCTACTGGCGATGGTGCTGGCAATCGGTATTGTGGTGGACGATGCGATTATTGTGCTTGAGAACGTGCATCGGCATATCGAAGAAGGAATGACACCTCAGGAGGCTGCGCTCAAAGGTGCCCGGGAGCTGGCATGGCCCATCGTCGCCATGACCACGACACTGATTGCGGTGTACCTGCCGATCGGGTTTCTGGGGGGGCTTACCGGTACCCTGTTTGTGGAGTTTGCCTTTTCTCTGGCGGGGGCGGTGTTGCTGTCTGGCGTCGTGGCTCTGACATTGTCACCGATGATGGCGGCCAGAGTGCTGCGGGCGGAAGAAGGAAAACGCGGTAATCGCCTTGAAGTCTGGCTGCAAAGAAGTTTGCACGGGCTGGAGTCCGGCTATCGGCGGTGGTTGCACGGTGCGCTGGATGATCGTCTGGTAATTCTGGTTTTTGGCCTAATTGTTCTCACCAGTTGTTTTTTTCTCTTTGTTACCTCGCCCAGTGAACTGGAGCCAAAAGAGGATCGCGGGTTCGTGTTGGGGATTGCCAGTGCCGACTCTTATGCAACGCTGGACTACGTGGAGCAGTTCACCGATGAAATCAATGGCGTTCGCGATCGTCACCCTGAAGTGGAAAACCTGTTCCTGCTCAATGGTGTCGGTGGGGCGGGTAACAGTACTAACAGCGCAATTGCGGGTTTTGTGTTATCTCCCTGGACAGAGCGGGACAAAGATACTCAGGAAATGCAGGCGATTATTGCCGGTGAGGTATCGCAGATCGCCGGGCTGAAGATTGCGACCTTTGTGCCGCCCAGCCTGCCCACTGCCGGTGGAAGGCTGCCGGTCGAGTTTGTGATCGGCACTACCGAGCCGATTGCCAATCTTGCCAGCTTCGCCGATGACATCATGACGCGGGGCCTGGCAAGTCGGCGGTTTATCTTCCTCGATGCGGATCTGAAACTGGACAAGCCCCGACTGTCGGTGATTGTTGATCGCGACAAAGCGGCTTCCATCGGAATCACCATGGCCGATGTGGCGCGGGAGCTGGGGGCGATGATGTCCGGTGCCTATACAAACCGCTTTTCGCTGGAAAATCGCAGCTACAAGGTGATTCCCCAGGTCGTGCGCGCGGAGCGGCTGACCGGCGACCAGCTGGAGCAATATTACATCCGCGCCGGTGACGGCTCTCTCGTACCTTTGTCCACATTGGTCCGCCTTGAGGAGACCGTAGAGCCACAGCAACTCAAGCGGTTCCAGCAATTGAATGCCGTGACCATTTCTGGCGTGCCCAGACCGGGAGTGCCATTGGGGGAGGCGCTTGGGGTGCTGGAATCTGCCGCGACGGAAGTATTGCCGCGAGAATATTCCACCGACTATTCCGGTCAGTCGCGACAGTTCAAGCACGAGGGCTCGGACCTGTTGCAGACTTTTTTCTTTGCGCTGATCGTGATTTATCTGGTGCTGGCGGCTCAGTTTGAATCCTGGAGAGACCCTCTGATCATGTTGGTGACCGTGCCCATGAGCGTGTGTGGGGCGATGATCTTTGTCAGCCTGGGGCTGACAACCCTGAATATTTATACCCAGGTAGGACTGGTTACCCTGATCGGGGTTATTACCAAACATGGCATCCTGATTGTCGAATTTGCCAATCAACTGCAGATACAGGGGAGAAGTAAGCGGGACGCCATCGAAGAGGCTGCCGCCATCCGCTTGCGCCCGATCCTGATGACAACGGCTTCGCTGGTGCTGGCGATGGTGCCGCTGCTACTTTCCGCAGGTCCCGGAGGTGGCGCGCGCTTTGCGATGGGGTTGGTGGTCGCATCCGGTATGACGATTGGCACCGTGTTTACACTGTTCGTGGTGCCGGCAATGTATCTGTTTCTCGGGCGGGATTATCGAGGGGGAGTTGCAGTGGTGACTGGACCAGGTGGGCTAGCTAGCGGCGGGGCTGCGGCAGATGGCGAAGCCCCCGCCGCAGATCGGAATTGACCCTGCGCCAGGTTTAGCAGTTGTTCTGCAGTGTCTGCTTGGCCTGTCGGATACGCTGCTGCCGCTCTTCTTCCGGCAGCACGCGGTAATTTCCGCTGGCATCTACTTCCCGCACTCTGGCGTGGGACTCAAGCTCGTGCAGATGCTGCTGGGCATTGCGGCAGCGCTGTTCGCGGGCTGCCATTTCCGCTTTGTTCAGGGCTTGCTGGCTGTCCTGGTTGTCAGATTGTTGCTGGCTTTCCGTGCTCTCTACGGCATCTTCCGGCTTTGACGCGGTGGCCAGTGCTCGTTGTGCTGCCAGCGCGTCCTGCTCTTGCTGCCACTGCCGGAATCGCGCCGACTTGGGCGCTTTGACAACTTCAACCCCCTCCTTTTGTGGCGGATGCGAGCTGAAGTGCACCACGCCTTGCTCATCCACCCACCGGTAGATGCCGTCTGCATGTACGACGGCTGCCAGGCTCAAGCCCAGGGTCAGGGTGGTGATGAATGTGCGCATGGGAAAACTGCCTTGTGTTGCTGTCATTCTAATTGTTACTTGCCCGGTAACATTAACGTATTCCTGCGCGTGATTGTAATGGGCTGTAACGGCATTGTTGCTACAGAGTTAACAAAATTCGCGGACATTGGCCGATGAGGGCGTCTGCTGGACATACAGTCAGTTGACACTTGGTCACCAAGCTGGACAATTTGCCGCTCACTCGGCGAAGTAGATGCCACCGCAACACCCTGTGGTTCGCACACTGTTCTCTGGTGGGTTAAGCACCCGCCACCTCCTGTCGAGGAGGTCCTCCCCATCTGGAGGCCTTGGAGCTCAAAACCTCGGTTCCGCAACCGGGTTGCTCCGCGCAGATTGTCGTTACAGCGTAGCCATCCTAAAAAATGGGTTAAATCTGCGTTAAAGGCTGATATTTATCACGCTTTTCCTTTAGAATCGCCGTCTGGCTTTCGCGTCGACCGGTTTTTCTGGACTATTTGGATGATGCGGATCCTAAGAATTGAGAAATTTTGAGGGGGCTCAAGTGGAATTACTCTCCGGCGGCGATATGTTGGTTCGCGCGCTGCAGGATGAAGGGGTAGACCTGATATTCGGCTATCCCGGCGGTTCGGCACTGCATATTTACGATGCCATCTTCCGGCAGAAAGGCATCAAGCATGTTCTGGTGCGTCATGAGCAGGGCGCGACCCATGCTGCTGACGGCTATGCCCGTGCTACCGGCAAGACCGGTGTGGTACTGGTCACTTCAGGCCCAGGTGCCACCAATGCGATCACCGGTATCGCCACCGCTTATATGGATTCTATTCCGATGGTGGTGATCTCCGGTCAGGTGCCCTCGGACAAGATTGGTGAAGATGCCTTTCAGGAAACCGATATGGTTGGCTGTTCGCGACCGATCGTGAAGCACAGCTTCCTGGTCAAAAATGCGGAAGAAATCCCCGAGATTGTCAAAAAAGCCTTCTTTATTGCCTCTACCGGCCGTCCGGGCCCTGTGGTGATTGATGTTCCTAAAGACATCACCAATCCGGTCGACCGTTTTCCGTATAAATTTCCGGAAAAGTTGCGCATGCGCTCCTATACCCCGGCGGGTAAAGGCCATACCGGCCAGATTCGCAAGGCGGTAGCGCTTCTTCTGTCTGCCAAGCGCCCGGTAATCTATGCCGGTGGTGGTGTGGTGCAGGGAGACGGCGCCGAGTTGTTGACCGAGCTGGCCCAGCGTCTGAATTACCCGGTTACCAATACGCTGATGGGGCTGGGTGCCTACCCGGGTACCGACAAGCGCTTCCTGGGTATGCTGGGTATGCACGGTACTTTTGAAGCCAATACCGCGATGCATCACGCCGATGTAATTTTTGCGGTGGGTGCGCGCTTTGACGACCGGGTTACCAATACCCCGAGCAAGTTCTGCCCCGGTGCCAAGGTCATTCATATTGACGTGGACCCTGCATCTATTTCCAAAACCATTACTGCGGATGTGCCGATCGTAGGCACCGTGCAGTCGGTGTTGGCTGAAATGCTGGAAATGCTCAAGGCCTCGAAAGAGATGCCGGATCAGTCGGCTATCGTGGACTGGTGGCGTCAGATCGACGACTGGCGTGAGCGCCACGGCCTGTACACCGCCCCCCGTTATCGCACCGACGGCGACATGATCATGCCTCAGGAGGTGATCAGCGCGGTACACCAGATCACCAATGGCGATGCTTATGTAACCTCAGATGTTGGCCAGCACCAGATGTTTGCCGCGCAGTACTATCTGTTCGATAAGCCTCGTCGCTGGATCAACTCCGGCGGTCTTGGCACCATGGGCTTTGGCCTGCCGGCGGCGCTGGGGGTGAAGATGGCATTCCCGGATTCTGAAGTGGTGTGTGTGACCGGGGAAGGCAGTATCCAGATGTGTATCCAGGAGCTGTCAACTGCGACCCAGTACAATTTGCCAGTAAAAATTCTGTGTCTGAATAACCAGGCTCTGGGTATGGTGAAGCAGTGGCAGGAAATGCAGTACGAAGGTCGCCTCTCCAACAGTGTCTATGAGGAGTCTCTGCCGGACTTTATCAAGCTGGCAGAAGCGTACGGGCATCTCGGAATGAAGATTGAGCACCGCGATGAGCTGCACGGCAAATTGACCGAAGCTTTCGCGATCAAGGATCGCACGGTGTTTATCGACGTTTACGTCGATCCGTCAGAACACGTTTATCCCATGCAGGTCATGCCCAGTGGCTCCATGCGGGATATGTGGCTTAGCAAGACGGAACGGACGTAAGGGGGTAGGCAGAATGCGCAGAATAATTTCAGTTCTGATGGAGAATGAACCTGGTGCGTTGTCACGGGTGGTTGGTCTGTTTTCCCAGCGAGGCTACAACATCGAAAGCCTCACGGTAGCGCCAACCGAGGATGCGACTCTGTCGCGCCTGACGTTGACGACCATAGGGGACGACCACAAGATCGAACAGATCACCAAAAATCTGAACAAGTTGATCGATGTGGTAAAGCTTGTGGATCTCACTGAAGGTTCACATATTGAGCGCGAACTATTGCTCGTGAAGGTGCGCGCGTCCGGTGCTCAGCGGGATGAGGTCAAACGCAGTGTGGACATCTTCCGTGGCCAGATCGTGGACGTCACCAGCAATATGTACACGGTACAGGTATCGGGTACCAGCGAAAAACTGGACGCTTTCTTACAGGCGCTGGGCGAGCACACCATTATGGAAGTGGTTCGCTCTGGTGTTTCCGGAATCGCCCGAGGCGAAAAAATACTCAGTATTTGAGCGTCGAAGTAAAAGTTTCCGGGTAATTCCCCGGAAAAGATATTCAAAGCACATTAACCAGGAAGTAAGTTATGCAAGTTTATTACGATAAAGATTGTGATCTTTCTTTAATCAAGTCCAAGACTGTTGCCATCATCGGCTATGGTTCCCAGGGCCACGCCCACGCCAATAATCTGAAAGACTCCGGCGTAAGTAATGTTGTTGTTGGTCTGCGCAAGGGTTCCGCTTCCTGGGCCAAAGCGGAAAAGGCTGGCCTGCGCGTGGCTGAAGTTGCCGATGCGGTAAAAGATGCTGATGTGGTTATGATTCTGACTCCGGACGAGTATCAGGCAGGTGTATACCGCGAGCAAGTTGCCCCTAACCTGAAAACCGGCGCAGCACTGGCTTTCGCCCACGGCTTCAACGTGCACTTCGAACTGATTGAGCCGTCTAAAGAAGTAGACGTTATCATGATCGCGCCGAAAGGCCCTGGCCATACCGTGCGCTCCACGTACCTGGAGGGAGGCGGTGTTCCGACCCTGATC